>NZ_LZSW01000019.1:0-127358 GCF_001665615.1 Mycobacterium sp. 852014-52144_SCH5372336
GCGGCCTCCAACGCGGGCAAGGTGATGCGGTAGGTGGTGGACTGCTCGCCGACGGTTTTGCTCAGCGACGGTTCGGGTGCGGGGCGGGGTTCGAGTTTGGCTGCAAAGCGCAGTTGGCTGACGGTGGCCACCGACGCCAGCTGCGCGTAGTGCTCATCAGAGCCTGGGCCGGCGTGTTGGGCGATCACCCCGACCTGATCGGCCGACAACTGTCCCTGGCGTAGTTGTTCGGTGCAGCGGGGGAACTCCTCGATGCGCTGGGCGATCGCGGTGATCGTTTTGGCGGTGGTATCAGACAGGCCCAGCTTCCAGGCCACCAGCGCTTTGACCGAGCGCGCCCCGGTGATACCCCACGACCGCTCACGCTCGATCGCAGCCACGATGTCCACGATGCGCCCATCGATGGCGTTGCGTTGACCAGCCAACTCCTCGAGCGCAGCGAACTGCGCCCCCAGGCGCTCATCGGGCGAGAGCTCCTCAGCCCCACAAGGCGCGCCGGTCAACGTCATAACCGCATCATGACACCCACCACCGACAAAAAGTCGCCGTCCGCCGCTCACCGTGCTGAGATGGCCGTGAACAGCGAAAACCGCTGCAGTCGAGCCCGATTGACCCTCAGTCCTCCAGCGCCCGACCGACGATCAACGGATCCGGCTCGCCGACCACCTCGTCGTCCTTATCGTCGTAGTCGAAGCGCGACAACAGGTATCGCATCGCGTTGATCCGTCCGCGCTTCTTGTCATTGCTCTTCACGACGATCCACGGTGCGTAGTCGGTGTCGGTCGCGACGAACATCTCCTCCTTGGCCCTGGTGTACTGCTCCCACCGGTTGACCGCTTCCATGTCCATCGACGAGAACTTCCACTGCCGCAGCGGATCGACCAGCCGGATCGCGAACCGCGTCCGCTGTTCGGCCGGCGAGACGGAGAACCAGAACTTGGTGAGGTGCAGCCCCGAGTTCACCAGCATCTCCTCGAACGCCGGTGCCTGCCTCATGAACTCGGCATGCTGTTTCGGCGTACAGAAGCCCATCACCCTCTCCACACCGGCGCGGTTGTACCAGGAGCGGTCGAACAGCACCATCTCCCCGGCGGTCGGCAGATGCCTGACGTATCGCTGGAAGTACCACTGCGACTTCTCTTCTTCCGTCGGCTTCTCCAACGCCACAACCCGGGCGCCGCGCGGGTTGAGGTGCTCCATGAACCGCTGGATCGAGCCGCCCTTACCCGCCGCATCCCGGCCCTCGAACACGATGACGTGCCGCGCGCCGGTGCGTTTGCTCCACTTCTGCAGCTTCAACAGTTCGATCTGCAGCTGCCGCTTTATCCGCTCGTATTCGTCGCGACTCATCCGCTCGTCGTACGGATACCGCTCGCGCCACGTCTCGATCGGCTTACCGTCGCGATCGAGCAGTACCGGGTCGTCTTCGTCCTCGTCGTTGACGGTGTATCCATGGTCGTCAGTCGACAGTGCGTCGAGGTCGATTTCCGAGTCTGCAGTCGTCATCACCTGCTCCTAACGACGCTCACCTACCCGCAAGGCTGCCGGGCTAATCGCGCTAATCTCAGCGGGTGCGGCTTCTCCGCGCCGTCGCCGGCGCCCCGTTCAGCTTCGCGTGGCTGCTCGTCTTGCTCATCACGACCCGCGTGCAGCGCTCGGCCGGACATCGGGGGTCGCGACGGATCCAGAGGAGGAATTCCACGAATCTGCGCCAGCTGCGCAGCGAACCCCATCGCGTCCTCACCACCAGCTTGTTCTGGCTCGACGACCAGAGGTGGTGGCCCTACGTCCCGGTGTTCGTCGGCGTCGTCGCCCCCGCGGAGCGCCGGTTGGGTTGGTGGCGTTGGCTTCTCGTCGGGATCGGCGCGCACGTCGTCGCTACCTACGTCGGCCAGAGCTACCTGCGGTTCCTCATCCGGAAGGGCCGAGCGCCGCAGCGAGCGGAGAACGCTCGCGACGTCGGCGTGAGCTACTTCGTCCTCGGGGTGGCCGGCGCCCTGTCGGGCTACACCCGCAAGCCGTGGCGCGCCGGTGCCCAGGCCGCCGCCGCGCTCGCGCTGGCCGGTAACGCCGCCGCCCGGCCCACGTTCACCGAAGTCGGCCACCTGACCGCGTTCCTCCTCGGGCTAGCGACCGTCCCGCTCACACCCGACCGCGACGAACAGCCCTATCCGTCGACACCCCGCTGACTCCCGACCGTAGGCCGCTCACCGTTGAACCGCGTCACAGGCGGTGGCGGATACTGCCCGTAGATCCCAGCCGGATCGCCCTCGGCATAGAGCCTGCTCTCGTAGTCGGCGCGAGCCGCCAGAACGTCGCGGCGATACTGCTCGCGTAGCTCTTGGGCTTTTCGAGCCTCGGCAGACTTGTGCCGCCAGAACAGGAATCCGCCGACACCGACCATGGGGACCAAGATGACAAGCAACCATGGGTTCTCGGCAAGGATGCCGAGCACGACGAGTCCGAGAACCGCGCCCGCGACGATCAGTGGTGTCCGGGATCGCGTATTGACGTTCACACCGCCGGGACCGCCGCCGACCGCGATTGCTGATCCAGACGATCCACCGATGATCGCGAACAGAATCCAAAACGGCAGCCAGAGTCCGCAAGAGAGAAACGTCAGTACGAGGTGCAGCGCGTGGTTCGTTCCTCCGCCCGACGACACCGCCACAGCCACCGCTGTCGGTGCCGCGACGCTGGGCGGTGGTGTCGGCACGAAGTGCTGCGTCCACCGCTGGCCGTCGTGATAGCGCCGCCCCGGCTGGCCGCTGGGATCAGGGAACCAGCCCGCGCTCATCGCGAAAACCCCTGCGCAGCAGAGTTCTTAATGCGCCCGGCCCAGCGCCGCGAGGCCAGTATTTCTGTCCGGCACACAGTGCCTCCCCTCAGGTTGTCCACGGTCTTCAACATGTGGGCATCGATCGGCCCCCGCGGTGGTGAAACGTCCCCCGACGGCGCTACAACCCCCACGACCACTGACCGCACCACGAACGCTACGAAAAATCGGGACCCGGGGAATCAGGGGTTTCCCTATGAACGAGTTTGCTGGATAACTCCGCGCTCGAGCACCCCCCTGACCTCGGCACATCGGCGCGGAGGTTTCGCGACGGCCACCTCGGGAACGATGTGGTGATGGATTGGGAATGTGCTGTCGTCGGGGGAGGGGCCGCGGGGTTGAGCGCCGCCCTCGTGTTGGGGCGCGCGAGACGACGCACGGTCGTCATCGACGCCGACGAACAGAGCAACCGCGTCTCGAGCGTGATTGGTGGTCTTCTCGGTTACGACCAGCGTCCACCCGCCGAGTTGTACGCGCAAGGCCGCCGCGAGCTGTCGGCCTACCCCAGCGTCGAGTACCGGCACGGCCAGATCATCAGCGGCCGCCCGGTCGACAACGGCTTCATCCTCGAACCCGACGATGGCGATCCGATTCTCACGAAGCGGGTCCTGCTGGCGACCGGCATGCAGTACAACCCGCCGGACCTGCCCGGGCTCGCCGAGCTGTGGGGCACCTCGGTTTTCCAGTGTCCGTTCTGCCACGGCTGGGAGATGCGCGACAAGCGGCTGGCCACCATGGCCGCCGGCGAGGAGGCGATGCACTCGGCGCTGATGCTTCGCGGCTGGAGCGACGACGTCGTGCTGCTGACCGACGGGCGCACCGATCTAACGCCCGAGGACAAGCGGGTGCTGAAGGCCGCCAACGTGACCATCGAGGACCGTCGTGTCGTCGAATTGCTCAGCGAGGACGGACAACTGAGCGCGATCGCCTTCGCCGACGGTGACCGGCTCGCGCGCGACGGCCTGCTCGTCGAGGCGCCCCTCAAGCAACGCTCAGCGCTCGCCGACCAGCTGGGCGCCGCGTGCACACCGGGCCCGCTGGCCGCCGACACCATCAGCATCGACCCGATCCACCGCACCGAGGCCAGCGGCGTGTTCGCGGCGGGCGACCTGTGCAGCGAGCAGCCTTACGTGGCGGGTGCGATCGCCGCGGGATCGAAGGCGGCGATGATCATCGTCCAGAGCCTGCTCGCCGACGAGTTCAGCCTGCCGTACCCCCCGATCTGAGGGCCCCCGCCCCGATGAACTCTCGCAGCTCGTCGGCGAGGCGGGCGGGCTGATCCAGCGGTATAAGGGTGTAACTGTCGCCGATCTCGACCAGGCGGCCGCGCGGGAACAGCGACGCCAGACGCCGGCCGTGCTCAGCGGGCATCACTTTGTCCTCGGGCGCCCACACCACGAGTACGGGCCGGTCGAAGGCCCGAAGCTGTTCCGTCAGCTCGGCCAATCGCACCCGGCTGGGCGTTGAGCCCGCGAAGGTGCGCAGGTCGCGCCGCACTCCGCTGTCGACCAATGCGGGACGGAACCATTGATCCATCACGTCTTTGGGTACCGGATGCTTGGCCATCCAGCCCCAGCCGCCAGGGGCGCGGCGGAACCAGCCGAACCGCTGCAGCTGCATCGTCAACCACAGGGCGCCAGGAATTTTCACGCTGGAGGCAATGGCCTTCCCCGGTAATCCTGGCGGGAAGTTGTCGAAAGCCTCGCAGGCAACCAGGACCAGTGCGGCGATCCGCTCCGCGCCCTCGGCGACCAGGAACTGTGCACCTCCCCAGTCGTTGAGTACCAGCGTGACGTCGTGCAAATCCAACTGGTCGATGAACTCGCCGACCAGCGCCGCGACGCCCTCATGGGTCACCAGCGCCCCACGTCTCATCGGACGTCGGTGGCTGCCCAGCGGCAGGGTGGGAGAGATGCAGCGATGCTCGGGCGCCAGCCGCGCAACGACGTTGTCCCACAGAGAGTTATCCATGTTGACCCCGTGCAACAGCACGACGACGGGGCCGTCGCCGCCAGTGTCCGAGTATTCGATGACTCCGGCGCTCAGGTCGACCCGATGCTGGGTCTGGAGAACGTTTCGCATGGCACCTCCTAGACAGACCGACCGTCGGTCTGTAGCCTAGGACAGGTGCGGGAGATAAAGCAACCCGAAGTGCGGAAGAGCGAAATCGTCGGCGCCGCGCTCAGGCTGTTCACGGAGAACGGGTACGAAAAGACCACCGTCGCCGCGATCATCGGCGAGCTCGGCGTCGCGAAAGGCTGCTTCTACCATCACTTTCGATCCAAGGACGAGGTGTTCGAAGCCTGCGTGCTTGCGGCCTCGCAGCAGATCGCAGACACGTGGATAGCGGCGCTGACGGACCACTCGAGGTCCCCGACTGCGCGCCTTATGGACTTTCACTTCAGCTACCGGGAACTAACTGATGCCGCCACCTCGGGTTTGATCGCTGATCTGTACTCGCGGGCGTTTACCGATATGCACCACCGCGTGACCGCGCAGGTCGCCGCCGACGTGCTGCCCGCCGTGACAGCGCTGATCGAAGAAGGCGTGCAGCAGGGCGAATTCAGCGTTAGTGATCCGCATTTCACCGCCGTCGTCCTGCTCGGCGCCCTGCAGGGACTGCATGAGGCGTACGCTCCGCTGACCGATCTGGATCAGGCCGCGCACCGACGCAAGCTCGTCGAGGTGTTCGAGCGGCTCCTGGCCGCCAAGATTCCCGCAGAGGAGGATTCATGAACGCGGGCCACATCGATGTGCTGATCGTCGGCGCGGGACCCACCGGTTTGACGATGGCGAATGAACTGGTCCGCCGCGGTATCCGCGCCCGCATCATCGACGCCGCCGCCGGGCCGAACACCGAGACGCGCGCACTGGGCGTGCAGGCTCGCAGCCTCGAACTCTTCGATCGACAGGGGATCATCGAACAGCTGCTCGCGCGCGGGCTCAAAGCGCGAGTCTTCAACGTGTTCAGCGAGAACCGTCAGATCCTGCGAGCCGACTTCGCCGGTCTGGCATCGCCCTACCCATTCCTGCTGATGATCCCGCAGAACGAAGTGCAAGAGGTCCTCACCGCGAACCTCGCCGCGCTCGGCACCCACGTCGAGCATCAGGTCGAGATGGTGGCGCTCACTCAGCACGCCGATCACGTGAGCGTCGAAGCGCGACGGCCCGACGGCAGCAGCGAAACGGTGCGGGCGAGCTGGATCGTCGGCGCGGACGGGGCGCACAGCAGCGTCCGCCGACAACTCGGGCTGCGGTTCCTGGGCTCATCGTTCGAGGAGAACTTCGCTGTCGCCGATCTCCGAATGGACTGGGACCTTCCCGGCGACGAGTTCTTCGCCTTCCTCAACCGGGGCAGGTTCGTGGCCTACTTTCCGATGCTGCACGGCTGGCATCGCATAGCGGTCGCACAATACGAGGAGCCCGCGCCCACCGGCGACGTGACACAGGTCGAATTGCAACGCGCCGTCGATGTCTGCGCGCCCCCAGGTGCCAAGATCGCCGAAGTCAGGCAGGCCGGCAGATTCCGGATCAACCAACGCAGAGTCGAATCCCACTCGGCCGGGCGGGCTTTCCTCATCGGCGACGCCGCCCATATCCACTCGGTGGTCGGCGCGCAGGGCATGAACACCGGCATCCAGGACGCCTTCAACCTCGGCTGGAAACTCGCGGCAGTTGTGCGGGGTGAGGCGGACCGAGCGCTGCTGGACACTTACGCCGCCGAGCGGGCGCCGGTCGCCCGACGACTCGTCAAGGGAACCCGGCGCATCACCCGAATGACCCTGCTGCGCAATCCGGTGAGCACGAAGATGCGCCGCACCATCGCTCCGCACATCCTGGCGCGTCGACCGGTCCAGCGCACCCTGTTGCGCGCGATCTCACAGATCGACGTGTCCTATCACGACGGTTCCGGTTCGGCCCCGCCGGACCGTACTGACGTCGGCGATCGAGCACCCGACGTAGTGTTCACCGCTCCGGACGGCTCAGCAACCCGACTCTTCGACCTGCTGGACAATGAGCGGCACACTCTGCTGCTCCTCGGCGGCGCCGCGCCGCCAGCCGCATTGGACGCTCAGGTGAGCGTCGTGCAGGTTGCCGACCCGGCAGTCGCCGACGCCTACGGCCTGGCCGACGGTGGGTCAGTGCTCATCCGCCCGGACGGCTACATCGCGTATCGCGGCGTCGCGAAGAACCCGAGGTCTTTGGTCGCGGACGTACGTCGCGCAGTCTCCGAACCCGTACTGGGGCAACGATGAAAGCAGTGTGGATGACCGACTTCGGTGGATCAGAAGTGCTGCGCGTCGACGACAGCGCGGTGCCGGTGCCTGGACCGGATGAGGTATTGATCGAGGTCGATGCCGCCGGCGTCACCTACGGCGACGTGATGAAGCGGCAGGGGGCGTTCGGGACCTTCGACCTGCCGGCGGGATTGGGGCAACAGGTCGCCGGCACGGTCCGGCGCTCCTGCTCTGGCGGACCGGCCGTGGGCTCACGCGTGGCGGGCATGGTCGAGCACGGTTACGCCGAGTTCGCCATCGCACAGACTGATTCGGTTGTGCCGCTGCCTGATTCGGTGGACGGTCGTGATGCGGCCATCCTCTGGGTTCACGGCGTGACGGCTTACCAGACATTGCGCGATGCCGGGAGAATCACATCCGGCGATATTGTGCTGGTGCACGCCGCCGCGGGTGGTGTCGGGACCCTCGCGATCCAACTCGCCCGGCTACTCGGCGCTGGCGTCGTCATCGGCACGGCGGGAACTCCGCAGAAACTCGACCACATTCGGTCGTACGGCGCCGACTTCGCCGTGGACTACTCCGAAGCCGGATGGGCCAAGATCGTGCTCGAGTTGACCGACGGGCGTGGGGTCGACCTCGTGCTCGACTCCGTCGGCGGTCAAACCTCGCAAGACACCCTGAACTGCATCGCGCCGTTCGGCCGGATCGTCACGTTCGGAGCCGCAAGTGGAACCCCGCCGACGTACTCGGGGATGGCCTTGATGACACAGAACCTCACGGTGACCGGTTACTCCCTGATGGGTTGGCGCAGTCGCCCGAACGCGTTCAGCCAGGCCCTCGAACACCTCCTCGCATTCACCGCCGACGGCCGACTCCGCCCGAAAGTCACCGAGTACCGCCTCGATGACGTCGTCGAAGCGCACCGCGCACTCGTCGACCGACAAACCGTCGGCAGCCTCGTGTTACGGCCTTAGCCCAGCAGCGCGTCGCACATCACGGGCAGATCCCGCACCCGGATGCCCGTGGCGTGATAGACGGCGTTGACCACCGCCGCGGCAGAGCCGACGATGCCGATCTCACCCGCGCCGCGCGAGCCCATCGGGTTGGCGTGCTTGTCGACGTCGTCGAGCCACATTGCCTCGATCGCGGGGACGTCGGCGTGCGAGCTGATGTGGTACGTCGCCAGATCCCGGGTGACGATGTGGCCGAAGCGGGGATCACGCACGCTCTCCTCATGCAGCGCCATCGACAGTCCCATCGTCATGCCGCCGATCAACTGCGAGCGCAGTGTCGCCGGGTTGATCGCCCGGCCGATCGAGAACACACCCAGCATCCGCGACACTCGGATCTCGCCCGTATGCCGGCTGACCCGCGCCTCTACGAAATGCGCACCGAACGAATACATTCCGAAGTTCGGCGCCTCCTCGTTCTCCGGCGCCTCCGCGGTGGTGGTGACGCCGACCTCCGGGTGGTCGCCGTGGTCGTGCCGGAACTGTTGTGCCGCAGCGACGATGGCGCGACCCCACGAGCTGATGCCCGACGAACCGCCCTCCACCGATGCGGCGGGCAGATCGGTGTCGCCGATCTGCAGGTCGATCGCCGAGAGCTCGCAGCCCAGCGCATCGGCGGCGATCTGGCTCAACGCCGTCCACGTGCCGGTGCCGATGTCGACGGCACCGATCGCGACCGTGTAGCGGCCCGGGGCGACACATTCGACGCGGGCGCTGTTGCCCGGCTGGATCATCGCGGGATACACCGCGGACGCCACACCCGTACCGACCAACCACTCACCCTCGCAACGGGTTCCAGGCTCCGGGTCACGCGATGCCCAACCGAACCGCTCCGCACCGGTCTGCAGGCACTCGACCAGGCGGCGGTCCGACCATGGGTTACCGGTCTCAGGGTCGACGTCGGGTTCGTTGCGGATGCGCAGCTCGATCGGGTCGAGGCCGCACGCGACGCCCAGTTCGTCCATCGCGACCTCGAGAGCGAACATGCCGGGACACTCGCCGGGCGCGCGCATCCAAAACGGGACGGGCACGTCGAGCGCCGCCAGCCGGTGTGACGTCTTGCGATTCGTACCCGCGTACATCATGCGCGTGGGGACCGCGGCCTGCTCGGCGAACTCCTTGACCGTAGCGGTCTGGGTGATCACGTCGTGGCTCACCGACGTCAACGTCCCGTCACGCTCGGCACCGAGGCGCAGGTGATGAATGGTCGGCGGGCGATATCCGACGAAGTCGAACATCTGCTGCCGGGTGACCGCGAACTTCACCGGCCGTCCCGGAACCCGTTGCGCCGCCATCACCGCCAGCACATTGTGCGAGTGCGGCGCACCCTTGGAGCCGAACCCGCCGCCCACGTTCTTCGCGATGACGCGCACCTGTTCGGGGTCGAGGCCGAACGTCGTCGCCATCTCCTTGCGCACCACGTGGACGCCCTGCGTCGAATCCCACAGCGTCAGCGTGTCGTTGTCCCACAGAGCGATACAGGCGTGCGGCTCCATCGGATTGTTGTGCTCGTGCGGTGTCGAGTATGTCTGATCGACGACCACCGACGCGTCGCGCAGCGCGGCTTCGGCGTCGCCCTCGGCGGTGTCGGTCGGATAGCCCGCGTTGACCTGCTCGGGCGCATACAGCTTCGGATCGTCGGCGCGGAGTTCGATGTCGTGCGGGGAAGCGTTGTACTCGACCTGCACCAGACCCGCTGCATGACGGGCGGTCTCGGCGTTCTCGGCCACCACGGCGCCGATCAACTGGCCGCGATAATTCACCTGGGGGCCCTGAAGGATCGTGAGGTCACCGTTGGAGGTGTCAGCCAACTGAGACTTGTCGTACACCGTGAGCACGGCCAGAACTCCGTCGACCGCTTCGGCGGCGGAGGTGTCCATGGTCGTAATGCGGCCGTTGGCGATGGTGGCTTGGACCGGATGAAGGTAGGCGGCGTTCTCGACCGCGTACTCGTAGGCATAGTCCGCGGTCCCGGTGACCTTGGCGGGCCCGTCGAGACGGGTGACACGCTTACCGATGGCGCGAGGTTCGAGGGTGGTCATCGTTGCTCGCTCACTTCGGTCAGGGTGGCGATGATGGTGCGGCGGGTGAGTTCGACCTTGAACTCGTTGCCCGGCAACGGTTGTGCATCCCCGAGTTCGGCGTCTGCGGCCCGTCGGAACGTGTCTTCGGTGGCCGGCGCACCTGTGAGGACCTCTTCGGCGCGGCGTGCACGCCACGGTTTGTGGGCGACGCCGCCGAGCGCGATGCGGGCGCTCGTGACGCTGCCGTCGTCGACGACGAGTTCTGCGGCCACCGACGTCAACGCGAACGCGTAGGAGGCGCGGTCGCGCACTTTGCGGTACGTCGACCGGGCTCCGTTTGGCGGCGCAGGGATCTCGACCGCGGTGATCAGCGCGCCGGGCGGCAACTCGGTGTCGCGGTCGGGGCGGTCGCCGGGGAGGCGGTGAAATTCCGTCAGTGATCGGCGGTGTTCGCCGTCGGCGTCCACGAACACGACCTGCGCGTCGAGCGCGGCCATCGCGACGGCCATGTCCGAAGGGTGCACGGCCACACAGTGTTCGGAGGCGCCGAGGATCGCGTGGTAGCGCACGTAGCCGCCGATCGCGGAGCATCCCTCGCCCGGCGTGCGCTTGTTGCACGGTGTGGTGACGTCCTGGAAGTACACGCATCGGGTGCGCTGCAACAGGTTTCCGGCGGTGGTCGCGAGGTTGCGCAACTGGCCGGAGGCCGCCGACAGCAACGCCCGCGCGAGGACGGGGTAGCGGCTGCGGACCACGGGGTGGGCGGCGAGGTCGCTGTTGCGGACGTCCGCGCCGACGCGCAGGGCGCCGTCGGGCAGCTGCTCGATATCGGTGAGCGGCAGGTGGCCGACGTCGACGACGAGGGACGGTTCGAGGATGCCGAGTTTCATGTGGTCGACGAGGTTGGTGCCGCCGGCGAGGAACACGGCGTCGGGACGCTCGGCGACCGTGGTGACCGCGTCGGCGACGCTGGTGGCGCGGTGGTAGTCGAACGGGATCATCGCGCGGCCTCGCTGATGGCGGCGACGATGTTCGGATAGGCGGCGCACCGGCAGAGGTTGCCGCTCATGCGTTCGCGGATCTCATCATCGGAGAGTTCGGGTGGCTTTTCGAGATCGTCGGTGACGTGGCTGGGCGCGCCGGACTTGACCTCGTCGAGCATGCCGACGGCCGAGCAGATCTGGCCTGGGGTGCAGTACCCGCACTGGAAGCCGTCGTGGTCGAGGAACGCCTGGGCGACGGGATGCAGAGCGTCGCCGTCACCGAGGCCTGAGGCGGTGACGATCTCGGCGCCGTCGTGAGCGACGGCGAAGGCGAGGCAGGTGGTGGCACGGCGGCCGTCAAGCAGGACCGTGCACGACCCGCACTGGCCGTGGTCGCAACCCTTCTTGGGGGCGGTGACACCGAGGTGTTCGCGGAGCAGGTCGAGCAGGGTGACGCGGTTGTCGACGTGCACGGAGTGTTCGGTGCCGTCGACGGACACGGTGATATCGGTGAAGTGGGCTGACTCCATTGTCGGCAGGTACCCGTGCCCGCGCTGGCGAAACGGCGCCACCGCGACAATGGACACTATGACCGCGCAAACCTGGAACCTGGACCAGTCGGATGGCGAGCTGAGGATCCGCACCGGCGTCGAGGGCCGGGCGGCAAAGATGGGTCACCGCCTGACCATCGCCGTGAACACCTGGCATGTCACGGTCGGATGGTCCGACGGCGAACCATCCGAGGTGACGCTGACGGTGCACGTGGACTCGCTCGAGGTGCTCAGCGGGGAGGGTGGTGTGACGCCGCTGACCGGACCGGAGAAGGCACTCGCGCGGTCCAACGCGCTGAAAGTGCTGAATGCGAAGCGCTTTCCGCGCATCGAGTTCGAAACCAGCGACATCGAGAAGACCGGCGACCGATACCGTCTCACCGGAACGCTGCAGATCAACGGCAAGACACGCGACCAGGTCGTCGACGTGGCCGTGCAGGAAGCCGACGGTGTGTGGCGTATGTCATGCGAAACCATCGTGCGGCACTCTGACTTCGGCCTCAAGCCGTACTCGATGCTGATGGGCTCGATGAAGGTCGCCGACGCCGTGACCGTCGCATTCACCGCGACGAAATAGTCGGTAGCCTGGCGCACTGAGGAAATCGCCTGCGCTGCTGCGATATCGGAGTCGCCGGGCCACCCGCTGCGGGGAGCGGGTTACGTAAGACGGCGTTGCGGGAACACCACTGGTTGCTGCGCTGGTGTCGGAAAGAGAAAGGATGGCATGTGAGCTCCCCGAAGGGCGGTTCCCGTCTGGGCACGCGATTCGGGCCGTATGAGCTGAAGTCTCTGATCGGCGTCGGCGGCATGGGCGAGGTGTACCGGGCGTGGGACACCGCAAAGGAACGGACCGTGGCCATCAAGCTGCTCCGTCCGGATATGGCGGCCGATCCCAACTTTCAGGAACGCTTCCGGCGTGAGTCGCGCGTCGCCGCGCGCCTGCAGGAACCGCACGTCATCCCCGTTCACGACTTCGGCGACATCGACGGTGTGCTCTACATCGACATGCGCCTCGTCGAAGGAGCCAGCCTCAAGGAGTTGATTCGGACCGCCGGCCCGTTGCCCGCGACGCGGGCGGTGTCGATCATCACCCAGGTCGCGGCCGCGCTGGACGCCGCGCATTCGAATGGGCTGGTACACCGCGACATCAAGCCAGAGAACGTGCTGCTGACCCACGACGATTTCGCCTACATCGTCGACTTCGGCATTGCGCACGGCGGCGGCGAAGCCAACGTCACCAAGACCGGCCTGGTCATCGGGTCGTGCGCGTACATGGCGCCGGAACGCATCAGCGGCGAACGCGGCGGCCCGGCCTCCGACATCTACTCGCTGACCTGCCTGCTCTACGAATGCCTGACCGGCCGCGCGCCGTACGACTCCGGCGACCTGCGCGAGATCATGGGCGCACACCTGTTCTCGCCGCCGCCGCGCCCGAGCATCATGCGACGCGGCATCAGCCGGGCGTTCGACGAGGTCATCGAGCGCGGCATGGCGAAGAAGCCGACCGATCGCTACACGACGGCCGGTGAGTTGGCCAAGGCGGCCGCCGCTGCGGCCGAGCAGCCACCGGTTGCGATGCCGGTAGCCCCGCCACCGCCGCCGGCTCCGTCGACGCGCCGGTTCTCGGCCGTCGACCCGAACCCGGCGAGCACGCGCTATCAACCGATGTACGCGCCGCAGCCGCCGCCACCGACGAACCGCAAGCGATTCGGTCCGGCGCAGGTCGGGCTGGTGGTGACGACGGTCGTGCTGTTCACCGCCGCGGTGGTGCTGGCCATGGTGCTGGCGTTCGGCGACAACGGCGGGTCCGCGCCGCAGACGCCGCAGGCCGTGCCGCCGTCGACGACGACCGAGACGACGACTCCGCCCACGACCACCGCACCGTCGACGACGACCACCACGACGACGCCGACGACCACCGGACCTCCGATCGCCGGGGTGTCGGGTACGGACTCGCAGGGCTTCATCGGGCACACCACGCGCTGCGACGCGGGGAGCACGCCGGTCGCGGCGATCCGGACGGCACAGTCGCTAGCAGTGATCTGCGAGTCGGGCCAAGGCACCTATCAGTACCGCGGAGAGCGGCTGCGCGACGGGGCAAACGTGCAGCTCAATGCGCAGCCGATGGGCGGCGGGTTCGTCGCCACCAATCCGGCCGACGGCGCGCGGTACGACGTGCAGCCCGGCCTGCTGACGATTTCGAGCAACGGCAAGGTCGACTCGGCCGAACCGGCGCTGGAGTACGGCTCGGCGGCCCGCTGACCGGCGACTTGTGCACATCTAGGAGCGCTCAGCGCTCGTTTCTGTGCACAAATCGCAGCAGGAGGACTACCGTTCGGCCAGGAACACCGCAGATCGGGGACCTCATGGACAACCGCAAGTACGCCCGCGAAAGCGAACAGGCTCGTAAACAGGAGATCGAACAGGACGCCCGTCGCCTCCGTGAGTTCGAGACCTTCTCGACGTTCTCCGACAGCGACCTCAGACGCCTGGTCGAAGCGGCGCATCGCACGTCGACGTCAGGACCGTGGCCGCTGATCCAGGAGCAGACCCCGTCGGACGCCTGCTACATCCTGCTCAGCGGTGAGGTCGGCGTCTACGTCGGCCACGACCGCATCGCCGTCGTCGGCCCCGGCGAGGTGATCGGCGAATCGGTGCTGCGCCGCGGTGCACTGCGCAACGCGACCGTGACGACGACGGGGCGAGCAGACGTGCTCCACATCAACCGCGACGACCTCGCCCGGTTGGTCGATGAGATGCCCGCCCTGCGCGAGGCGATGGACGCGACGGTTGCCCGCCACGCCCCGCAGGCCACCAAGCAGGGCTGAATCGGCAGTAACTTCGCTCATGGTTTGACGCACCTGTCAACTCGGGTACGCCTTGTGAATGGAACGGCTGAGTGCATTCGACGCGACGATGCTCTACAGCGAATCATCCAGTGTCCCACTGAATGTGTGTTCAATCGCCTGCCTTGATACGTCGACGATCCCCGGTGGCTACGACTTCGACCGAGTCCGCGAGCATCTGGCCACGCGCTTGGAGGCTCTGCCGGAGCTGCGGGCAAAACTCGCCAACAGTCAGCTGAACCTCGATCATCCGGTGTGGGTGGACGACGACGAGTTGGACCTCGAGTACCACCTGCACCGCATCGCGCTGCCCGCGCCCGGCGGGCGCAACGAACTGATCAATGTCTGTTCGCGGATCGCCGCGGCACCCCTGGACCGCAGCAAGCCGTTGTGGGAGATGTGGGTGATCGAGGGCATCCACGAAACCGATCCGTTCGACGCTGGCGACGTCGCGTTGATGATCAAGGTGCATCACGCGGCAGTGGACGGGGTGTCGGCGGCCAACCTGATCAGCAAGCTGTGCGACCTCGAACCCGACGGCCCCCCACCCGAGCCCGTCGAGGGCGTCGGCGGCGCCAGGCCATTCGAGATCGTGGCCGATGGTTTGGTGCGTGCTTTCACCCGTCCGTGGCAACTGACCAGAGCGGTACCCGCCACGTTGTCGACCGTCTTCAGCACGATCACCCGCGCCCGCTCCGGCACCGCCATGGCCGCCCCGTTCTCGGCTCCGGCGACGGTGTTCAACGCCGAGATCACCTCCGACCGCACCATCGCGCTGGCGCAGCTCGACCTCAACGACGTCAAGCGGGTCAAGAACACCTTCGACGTCAAACTCAACGACGTGGTGATGGCGCTGTGTGCCGGAGCGTTGCGCGAGTACCTGCTCAAGCGCGGCGAGCTGCCGGACGATCCGCTGATCGCGGTGGTCCCGGCGTCGGTGCACGACAAGTCCGACCGGCCCGGCCGCAACAAGCTCTCCGGCTTCTTCAACAACCTGCAGACCCATATCGACGATCCCGGCGAACGGCTGCGCACCATCGCCGAATCCAGTTCGCGCGCAAAGGCTCACAGCGCCGACATCGCTCCCACCCTGCTGGCCGACGTGACGCAGGCGCTGCCGCCCGCACTGTTCGGCATGGCGATGGAGGTGCTGTCCCACACGCCGCTGAAGCACACGCCGATCCACAACGTGATCATCTCGAATGTGGCTGGGCCGCAGGACAGGCTGTACGCGATGGGCGCCGAGATGAAGGCGCTCTACCCGCTCGGCCCGATCTTCCACGGCTCCGGGCTCAACATCACCGTGATGTCGTTGACCGGCAAGCTGAACGTCGGGATCATCGCGTGCCGCAAGCTGGTCAACGATCTGTGGGACCTCGCCGACCGGTTCGAAACCGCGCTGGACGAACTACTGGCCGCCTGCTGAGCGGTTCGCGGGCTTGATCAACCACAGCGCCAGGATGATCGCCGCGATCGGGCCGACGGCCATGATCACGCTCAGCGTGTGGATGGCGTCGACGGCGTTGTGCGGCGCCTGCTCCACCACCAGCCGGGCCTGCTCGGGGTTGACCATCTGCGCCCCGTGACCGCCGTGCACGGTCAGCAGCGCCTCGCGGGTCTCGGCGCGCGTGATGCCGGAGCGGGACAGGTCGTGCGCGCTGTCGGTGAGGAACAGGTTGATGCCGACGAGCGCGAAAAGCGCAGGGCCGAGCGAGTATCCGCCTTCGTTGACCGCGCTCTTGACGGCTGAGACCGCGCCGCCGAGATCGGTTGGCGCACTGCTCATCATGATCGTGGCTTGCGGCGTCGTGACGAGCGCGCCGCCGACGACGATCAGCGCGGTGGTGACGAACACCGTCGTCCGCGTCGTGTCGAGATCGAAGAGCCTCATCGACAGCAGCCCGCCGAGCATGACCAGGAGCCCGGTGATCATCACGGTGCGCGGGCTGAACCGGTTCGCGGTGGGCCCTGCGGAGGTGGCGGCGACGGCGGCCAGCGCGGTAGCGGGGATCAGCAGCAGGCCGAACAGCTCGTGTGACTCCTTGCGGACGGTGACGAGATAGAACGATAGCAACACCATCGACCCGCCGAGCACGATGTTGAACAGCACGCCTGCGGTCACGGCGGCGTTGAACCGGCCCGACCGGAACACCCGCATGTCGAGCGCCGGATCCTCAACCCGCAACTCTCGCATGACGAATGCGCACCCGGCCAGCAGGCCGACGCCGATCGCGACCAGTCCCACGGTGTTGATCCCGGTCTCGATGCGCGAAACACCGAAGATCAGCCCCAGCAGCGCGACGGCGAACAACGCCATCCCGAGCACGTCGAGCCGACGGTCCGCGCGCACCGTCTCGGGCACGAACCGCCACGTGACGAGCAAGCCGAGAACACCGATCACCGGCGCCACGAAAAAACAGGCCCGCCAACCGATCGCATGGCCAAGCATGCCGCTGATCGCCGGCATCGGTGTCGCGACGGCGTAGCCGACACCGAAGTACGCCGCGATCGCCGCGGCCCGCCGGCCCGGCGGAAACACCGCGTTGGTGATCGCAAGCGACAGACCGATCAGGAACGCCAGCGTCACACCGGCACCCGCGCGGGCGACGATCAACACCGCCGGTGCGGGCGCCGCGGCGGCGAGCACGCTGAACGCGATCGCCCCGGCCAGCCCGAACAGATACATCCGCCGCATGCCGTACAGGTCGCCCAGCGCACCAGCGCTGAGGACGGCGGCGGCCAGGGTGAGGGTGGCCAGGCTGGCGACGAACGTCGCGGTGGATCCGGTGATGCCCACGCCGGCCGAGACCAGTTGCAGGTTGGCCGAGAAGGTGGTCGGGTCGCCGATCGCGATCGCATAGCCGAGGCCCATGGCGAGCACCGTCATGACAGCGGCGAGCCCCGACACCTGACGCTGCTCGGCGTCGACACGAGGAGCGTCCGGCACGCGCGGGATGTTACCGGCGCAGCAACGCCGCCATCACCTCTTTCGAGGGCACGGTCGCCGCGGTCAGGGCGATGGTGTACCGCCCGACGGGCACCCGCACGTCGGCTCCGGTCGGTTCGCCGTCGAGCAGAACCGCCACATCGGGCGGCAACGCGCCGAGTTCGATACGCGTCTCGGTGTCGGTGGAGATATCGATGCTCGACGTGTCCAGCGACGCGAGCCCGGCCCGGGCGACGTCGACGGTGATGCCCGCGACGCCGGTCAGCTTCAGTGTCAGGAACGGCATGGGCTCGACGCCCGGGCCTGTGCGCCAGAGCAGTTCGGTGTACAGGCCGGGGGACAGGTCGAGGTCGGGTTCGACGCCGCGCCGACGGCGGATCGTGCGCGTCGGGTCAGGGCGCGCATACGACCGCGCGTCGACGGTCGCGACGGCGCCACGCCTGCCGGCCAGGTCGGGATCGGCCGACAGATTCGACAACCACCAAACGTGCTGGGGCCCAAGGCCGAGATCGGGCCGCACCAGCTCCGGGTACCACGAGTAGGTGATGTGACCGGGGTCGGGCTGGCGGAGCCCGGTGCCCACGTGGGCGATCGGATCGTCGAACTCGTCGTCGAGCACCCACGTCACGTGATCCTCGAACGGGTAGACGGTGAACCGGTAGCGGTAGCCCAGCCGGTCGAGTTCGAGCACCTGGGACAGCACCGACGTGATCGGCACGAACTGGTCGAGCACGCCGTGGGCGATGACGAACGGCAGCCACCGCCCGTTGGGCAGCAGTTCCCAGGTATCGCCTTCACGGGCGCAGTGCGAATCGAAGTCGAGGTCGCCGGGGACGTCGACGTCGGGCAGCAGCCGCACCCCGCAGACGGGCGGTCCGGCCAGCACGACGGCCTGGGCGAACACCTCCGGGTATGTCAGTCCCAGTTTGTAGGCCGCGTAGCCGCCCATGGAGTAGCCGGAGACGACGGTGCGGTTGGGATCGGTGCCGAGCTGTTCGGCCACCCGGGCCCACACCTCCCACACGTCGAGTTCGCCTTCGTCGAAGTACCAGCACGACGGACCGCGGGCCAGCGGCGTCACCACCACCGATTCGCGGTCCTCGCAGACCTGGTGCAGCAGACGCGGGTCGATCGCGGCGAACTGGTTCTGCCCCAACGCAAGTGAGTGCAGGAGGAGCGTCAACGGCAGCTGTCGGCCGGGTGTGTACGTCGAGGGCAGGCACGCGGAGTAGGGCTGCACGCGGCCGAGGAACTGGGGATCGGTGCTCAGGATGTTCGTCTTGGCGACGCCCTGGCCCAGCTCGATCGAGGAGACGTACCAGCGGGTGGAGGTACCGCCCACGATCGGCTCTTCGGTGGTGGCGCGATCGGCGAGCTGGTCCCAGGCGAGCGGAACCGAGAACTCGGTGACGTCGCCGTCGCTGAGTGCTTCGGCTTGGGCCTGATCCGACCAGAAGTTCAGGTGCGCCTTCTCCTGCTGGTGGGTACGGAAGGCGACGTTGTAGACGTTCGGCTGGCCGGGCCGCGCGCCGCGACCGACGGGCACGTCGGCGAAACCGTCGCCCGCGTCGTTGGCCAACCCGGCGGCCACCCGGACCGTCCAGGTGCCTCCCGGTTCGGCGAGCGCGCGGGGCACTTTGGCGAGGAAGGACCGGGACTGCATGTCGACCTCGTGCTCGACGGGCGTCGACGACTGCGTCGTGAGGTCGATCAGCCGCGCGCCTGTGGCGGAGATGAGCAGGGCCGTGTCGATGCCGGCCGAGGTGACACCGGCCCCGGCGGGCCACTCGTTGGTGGGCGCCGCGGTGCGGTCGGTGTCTGATGTCGCCGCCGGAGCGGCTCCGGTGTCAAAAGTGAACAGCGCGATCGGGATTGACGCGTCGATCAGGGTGTTCCAGTCGACGCGCCACCATGTGTGGGTGTCGGTGAGGCCGATCGCGACGCGGAAGATGTCGGCGCCGTTGCGGGCGGCGGGCCCGTCAGGGTAGACGTAGGTGCCGCGCGGGGGCACCAGGCCGCCGGTCGGGATGTCGACGAGCAGGCCGGTGGCGCCGTGGTCGTCGTAGAGGAAATCGGTCCAGAAGAACGCGCCGCCGGCGTAGCGGCCCGTTCCGCAGGTGCGGGGGAAGTCTTCGCCGAACGGCCAGCTCTCTGGCGCGGGGAGCTCGGGTTCGGGACGCAATGCCGCGGCGGGCACGCCTTCGGGCATCCCGCCGATGACGACGAGTTCCGATTGCCGGCCACGCGGTTCGGGGGTGACGGCTTTGAGCACAGTGTCTGCCGCGCGGCGTCCGATCCGCAGTGGCAGCAGCGCCAGGTCGATGAGGGACATGCCCCCAACGTAGGAGCAGTCCGTCGTTCCGCGGGGATTTACCGCCGCCGACTCAGCAGGGCGCTTTGATCTCGAACGGCATCGTGCGGGATTGGCCGGGATTGCGCTCGTCGGCGCCGACGACGGTGCCGGTGATGGTGTAGACGTTGCCGTTGGTGGTGGCCTCGGCTTTGCCCGCCTCGCCCCCGGAAACGCCGTTGATCTCGTTGACGTTCTCGATGTTGACGGTCCGCACGACCGGCTGTTCGCCGCCGAGCTCCAGGTACACCTGCGCGCTGCCGGTCTTCGCCTTTGCGTCGATCTGCATCGACCACTGAAGCTGGGTGCACTCGACGGTCTGGGTATCCACACCGTTGCCGTCGACGACGATCCGTCCCGACCGGGCGGGCTCTTCAGACGGCGTCTCCCCGACCAGGCCACATCCCGAGACGAGTGCTGCCGCCGCCAACACCGGTACACCACTGGTCCGCAATCGCATGTGACACCTCCCTCTGGCGTGGGGAGGTTACCCCGGCGGGGCGGCGCCGGGGGCGGTCATCGGCCGTTTCGCCGGAAAACGGCTGGGGTAATAGAGCCGGGTGTCAGGTGGTCCGGTGACAACATGAGCTTCAAGGGCGCGGTCAACGATGCCACCGGAAGTCGCGTGGTCCAGTTCTGCGCCCGTGCGGGATATCCGGTCAGCGGAACACTGCACCTGCTGGTGGCCTACACGATCCTGCGGATCGCGCTGGGCCTCGGCGGCGAGGCCGATCAGTCCGGTGCCCTGAGGACGCTGGCCACGGAGGGCGGCGGAACCTTCTCGCTGTGGATCGTCGCCGCCGGGCTGATCGCGCTGGCGATGTGGCGGTTCGCCGAAACGGTGTTGGGGCTGCATCCCGGTGAGAGCACCGAGGCGCACAAACGCGATTCGCCACTGATGAACCGGCTCAGGGCTTTTGGGTTGGCACTGGTGTACTGCGCGGTGGCCTTCACCGCGATCCAGGTTGCGCTGGGTGCACGGATGCGGGGTAGTGAGCAGACCGCCGGCTTGAGCGCAAGGTTGATGCAGTCCGACGGCGGCAAGGCGGTTCTGGTGCTCGCGGGGCTCGCGATCGCGGTGATCGGCGCCTACTTCGTCCACAAGGGCGCGACGCGCAAGTTCCTTAAAGACCTCACCGTCCCGGGTGGCCGGCTGGTCACGGTGCTGGGCATCTGCGGCCATGTCGCCGAGGGTTTGGTGCTGTTCGCGGCCGGCCTGTCGGTCGTCGTCGCGACCTACGTGAGCGATCCCGCCAAGTCGACGGGCCTCGACGGTGCGGTCAAGGCACTCGGACGCGCACATTACGGTGATGCGATCTTGATCGCTGCGGCAACCGGTTTCGCGGCCTACGGGCTCTACAGCTTCGCGTTGGCCCGCTACTCCCGCATGTGAGGTTTCCGTTTGTGGCTGCTGAGGTAATCGAGCGGCAGTCGACTTCGAGGAGGAAGCGTGAGCGCAGCGGATAAAGCACGTAACAAGGTGGACAACCTCGCCGGTAAGGCGAAGGAAGCGGTCGGCAACATGACCGGCGACGCGCGCACCCGCGACGAGGGCCGCAGCGATCAAGCGAAATCCAACTTCAAGGATGCCGGCGAGAAGATCAAGGACGCCTTCAAGAAGTAGCTTTCTGGCTCAGTCGTAGATGATGGCAAGACCCCGGCGCCGGAGGTCTTCCAAGCCGTCGAGCATGGCTTGAAGCTGCTCGGGTGGATGCCCGACCCAGTCGGTGATCTCGCCGACGATTCTCACCGGCTCGCGGGTCCGGTAGGAGCGCGTCGGATTGCCGGGCAGCTTCTTGTCCGTGACGTTTGGATCGTCCTCCACGGCGCCAAGGGGTTCGACGATGTAGATGCGGCCGCGTCCCTCACCGGTCGCCAGCTCGGCGCCCCAGGTGGCGGCGTCCAAGGTCTGCGTTATGTAGACGTGGTTGGAGATGCGCCCATCTTCGAAGTTCGACCTGCGCCCCGGCACCAGCAGATCGCCCACGGCGAGGTCCGCTTTGGTGCCGTGGAGGTAAGCGCCAGACTCGTGGACTTCGAATGGCTTTGGCGGTTTCGACACACTGCTCCTTCATCCGTTGCGGCGATGGCCGGACGATTGTGCAGCACGTCAGGGGTCTTGCCGCAAGCCCCACCCCCTGTCGTAAAGTGAGAGTGGGAAGACATTCGCAGGGTCGTTACTACTGCCGCCTGTTCCCGAAAATCCTTTTCGCAGAGTCGGCGTCTTCGATGAGGTGCTCTGGATCGTCAGGTGGTGAGCTTCGTGGGTCGGGGTAGATCTCGTGACGGTAGGGACGTTCGGAATTCAGTTCCCAGGGAAACGGCATACGTTCTCCATCGGCGTGGGCAATAGCGCAAGACGCTACGCAACATCGGCCGGAGCCGGGTAACTGTCCGGTACGGGTTGTATTGCGAATGAGGAACTTGAATTCTTTTCGGGGGGAACTTATTCGGGCTTTTCGAAGTGCTGGTAGTCCTTCGGGTTCTGCCAATCGCCGCCCCACGTCCAGCCGCGGTCGGTGAAGACCCGGACCGCGGGATCGTCGGCGTGCAGTAGGCCCGGGTCGATGCGGGTGCGATCGAGATACGGTGCGGCGTTGGCGGGCTGGAGGTCACCAGCGTTGTCGATGTAGGGGTTGATGAGGGGATTGATGTCGATGGCCCGGCCGTAGGCGTGGTGGGACCAGTTGCCGGACCCGGGGATGTCGCGGCAGTTGAACGCTGAGGTGTTGTTGTCGCGCATGGACAGTTCGTCCTCGGCGCCCGGGTAATCGTCGGGCGTGCGCATCTTTTCGATCGGATAGCGCGCTTCACGGAGCTCTTCGAAGATCTCGATGACCTCGGGTACGAGGTCTTCGTGCACGACCAACTCTCCGCGATGCGTCTGCAAATCCATTCCGAGATGGTCGATTTCGATGCGCCGCAGTCGCTCCGGGCCGAGAGGACAACCGGGACGCCAGCTTTCACCGAGGTCGGCCGCGGTGACCGGCAGAACTTTCGGAGGTGGCGGCGGCGTGGTCGTTGGTGGGGAAGGGGCCGCGGCAGTGGTGGTCTGCGTCGTGGTCGTAGTCGGCGGCGGCGTGGACTCGGCAGGCGGCGGCGAGGAGGCGCACTGCACGAGCACCGCAGTGGCCGCGAAGATGACCACCGGCTTGGCGACCGCCCGACCGAATGTGCCCACGACCGGATCGTACTGTGTCCCCGCAGTGGCACTTCGCAGATCGCGACGCTGGTTCAGGCCGCGATCCGAGCAGCGCCGGTGCTATGCCGCCGGCTTGGGCGGAAACGCCGCATTCTCCTCGAGGGCGCCGCGGTAGGCGTGAACGCGTCCGGGGATCGTGCTGAGCACCGCGACGGTGCGCCCGCCACGCCCGTACGCCGCGACGAACTCCCACTGGTCGACGTCGCCCTCGACAATCTCGACCGAGTCGTGATCGGTTGGCAGACCCAGCATCTGAAGTTTCACGTCGTACTGATCTGACCAGAAGTAAGGGATCTCGTCGAAGCGCTCGGCGTGCTGCGGACCGGTCAACAGCGTCTGCGCCGCCGCCTCGCCCTGGCGGTTGGCGACGTCCCAGTGTTCGATCCGCAGATGGCGTTCGTAACGCGGATGCCACCAGCGTGCTACATCGCCGGCGGCCACGACGCCGCGAACGCCCTCGGCGGTGCCCGTGGCGTCGCAGAGCACGCCGTCGTCGATGCGCACTCCCGAAAACTCGAGCCAGTCGGTTGCGGGTGTGACACCCAGGCCGATGACGACGAGGTCGGCCTTGACCCGGGAACCGTCGGTCAACCGAAGTGCCTTCACCTTGCGCTTGCCCACGAATTTCTCGACACCGACTCCGAGCCGAAGGTCGACACCGTGCCCCCGGTGCAGCTCGGCCCAGTGCGGCGCCAGCTCTGCGCCCAGTGCCGACAGCAACGGGTTCGAACCCCGTTGGATCAGTGTCACATTCAACCCGAGCGCCCGGCAGGTAGCGGCCACCTCGACCCCGATGAAGCCGCCGCCGACCACCGCGACACGGGGGCGCGAGGCGAGCCGTTCCCGGATGGCGAGGCAGTCGTCGACCGTGCGCAGCATCATGACGCCGTCGGGCACCGGACCACCCGGCCACTGGCGGGGAACGGCGCCGCTGGCGATCACCAGTCCGTCGTACCCCAGCGACAGCTCTCGATCCTCGTCTCGAACGCGGACGATGCACGATTTGTCGTCCAGCCCCACCGCCGAGGCGCCGCGTAGCACCCGGGCGTCGATGTCGAACTGCGGCGCCATGTCGATGCCTGCCCGATGGATCTCTCCGGACAACAGTTTCTTCGACAGCGGTGGCCGGTGGTAAGGGGGTTGCCGCTCGTCGCCGACGATCGTCAGCGCACCGTCAAAGCCTTTCCGCCGCAATGTCTCCGCCGCTCGCACGCCTGCGACCCCGGCGCCGATGACAACAACGTCTCGCAGTCCCGTCGCCATGGTCAGTCCTTCACCAGGATCGCCCGGGTGGGACAGGAGACCTCGGCACCCTTCAACTGTTGGCGGAGCTCCTCGCCCGGCGCTTCCTGAACCACGTGTAAGCCGTCCTCACGCAGGTCGAACACTTCATGGCAGATGCTCATGCAGACGCCGTTGCCGTCACAGGTGTCGAAATCGACCATGACCTTCATCGCACTCCGGCCCCTTCCATCTCTGTCGCCGTGGTGTTCTGCCGACTCGGTGACCCCGCACGTTCGCGTGCGGCCCGCGCTGCCGGCGAGTGCTCCAGGTAGTCGATGGCCATCTGGGTGTTGGCCTCGTGGCTCGGGTGGTGGCTGGGACGCATGTAACGCAGCGGCACCGTCACAAGGAAGTTCCACGGACCCGGCAGCTTGTACTCGCGCGCTGCGCGCAGCCAGTCCCGGAATCGCCACTTCTGGTCGATGGTCGGATCGTTGGCCATCAAGTAGCGCGCCCCGGCGATCCACCAGCCGACGAACAGCGGCGCGGTCATCAGCATCGAGAACGCGCGGATGAAGTAGTTGCCGCAGACGTGCTGGTACACGTCGAAGACCAGCGAGCGGTGCTCGACCTCTTCGGCGCCGTGCCAGCGGAGCAGATCGAGCATGACGGGATCGGTGCGGGCGTAGTCGAGCCCGCGGTTCTGCAGCACCCACTGGCCGAGCACCGCGGTGAAGTGCTCCAGCGCGGCCACATCGGCGAGCCGACGGTAGAGCCACCACCGTTTCAGCGGCGGCGGGAAGAACTTCGGCGGGTCACCCAGTGTCATCGACAAGGACCTGCCGAGGCGGTCGGTGTAGGGCTTGGTGTCGATGCCCTGCTCGGCCAGGTGGTCCAACACCACCTGGTGTGCCCAGGCGTGCCAGGACTCCTGCTGGATGAACGGTTTGATCGACGCCTCGAGTTCGGGATCGTCGACCAGAGATGACGCCTCCAGCACGGCTTTGATGAAGTGCCGTTCACCCTCGGGCAGGAGCAGATGCAGGACGTTCATCATGTGCGTGGAGAACGGATCGCCGGGGACCCAGTGGATCGGCGTCTCCGACCAGTCGAAGCGAACCATCCTGCGGTACTTCGGGTATCCGTCGTGGTGCTGTGCGACTTCGGGCATGGGCTACCTCTTCCGCCAACCGACGGGTGTGCCATCGGTTCCTTCCTGGTTGAAGGCCCGGTCGAACACCGGTAGCGACGCGCGGTGGGCGACCGTCCGTCAGGTCGCGTACCCGATAGAGGCGTCCCGTACTCGCATAAGCGGCGGAGGTTCGCTGTGAATTGACTGTGTGCCGCGCCGACACGCTTTGGGCTACTCGTTGTAGTCCGTGCTGCCCTCGACCGGGCGGGTCGTGCTGATCAGCTTCGCGAAGCAGTGATCGCGGTCGAAGCCTCCGCTCCTGCACCAAGCCAAGGCGCCCTCGGCGGTCGGGAACGTAGGCCCGGCGACCGTCACCCAGAAGTTCGAATCCGAAAAGGTCGACCAGTCCCCTGCCCACAAAAGACGAGCGCCCGGGTAGGCCTGTCGGAGTTGCTGGTGCTCGGCCAGTATCGCCGCGTGGGTCCACGTGCGTCCTTCGGCGAACAATCCGAGCCGCTTGGAACTCAACTGCGGAACCCACGTATCGGCGAGGGTTGCCAGGACCATCGGCTTGTCGCTCGCCGCGATCGCGCGCAGTTGGTTGCCGCTCGCGGTCTCGACATCAGGCTGTGCGGTGGGGTACGTCGGGGCCGGTCGGGACGCGGGTCGGCTGGTGCTGTCGATGATGTTGGCCGTCAACGACGGCACAGTCGTCGATCCGCCGATCTGTGTCTCGTAGGTCCTCGAGCCCTGCACCTCGACGTACATCGTCACCCTGTCCTTCTCGACGAATTTGGCGACCATATCCGCGTCGCGAGCGGTGATGATGGTGTTCTGGTCGTAGTCGTAGACATCCATCACCGGGGCGGGTCCGGTGTCCGCGCGGAACGACGTCGCACCCGTCGCGGAGTCGAACTGCGTTATCACGCCGTACACCACAACCTTTCGGCCCGCCCACGCGTCCGGATCCTTGGCCATGAGGGCGAACTCCCGCGCGGTCAGCGAGTCGTAGGTCGAGCGGTCCAAACGCGTGGAGTCTGCCGGCGGTCGGCTGGAACGGCCGACTGGTTCGCGCGGCACCGTGGGCGCCGGGACGTTCGGAGCGCTGGCAACGACGGTTGGCGTCGGGCTTGGTGGGGCCTTGTCGTCGGGACCGGATTCTGTCAGCTGGAGGCCGAGCAGGACGCCGACCGCCAGGACGAGCACCGCGACGCCCCCGGAGAGCGAGGCGGTGACGGCGGGATTTCGCCTGTTGCGCTTCGGATCTGAATCGTCGTAACCATCGGGCCACGGGACGGTCGGCTGCTGGTGGTCGTAGTACGAGTGCGAGTAGACCATGGTGATTCCTTCGGTGGATGCTCGGCTAGCAGAGGTACGTGTTGGCGGCGATGACCACTGCTTGGGCTTGCGTGTAGGTGACGTTGTTGTGCCAGGCGACGTTGTCGACGGTGGTGTTGAGCGGGACCCACATCGACTTGTCCGCGCATATGGCGTAACCCACGCGCAGCAGCGTGACGTAGTTGCCGTCGGTGGGTGTGACGCCGAGCCGAGACATGGCGGTCAGGTAGCTCAACTCGTCGGCGGACGCAGGCGCGGCGGATCCGATGGTGGTGCCGACGCTCAGGGTCAGTGCCAGCGTGAGGCCGGTAAGTAGTTTCTTCATGGCGTACTTCTTGGTCATGCGGATGTGTGCGGCGATGCGACGACCCCAAAGGTTGCTGCGCCCGGCAGCGCTGGCGCCTCTTGTGGGTGCTTCATCATCTGGCTGTTCGTTGGTACTTGACTGCGAAGAGGCCGACAAACAGCTTTTTCGGGGTTTCTCTGATGAAAACGGTACGGAGATACCCCGCCGGGGGAATCAGGGATTTCCCTATGAATAGTTTGCTGGAACGACGGCCGGACCTCGTTCGTCACACGCGTAACGCGAAGATCGAATATTTGGGTGCTGGGACTGCATACGGTCACCGCAGTGGACCGTGCCTCAGCGCGAGATGGGGCGACTGTCGCGTGAAAATGTCCGTCGTCCGCGCGGCGGTGGCATGCTCGGAGAATGGCGGCGAGCCCCGAAACCGTCTACGCCCGGGACCGCGACGTTCACCTCGCCTATCAGGTGGTCGGTGACGGTGGGCCGGATCTTCTGTGGGTGCCCACCGCCACGTTCCCGATAGATCTGCTGTGGGACGAGCCGACCGTCGCCGGTCACTTCCGCAGGCTGTCGTCGTTCAGCCGGCTGATCTTGACCGACCTACTCGGAGTCGGCAGCTCGGATTCCGTGCCGATTTGCGATAGGCCCGCGATGCAGTCATGGGTCGACGGTCTGCTCGCGGTGCTGGATACCGTTGGCTCCGAGCAGGTTTCCATCTTTGCGATGGCAGAGTCGGCGCTGCCGGTCATGCTGCTCGCGGCGAGCCATCCGCACCGCGTGCGCTCGCTGGTGCTGTGGAGTCCGTTCGCGTATTACGCCCGCACGCCCGACCAGCCGTTCGGGATGCCCGAGCCGACCCTGACCGACTACGTCCGGTGGTGCGAGGAGAGCGTGGGACGCGGGTCGTCGGTCCACCTGATTCCGAGCTGGGCGTCGGATCCGGCGAAACGGCGGTGGATGGCGCGTGGTGAGCGTCTGGTGGGCGGTCCGGGTTACTTCGCGGACATCTTCGATCTGTTCGTGCGCACCGACGTTCGGCCGGTGTTGGAAAGCATTCAGGCGCCCACGCTCGTGATGCACCGCTGCGGCGACCGTCACGTGCGGGATGGGCATGGGCAATACGTCGCCGAGCGAATACCGCACGCCCGAGTGGTGGAGTTCGACGGTGACGATCACGTGTGGTTCGCGGGAAACGCGGACGTGGTCGTCGACGAGATCGAGTCGTTTCTCACCGGCGGTCGCGGCACGGTGCCGAGCAACCGCGTGCTGTCGACGGTGTTGTTCACCGACATCGTAGGGTCGACCGAACGCGCGGCTCAGCTGGGCGACGAGGCGTGGTCAACGGCGCTCGCCGCGCACGACCGGGTCGTCGAGCGGCACGTGGCCGGTGCCCGAGGCTCGGTCGTGAAGTTCACCGGCGACGGCGCGTTGGCGACGTTCGACGGTCCGGCCCGGGCGATCCACTGTTCGTGCGCGATCCGTGATGCGCTGGACGATCTCGGGCTGACGATCCGTGCCGGCCTGCATACCGGTGAGGTGGAGATGGCCGACGGCGACGTGCACGGCATCGCGGTGCACATCGCCGCGCGGATCGTGGGGCTCGCGGGGCCCGGTGAGGTGCTGGTGTCGGGGGCGATCCCGCCGTTGGTGCTCGGGTCGAGGATCGTGTTCGACGAGCGGGGCAGCCACGAACTGAAGGGTGTGCCCGACAGGTGGCCGGTCTTGGCGGTGCGCGACGCCTGAGGGTCAGCGAAGGCCGGATTCGATGTCGGCGACGGCTTTCGATGCCTCGGGCCCACAGATGGTGCGAAGGTCGACGGTTCCGGCGGCCAGGAGTCCGTCGACGCGGTTCTTGAGGTCATCGTCGAGGACGTGGGCGTAGAGGTTCGCACCCGGACACGAGGTGTCGTGGCTGGCGTCGCGGTGCCCGGCGAGGGTGTCGGTCGGGATGTCGAAACGCTGTGCAGCCCAGGCGAATGCGAGCGCTGCGCCGTTGAGCTGTTCCTCGGTGATCGGCTCTTTGTCGAAGTCGCCCTCGCAGACGACGAGGAAGTGGCCGGTGGGGTCGTAGTCGGTCGCGGTGTCGCCGACGAGTTCAGGTCGGCGCAGTTCGTAGATGTTGCCGTTGCGGTCGACGCTGAGGTGGTAGGCGATGTCGATCCAGCCCTGGGTGTCTTGGTGGTAGTGCTGATGCTGGCGTAGGCGCGCCGGCGCGTTGGCGTTGTCGCCGAGGGGCACCGCCGTGTGGTGGATCGTCATGCGGACGGGCGTGTGTGGCGTGCCGCCGGGGCGGGGTGGTTTGGCACCCCACGCGTTGCGGCACAGGACGGACGGCGTTGGTGGAGCCGCCCTCGCGAACGCCTGCGGAGCGATCGAGGTTGCGGCTGCGAGACCGGCCAGTTGAAGAACCCGTCGGCGGCTGAGGTCGTCGGTGCGCACGGTCAGCTCATCAGCGATATTGCAGCGGTGATGAGGACGGCGACGCCGAGCGCCGTCATCACCAAAGACGAAGGGGCGCTGCGACGTAGCACCGAGTTCATCGGGTTCTTGGGATCGACCCAGACGTCGACGGGTTGGCCCGGGGCATATCGAGAGGCTTGTGCGGAAGCGATGCCGCCGAGGCCCATGCCGAAGCCGAGGGGTGTGCCGAATGCGGCGCGCTGGCCGACGAAGGTTTGGCCGTTGAGCTGGTATTGGTAGGCGACGACGGAGCGCTGCACGTTGGCGCCCATGCGCCCGGCGCCGGCCTGGGTCTGGTAGCCGGCGACGCCGGAGCCGAGCATGACGCCAGAGACCTGTTGCCAGCCGAGGGCACCGATCAGTTGCAAGACTCCGGGCAGCCCGCGGAACAGCAGGAAGATCCCGATGATCAACAGGCCGATCTCGGTGACGTAGTTGGCCACCGCCGGAGCTTAACGCGGTGATCAGCGGCGGGCTGCGGGTTCTTCCGGCCCGGTGGTGTGCTGCGGCGACGCCAGCGCCCCTAGATCGTCCGTCGTCCGACGAAATCAGTGAATTGATCAAGATCGATGAATGCTCCGGCGAGTGCGTCACCGATCGTCGTTTCACCGATCCGGTCCCAGACCGACAGCCGACAGAGCTGGGGCGTTCGAGACTGCCGCGTCGCGATTTCTTTCACCGCATCGTAGAGCGCGCGTTGTTTCCATCGAGGTGCGCCGGGCCCGTCCAGGACACCAGGTGGGCTCGGCGGCCCGAACATCGACTCGCAGGATGGAGTTGTCCACCGCTTGCCCCACCTGCCGGCGCCGAGGCATTCATCCTCGAAGTCTGCGCAGAGCTGGAGATAGGTGTCTCGCCACGGAAGGGTTGACGCCCAGTTCGTTTGCAGCGTGTGAGCGCGGTACCGGTTGAAGTGCAGCTCCTCGTCGAGTTCGATCACCAGCCCATCCGAGAACGCGAGGTCCCACGCCCCGGGCCGCAAGCGCGGCATCGGCATCTGTCCGCGGAGCGAGTTGAACAATTCCACCGCCCGCTCGCGAGCTTCGGAGCCGAGGGCCTCGACCCGAGGGGCGGGTGGAGCGCTGGGTGCGACAACGAAACCGGCGCGGATCATGAGATTCTGCAGCGCTTGTGCCCGAGCACCTGTGCGGACCACGGGGATCAGTGTGGCATTGGCGCGACGGGCCGTAAGGAACACGACGGGGAATGGTGGACCACGTGGGCGCGATCGCGCGCCGGGGGGCCATCCCCGGCCTGCGTCACATTTGCCTATGGTTCATGACGTAGGGCACGAGCTAACTGAGATATAGTTTGCTGACAGCTCCTCATAGTTTCCCATTTAACCCCTGTGAACTGGTCTTTTCCGGTCAGGCGTGCGCGAAAAATCTTGATGCTGGTTGACCTGCGGGCGATTGGTCAACGCATAGGGGTGGTGGGTATCGTCCGCCGGCGATGGGAAGACACTCACTTGCCAAGATGCGGCGGTCTTCGCGCTTGGCGGTAGTGGCGGGCGTAATTTCGGCGGTCGCTTTGTTTGGTGTCGGCGCAGATAGCTATCCGCATGTCGTTGACTCATCGTGTTGCGGTGCCGCCGCGGCGCCAGAACCACCGTCTCCGCCGGTGAACCTGATGGCCGCGCAACCACCCGCCCCGATTCCCCCGCCCACGTTGCCGCACGGCAAGGCGCCGGAAAACGGGCTGCAGGTGGACACCATTTTGGTGGCCCGTGCCGTCAGTGCGACGTTTCCCGAGATCCTCACCATCGGCGGCGTCCGCTCCGATTCCTTGAAATGGCATCCGCATGGGTTGGCGATCGATGTGATGATCCCGGACGCCCGTTCGGCGGCGGGGAGGGAACTCGGGGACAAGGCCCTCGCCTACGTCCTGGCGAATGCGGAACGCTTCGGACTCGAGCACGCCATCTGGCGGCAGACCATCTACCGTCCCAACGGCTCGAAGAATGTCATGTCGGACCGCGGCTCGGACACCGCCAACCATTACGACCACGTGCACATCGCCACGGCGGGCGGCGGATTTCCGCAAGAGGGTCAGGTCTACCTCCGCTGATCCTGACCGCTGAGGTCGTCGAGCACCTGGTAGCCGGCGTTGTATCCGGGGATGAAGGTGATGCCGGGCCCGCCGTGGCAGCCGGCGCCGCCGAGGTATAGGCCGTCGATGCCGATAGGCAGATCGCGAAAACCTCTCGGGCCGGGCCGGTTCGGGCCCATGAGGTCGGGGTGCAGCAGGCCGTGGCAGAAGTCGCCGGCGGGAGCGCCGAACATGGTGTTCATGTGGTACGGCGCGAAGGTGATGTGGCGGATCTGGATGTCTTTGAAGTTCGGCGCGTACCGGGTGATCTTGTCGATGACGCGTTGGGCCATCTCGTTTTTCAGCTGGCCGTGTTTTTCGCGGGGCGTCTCGACGGGGAACGCGTAGGCGTAGGCGCTGGCGGCATGCTTTCCGGGCGGCGCCATGTTGGGGTCGTGCACAGACGGAATCTGGATGCCGAGCGACGGGTTGTCGGGAACGATGCCGCGGCAGGTGTTCTCCCATTGGCGCTGTTGTTCTTCGGGTGAGCCGAAGATGCCGACCGAGGGTTGCATGCCGGGTTCGTTGAGCAGGTCGTCGTACGGCGGGGCGAACTCGGGCAAGCCGTCGAGGGCGAAGTGCATCTGGACGAAGGAGGCGCGGTGGTCGCGACCTTGGAGCCGTTCGAGTAGTTGGGTCGAGAGATACTCGGGCTCAACGAGTTCGGTGAGGGTGGCGTCGGGGGAGAGGTTGGAGACGACGACCGGGGCGGTGATGGTGTGGCCGTTCTTGCAGCGGACGCCGGTGACCTTGCCGTTGTCGACGAGGATCTGCTCGACCTTGGTGCGGTAGCGGATCTCGCCGCCGCGGCTTTCGAACATCTCGCGCAAGTGCTCGGTCAGCGCGCCGATGCCGCCTTCGAGTTTGGTCATCATCGCGGTGCCTTCGTCGGGGACGGCGAGGGCGAAGGCTAGACAGGTTGCGCTGCCGGGGGTGTAGGGCCCGCGGTAGGTGGAGTTGATGGCGAGGAAGGCGAGCATGCCGCGCATGACGGCGTGGCGCTTGCGGTCGGGTAGGTAGCGGTCGATGACGTCCATCGCGGAGCCGAACAGGGTCTCGTGGATGGCGCGGCGTTCGGATTCGTTTGTGGCGCAGGCGTACATCTCGTCGATGGTCTTGGGTGGTTTGCGGACGTCGAAGCGGCCGAGCGCGCGGGCGGGCCCCTGGCTCCAGGCGATGAGTTCGGCCATGCCGGTGACGGCGTCGGTGCCGTGCTTGTCGGCGAGGTGGGTCATCAGTTGCATGGGGTCGCGGTAGAAGACCATGGCTTCTTCGCCGGCCTCGCCGATGTTGACCGACATGACGTCGGCGTCGACGGTGGGCAGGGTGTCGAGGCCGAGGTCCTTGGTGATCTCGCTGGGGGTGGGGAACTGCACGGACCCGGCGATCTCGTAGAGAAAGCCGTCGATGAGTTCGACGGTGGCGGCCATGCCGCCGGCATAGGTGTTGGCCTCGAGGCACAGGGTGCGCAGGCCGGCGCGTTGGAGGAGCGCGGCGGCGGTCAGGCCGTTATGGCCGGCGCCGACGACGATCGCGTCATAGTTATTCATGCGCGCAGCGTATGTCAGTACTGACATAATTGTGGCGGTACTGACAGAATCTTGCGATACGATCGCGGGACTATGGCCATGCCCGTGAACCTGCATCAGCAGCGCAGTCAGGCGACGAAAGAGGCGCTGCGGCGGGTGGGGTTGGCGCGGTTCGCGAAGGACGGGTTCGCGAATGTGACGGTGTCACAGCTGGCCGAGGAGGCGGGCGTCACGGAGCGAACGTTCTTCCGGCATTTCCCGACGAAGGAAGCAGTGCTATTCGCGGACTACGAGACGCACCTGGAGTGGCTGGCGGAGGCGCTGGCGCGGCGGCCGGCGTCGGAGTCGCTGTTCGATGCGGTGATGGCGAGCGTGGGGAGCTTCCCGCACGATCTGGAGGTGGTGCGCCAGGCGGCGCTGCTGCGGGCGAGCCTCATCGGTGAGCGGGCGGCTGGGCACCTCCGAGTGGTGCAGGCGTCGTTCGCGGCGGTGATCACCGACTTCGTGCGGACGCGTCATCTCGATCTGCCGGGCATCGAGTTGAAGGCAGAGGTGGCGGGGGCGGTGCTGGCGGCGGCGCTGGTTGTGGCCGTGGAGAACTGGGGGCGGGACGGTTGCGTTGGCGATCTCGGGCAGATTGTTGCCGAGAGCGTGGAGTTGGTGCGGTCGGGGCTCGCGCCGATGCAATGACGATCAAGCTCCCTCATCGGTCGAGAGCTCCGATCGCTCTAGTCCTCTGCACCGTCGGCTTCGAGAAGTAGTGCGAATGAAAGCTGGAGACCACTGCTAGCGAAGAGGCGGCTGACGCAGACACGAAGACTGACGCGCGATCGTAGCCGCGGTGACTCGGAGCCCATGACCTCTCAAGCTGGATGCTCCGAATTGACGATGCAGTTCGACTCCGAAAGCGTCCAGACCGCCCTGGCCGTTCTTACTCTCGCCGGCTGGCTCGTCGACGGCCGCCCGGCAATCCTCCTTCGCCACGGAATCGGCGAGGCCTCAGCAAACTACCGCGACGACGGTTCGTGTTCTGGATAGCACCTCCGCTGAAATCCATGAGACATCGCCATCCATCCTCATGGCGAGGCAACTCACGCTCGAGCGATGAGACTTAGCGGAGAACGGAACGCCGATAGCCACGGAGGTTAGCTATGGGTATGCTCCCTAGCCCGCAGAAGAGTTACTTAGCTTTCGGTTAGCGCAAGATACCGAGATCGATAGCTTTGCAAAACAGTTCGCTTGGCGAATTGGCGCTAGCGGCGAAGACATCGCCAATGACTGACTCTAGTCCCTGGATTTGATGGTTCCGGCGTGGTTTCATGGCGGCCAAGGGGGGTTTGTCGGTGCCGCAGTCTATCTTCGATCGGCTGTGCTGAGACTGCCACGTGGCAACGTCGGCAACGTCAAGGGGAGGAGTCTGTCGTGGACGATCGGGGCCACCACGCGGCTGTCGGCGAGGTCATCAACTTCCTTATTGGTGGGCTGAAACCGTTCGTCGAGAGGGTGATGTCAGCGGCGCTCCCGCCAGGCATCGAATGGACCGAACTGCTTCGGCGGAAGGACGCCGTCGGAGGTCGGAGGGCCGGGGGCGAGTACCGAAGCGGCGACCTCTCGCTGATGTTGCGTGTCATGACCGAGCGGCTCGGCGATATCGGTTACCCCTTCAGTCACCACATGTCGCGACAGGCTCAGAACTATGCGAGCGAATTGCGTGACGTCCGGAATCGGTGGGCCCACAACGAGCCCTTCTCGGCGGCGGAGGCTTATCGCGCAATCGATACAGCCGAACTGTTCCTCCGCGCTATCGGTGCACAGTCTGAAGCGGCGCACGTGGCGCAGCTCAAATCTCGCGTGACTTCGAGACCGGGCGGTAAGCATTCTGCTGAGCCGGAACCGACCGATACCCCAGCCGTCGAAGAGGTCCGTTTGGCTCCGCCGCCGAAGCCGGCACCGTCGCCATCGCCGCAGACCGCGCCGACTGCTCCGCACATCGAGATACACGCAGTCACCGACCTGAGCTATCCGATGGCGCATTGCCGTATCCCGGTGATCGATCACATCACCGTGGAGTCCAAGGGGCCGGATCTTCGCGGCGCTGTCGTTCAAGTCGACGTGATCAGCGCGCAGGGCTCACACGGTGGGCCACAGGAAGTGTTTCTCGACTTGGCAGCGAACAAGCCGACGATCCTGCGCGACGTCGACTTGAAGCTGGATCCGGCGGCGATGCTGCAAGTCAGCGACCAGTGCCCAGGTTCACTTCGGGTGGTGCTGCGCAACGCGGCAGGCGACGTGCTGGCCGAGGCGTGCAAGGACGTCAACATACTTGCGTCGAACCAATGGAAGGCAACGCCGCTTCAGCTGGCGTTGGAGATGTTGGCTGCGCACGTCCAGCCCAACTCCGTCGCGGTCAACGCGCTGATGAGGGACGTCTCCGATCGCCTTCAAGCGCTGACGGGCAACTCGGCGATTGACGGCTACCAAAGTGAGAGCCCGGAACGCGTCGACGCGATCGCTCAGGCAGTCTTCGAGGCGATGCGTGGCCGAGATATCCGCTACGCCGAACCACCCGCCAGCTGGGGCGACGACGGCCAGAAGGTCCGCACGCCGGCCGACGTTCTGGAAGGACGGCTCGGCACCTGTCTGGACACGACGCTGACAATGGCCGCGGCGCTTGAGCAAGCCGGTATCAATTCGACGATCTGGGTTCTGAAAGGGCACGCGTTTCTCGGCTACTGGCGTCACGACGCGGCGCTGAGCGCGGTGTCGTCGACGGAAGTCGTCGACGTCGTCAACCAGGTGGACCTCGGGAACATTCGTCTGGTCGAGACCACGATGGTCACACAGTCCGCCGATGTGACGTTCGCCGATGCCACTAGCGCGCCACGCGTTCGTTATCTCGCAAACGACCTCTCTGAGATTCTTGGCGTCACCGACGTTCGGCAAGCCAGGCTGGCGCGGATTTATCCGCTGCCGAGCCGAGCGACCGACGCGAGCGGCGATGTTGTTGTCACTCACTATGAACCGGGCGCCGGGCCCACGATCGAGCCGTACATGGCCCCACAGGGCACGGAGCGATCCGGCGCCGGTGAAGTCGTGCCCGCTCGTGTACGGCAATGGAAAAATGCCCTGCTCGACCTGAGTCTGCGCAATAAGCTCATCAACTACACCGAGCGCGCCGGCTACCGCATCGAGGTGCCGGGTCCCGCGCTTGGCAGATTCGAGGACGACGTCAACGCGGGAGCCACCATCCATCTGCTGGCGTCGGACGCGGTCAAATCGGTCGACCGCGCAAGGGGCATCCGGTACGGCCGCGACTTGCCCGAGCGTGATCGTGAGCTTCTCCTCGCTGACAAGCGAAGCGTCCACATCGACATCACGGAAGCGGCGTACCAGAGCAAGCTGAGGTACTTGGCCTATAAGGCCAAGACCATCGTGCAGGAGACTGGCTCCAACAACCTCTACCTGTCGTTCGGAATGCTCAGTTGGCGCTTCAGCGATCGCGATCTGCGATCGCCGTTAATCCTAGTGCCGGTGACACTGTCGACGGCCAACCGCGGACAGCGCTACGTTCTCACCATCGACGAGGCGGGCGTTTCCACGCCTAACTACTGTCTCGTCGAAAAACTCAGAGTCGCGTTCGGACTGGAGATTCCGGGCCTGGCCAACCCGACGGAAGACGCCTCCGGAATCGATCTTACCCAGGCGTTCAACTCCGTGCGGAAGGCCGTCGCAGACGCAGGACTGAGCTTCCGGGTCGAGGAGACGGTGCACGTGTCCGTCCTACAGTTCGCGAAGTTCCCCCTCTGGAAGGACCTCGACGAGTTATGGAAGGAATTGTCGCGCAATAGCCTAGTCACGCATCTGATCACTTCACCGACTGAGAAGTTCACCGACCCGGTGAGTGAGTCGCCGGAGGTCGACCTCGACGCCCTCGGCGCCTCGGTTCCCGTGCCTGCAGATTCCTCGCAGCTCAACGCTGTCGCTGAGGCAGTGGCGGGCCGTACGTTCGTTCTTGAAGGGCCTCCGGGAACGGGCAAGTCGCAGACCATTACGAATCTGTTGGCTCACGCGATGGAATCGGGCCGCCGCGTTCTGTTCGTCGCGGAAAAACGTGCGGCCCTCGATGTCGTCAAGAAGCGGTTGGAAGCGGTTGGCCTGGGCGACCTTTCGCTAGACCTGCACGACAAATCGGCACGCCCAGTCGCAGTACGCCAGCAGATCAAGCAGGCGCTCGAATTGCGGGTCAGTCATGACTCTGGAGCGTTGCGAACCAACCATCGAGCTGCCGAGTCCAGCCGGGGCAGCCTCGCTCGCTACGCTGATCGGCTGCACGAAGCTAACGCGGCAGGACTGTCGCTGTATACCGCTCGTTCTTCAGAGCTGGCCGCCGATCAGGATGTGGCTCCGCTCGCCGTTCCCGAGCCCCTTGTCGCAAACGGCAAGCCGGAAACACTCGACACGATCAGCGACCTGTTCCGCACCTTGCCCGAGAAGGTCGACCTGGCCCGCCCGCAGGCCGGCCATCCGTGGGGTTTCATCGACGCCGTGAACCCGGGATCACTTGAGCCGTCTGAAATCCACGCGGTTGCCAGAGATTTCGACGATGCTCTCGGCGAGCTACTCAGCCTCGGATTGGAAATAGAACAGGTCGCGCACGCCGACGATCCATTCGAGGTGTTCATATGGGCCGACCTTGCGACGACACCGCGTTACCCACTCTCCGGCCTCGATGAACTCAATAGCGACGCTTGGAAGGCGGAACTGGCCGCCATCAAAGAGCGCGCCAAAGAAATCGCGGCTTCGCCACCGTCGTGGATGACGACAGCGACCGCTGCGGCCGTGGATTTCGATGTTCGGGCGATTCATCAAGCAGCTGTAGATGCCGATAACTCTGGATTCTTCGGTCGGAAGAAAAGGCGCCGTGCGGTCCTTGAACGGTTGACCGACGTCCTATCCGTGGATGAGAAGACGGTCAAACTCAAGTCACTGTCCACGCTCACGGGTGAGATGCTGAAGTCGTTCGAGGCTGTGAGCGAAGTGCGGTCTCGCGTCGCGAAAATTTCATTGGACGTGATGCCGGCTTCCTGGAATCCGCTGGTCGCTGAAGACGCGGAAAAGCTGGCCGACAACTTGGATGTCATCGGATGGCTGGTCTCCACGCTATGCGAGGACCGCGATGACGCGTACGTCGCAGTGCTGCGGGAGTACTACAGCGCCACACCCACTGAGACCCTCGCGGGACCGCTGGACCACTTGGCCAAGACGTGGGCGCGCCTGACAAAGGTGATTGGAGTTGACCGCTCGCAGCAGAAAGCGTGGGCACAGCCAGACGCGTTCCTGGCACGATGGTGGATGACGCGCGAAGCGCGGCGTCTGGAATCGACTGCGACGATTGAGCGTTGGGTTGATTTATTGCGCCACATCGAGCCGCTGCGTCAGGTCGGAATGCATGAAGCTCGTTCCGACATCCTGGCCGGCATGGTGGTCGCCGAGGATGCTGCGTTGGCGTTCGATCGAGGGACAGCCCTCGCATCGATTGCGGAAAGATTGCAGGCGAGCGCGCTCAAGGATTTCGACGTCACAGCGCACAACAAGGCGATCAAGCGATTCGCCGCAAGCACTCGCTCCCTTCGCGGCGAATTGTGTCGCGCCATCCCGGCGAAGCTGCTCGATCAGCGTCCGTTCGACGTTGATGCGGCGGGTGGCCAGATCGGTGGGCTGCGCCGTCAGCTGGACCGCAAGCGCGGCGGTATGGGCGTTCGCGCTCTCATGGAGAACTACGGCGACCTGATCACGCAGATCTTGCCATGCACATTGATGAGCCCCGATTCCGTTGCTCGGTTCTTCCCGGCGAGGCCCGACCTTTTCGATATCGTGGTGTTCGACGAGGCGTCGCAGATTCGCGTTGCCGATGCTGTTGGCGCGATGGGCCGCGCCAAATCTGTTGTGGTGGTGGGTGATAGCAAACAGATGCCGCCAACGAGTTTCGCCGAGGCCAGCGCGACGCTCGACGAGGACGAGGAGTACAACCAGGACGCCGTCCCGGATGAAGAGTCGATCCTGACGGAATGTGTGCAGGCGCGGGTTCCGCGTCAATGGTTGTCGTGGCATTACCGTAGCCAGGACGAGGCGCTCATCACGTTCAGCAACTATCACTATTACGAAGGGCGTCTAGCGTCTTTCCCTGCACCGCTACCCGCATCCACCTCAGGGTTGTCCGGGCACGGAATCTCGATGGTACGGGTCAACGGTCACTTCGAACGTAGCGGGCGGGGCAAGACACTCCGGACGAACCGCGTGGAAGCGGAACGGATCGTCGAGGAGATCAAGCAGCGATTCTGGGACTCGCCGGATAAGGCACCGTCCCTGGGGGTCATCACATTCAACGCACAACAGCGCGATCTGATCGAGAACCTGTTGCGCGACGCGGACGACGATCGAGTAGTGCAGGCGCTTGACGAACCGGATGGTCTGTTCGTCAAGAACCTCGAGAATGTGCAGGGCGACGAGCGCGACACGATCTTGTTCTCGGTCGCCTTCAGCGCCAATGAGAAGGGCGTCGTGCCGCTGAACTTCGGTCCGCTCTCACGGCCCGGAGGGGAGCGACGCCTCAACGTAGCGATAACGCGAGCGCGGCGAGAGGTCGTGCTGTATGCGAGCTTTGACCCGTCCGAGCTACGCGCTGAAGAAACGACCCAGGTAGGCACGAAGCACTTGAAAGCCTATCTGGAGATGGCGGCGCGCGGTGCTAAGAGCGTGACGGACGGCGGTAAGCGCCAGCCGGTCATTGATCGCCATCGCGACGATATCGCCGATGCGCTCCGCGACGCCGGCTTGATGGTCCAGACGGACGTGGGGTTGTCCGACTTCCGGGTTGACCTTGTTATCTCTGCACCCGAGCAACCGGAGCAACCCCTCGTCGCTGTTCTGCTAGACGGCACGGACTGGTACAGGCGGCGGACGGTCGCGGATCGAGACGGCCTGCCGGTCGATGTTCTGGGCAACCTGATGAAATGGCCTGGTGTGGAACGGGTGTGGCTCCCGGAGTGGCTGCACCACCGCGGGGAAACGATAGCTCGACTTCGGAACGCGGCGGAGGAGGCGAAGGAGAGGCTGGCGCGGCGCGAAACTGAGCCGGAGTGCGAGCCAGTTCCTCCGGAGGCGGCGCCACGACCGGTCATTGTCGCGCCCCCAACAAGATCAGTGAAGTTCAGATCTGCGCGTCCGCCCGCGGCCGGATCCAAACGTCATTCGATGATTCGAACTTTCCAGGAATGGCAACCTCGGGTCGAAGCGGACGTTTCAATCTTGAACCAACTGCCGGACTCCTGGGCTACCGCCGAGGTTCGGGCCGTGGTACACGCTGCGATCGATGCTGAGGCGCCGATACACAAGGACAAACTCGCGAGAGTTGTCGCGGCCGCGTTCGGCCTGGGCCGAGTGAGCGAAGAACGCAAGCGAGCTATTCAACGCACCGTTCCCGCCGAATACCGGCGGGAAGCAGAAGTCGACTTCTATTGGCCGCGAGATGTGAACCCTGCGGACTGGCGGGCTGTCCGTTGCCCAGCTGGTGGTGAGAGCCGGCCGCTGGACGAAGTGAGCATCATCGAGATCGGCAACGCAATGCTGGTGGTTGCCGAGCAGACGGGTGGCATCAGAGCTGATGAGTTGAAGCGTGAGGCGCTGACCTTATTCGGTGGCCGTCGAATGACGCAGGCCGTCAGTGCACGACTGGGTCAGGCACTCGATCGCGCACTCGGTGCGGGTCTCTTGGTTAGGTCGAGCTCAGGAGTGATCACGATTGCTCATCATTGAAATTGGCGAAAGGCTCCAACAATCTGCGGAGGTGCTGTGACGAAGACGATTGTTGATGTCCCGGTCGAAGTAAACGAACCGTCACTCTTGATGCGGGGATGGCGGGCCATCGAAGCCCGCGCAAGGGTCACATCTGATATGTGGCATACCTTGTCGCTGTCGACGACATTTGAGTTCTCTGAACGAGAGTGGTCCGCGCGCTACACAGATTCTGACCGGTTAGCTCCAGTGGTTCTCGAGATAAGCAACCCAAGGCTTGGGGAAACACGTTATGTCAATCTCTACCTGCCGAATCCGACAGATGTGCGTGCAGGGAAAGTCAGGTCATCGATATCTGACACGATTGCCTACGACATTCCTAACTTCCGCGCACTCGATCTACAACTGAAACTCACATGTTTTGACGACGTAGATGTGAGTGGCCAGATCGCACCGCTGCCTAAGCTTGTTCGTACTCTCGCGGCGGACTTTGAAGAGAGCTCCATGCTATTGGATGCTTTTGACATTGAACTCGACGTGGACGCTTACATTGGCGGCAGCGATGAGATCAACGAGGCAGTCGTTTGCATTCGGGGACAACTGACTCCGGCCTCCTACGGAAAGCTCGTCGAGGTGACTCACCGCCGCGACGAGTGGCGGGATGAGGGTGAATTCGATATCCCGCTGCCCAACGTCGAAGTCGATATCCTCGACGACACAGATTTCCTGTTGACCAGACTCGATGCCTATCACCTCATGAGGCTCGAGGGAACTACAGACGGCGCCGTTCCAGATAGACCGGCTGAGTGGCTCGATTACCTAACGATAGGGGTCGACGAGCTGGCGGGCGAGCCTACCAAAGTGGTTGTGCGGCTGGTGGACCAGTGATGTCCGCAGACGATCCCGCTTCCAAGCGAAAAGTGACGTACCAAGAACTGCTCGAGATTCGTGAGAGACAGTGGCGCCCGCGCGCGGAAGCGGTCTCACTCGCGGCAGAGACGCTTGATTCGATCCCCGTCCATCGACGTGAACAAGCGCTGGAAGCCTTCGGCCGCTTACACGACAGGTTTGGCCCCGGAAGTGCCCGGGAGAGATTGCTGAGACGTTATCCCGCGGTACATGTTCTCGCAACGGCTGGCGTTGCCGCCGAGCACTACGAGCGTGGCACCTTCTGGCCGAAGCTGATCGCGGTACTGGATATCGCGCCCGATCCGGCATTTCAATCAGCATGGGGAGACGCCTTTCTCGACAACCTTCGAACGCTCGGTTTACCCACCTTTGAGAAGGATGATGATGCAGGGTCAAGATATGTGGGACGCATCTTGCTCCACGCCGGCATCCCGACATACTGCCTAGCAGACTTTTTCCGCATCCTGTCGTGGAAACGCAGTCATACTCCAGGTCTGACACCGGAGGAGTTCGTTTCCTGGGCGGCTGCGAAGGCTGCCGGCCCTGGCTTCCAAAGCCTGGATATGCCGGTGCAGCGGTTCGTGCGTTACGGCGACGAATTCGCCGTCGATGTCGCGGATCGAGCTTTCGAACTTCTTGATGCCGTTGCCGCGGGAGCTCCTCATGACGAGGTCCTACTGCCGCAACGATTCTGGACTGTGGCGCAAGAACTAGTCGACAGGAGCGGAATCGAACGGCCAGCGGACCACCGGCCGTCGGACACCGCCAAGATTGATATTCGTCCGCGTTTAGTGCTGGACCCCTTCGGCCTCGGCTTATTGTTGAGATTGCCGCCAGTAGGGGATGCGCCGGACGGAAGAGCGGTCTGGGTCGTCAACCTCGATGATGTCGTGCAGCGAGTCGCCACGGAGTCGTTATGGCCGGGCTCTACTGAACCGGCACCACAAACCGACGTAGCGATCACCAAGCCGGTCCGCATGGCCTCAGTTGCTCTAGCGGGAAGCGAGCATCTGCAACTGCCTGTGCTTGTCGTGAACGACGAAGATCCACTCTTGGTGTTTAGCGAGGATGGCGAGCTACTTCCCAACGGATTGCCACTGCCAGCAACAAAATTGTGGTTGCTATTTCCGGGTGAACCTGAGTCTCTCCAAGTGATGGGTACGATTCCAGTTCTGGCCGAAAGCCCCCTGCCACCCCGCTGGTCCGGTTTCTCCCTAGTGCAAGTAGATCTATCGGGCATCACAGCAGTCTCGGTCGGTGGAAGCACCCGCACCGTACGGAAGTTTGAATCGGCACGAGTGGAGACAGCCCTACCTGTCAGGGGTCTTCGCACGACAAGCGGTCTGCCAGTCGTCGCTCAGTTGCCTCGCCTCTCCATTCCGAGCAGCATGGCCAATTCTGTTTGGGATGTCACGTTGCATGACAGCGCAGGAGAGGTGATCGCGCGTACACGACTTAACGGCACTGAAGATCCAAATAAGATCTGGGACGAAGTACCTCGGCCTGTAGTAGGCACATTCTCGATCCGCATTCGCGGACCTTGGGGCCGCGGAGCAACTAGATCTTTCACTGTGGTCGAGGGTGTTTCGGTTTCGTTCGCACCGGCATGGCGCCGATTCGTATCCGGCGGTCTACAACCGTGCATCGCTCAGGTGCGAGCAGCAGACGGAATTAATCTGTCACGTAGGCAGCTGGAATTCAGCCAACGTGACCGTGAGCAGACGCTTCGCGTTGGGCTAGACTCGAAATTCCGGTCCTTGGTGGTCTCGCCGCCGCACATGACGGTCGCTTACCAAACCGATGCTTTCACCATCAACCCGTCGGTGAGACCTCTGACGTTAATGCGCGAGGATCTCTGCGATAGTCCAGGCGAACTGATCTTGGACATCGGCGCATCAGCTCAGCCGGTATTGCATTTGATTGCCGGTGGCCGAACATTTCAGACGCTTCAGGCTCGCTCCGCGCGAGCAGGCGTATACCACTTCAACCTCGCAGGAATCGTCGATACGCTCCGAGATCAACCGCACGCCAGCCTTGCGTTGAGCGATGACGGTGAACTCGTCGTTGCTACCGTTCGGCCACGAGTATTGTTCGGCAGTATCGAGCTTGATTCTAGAGAGTTGAAGTTCACAGACTGCGTAAACCTCGACGGCTTGACTGCGTATGTCTTCCCCACTCGAGCGCCATGGATCGAGCCGGCGTCTCTACCCATCGCCGATGGAAAGGTATCTTTGCCTGACTGGCTGATCGATGCCGGTCCCATGCGAGTGGTGGTCCGAATCGAGGATCCATGGGTTCCGCTGCCCATGCCTGAATGGCCACAGCCCGGCACCTCAACGTTCGTGGACGCAGACGGATGGGTCATTGGAAATGATCAGGAAGAAACCGCCGTCTCGATGTTCTTGGCTGGAATCTCGCAACTGCCGGAACGCATCACAGATTTTGTGAGGTTGTGGACTACTAGGTCCCACCTGTCCGCGCTAGGCCTCGGCTCTCGCGTCGAAGAGGTATCGAAAGCGATTGATGCAGCGGTGTACCGAGAACCCGCAGCTGCGCTCGGCGCTTTGACCAATGCCGAGGTGAGTGGCGACTCCATCCCATGTCTGATGATTCGCACTGGTCTAGCGTGGGCGAACCTAGCTGATGCGCATGAAAACGCCGCTCCGCCGTGGACGATGCGAGGTGCAATACCTGCCGCTCTACTTTCTGCCGCTGACTCGGTCTGGTCCGACGAGGAGATCGAAGCTGCGATCAGCATCTGTGGTGAATCTGTAAACGGACTCCTAGACGGATGCGATCCACATCCCACCGCCGGAAGGATGGACGAGTCAGCGGACCTGCTGGATCAGGAGCCGAGTCTCCGCGAGCAGTACATCAAGCAAGCGAGTCTCATCCCAAATGGGTTACTCTCCGCAGAATCCCGGGTCCTCGCTGCGATGGAACTGGTGGAGAAGCGGCGGCATCCATCGTTGGAATGGTTGATGAAGCATGCCCATAGTGTGCTCCGTGAAGGCGAGAGGTTAATCCGCATCATTGGAGATCCCGCGACACAGGCTGCGTTTGATGCCCGGCGCCATCATGCGCGGTCCGGCGGCTGGCACGTCGTTCCCGCCATCTCGATGGCGTTGGCTCTAGGCGCGCGTCACGCATCACGAGGTCATGTTGAAGCTACGAGGTGGATGATTCGTGAGCAACGGCCCTGGGCGGACCTCGCGGCCGTGGTGCCGCAACTCGTCACTATCGATCTGATTATCGCTGAACTCGTCGTGGGCCGACGGGCTGGTAAAGAAGAAGAGATGGAATCGGCATGACCCTAAGCATCGACGCTGTATCAACCTCAGAGGAGATTAAGGCGACTTATCGCCGCTACTTATCGTCTTTACTGGCTGTACGCGACCCGAAAATTGATGCTGCACTTAGGGAAGCGATCGACGGCACGGACATGTTAGATAAAGGTCCCTACCTCGAAGCGACGCCGCCATACGCCCCTGGTAAATCATTGCGCGAACTCATCGCGGAGGGCATTCTCGCTGACAGCTTCGGAGGTCTGGAGAGCGATGCACTACCGCTCAGTCGACCGCTCTATGTGCACCAAGAGCATTCGATCAGGAAGGCGGCGGCCGGACGGAATTTCGTGGTGGCCAGCGGAACTGGATCGGGTAAGACGGAATCCTTCCTGATACCGATTCTCGACAGTCTCACCCGCGAGCGTGAGAGCGGAAACCTCGGGCCCGGCGTACGGGCACTCCTGTTGTACCCCATGAATGCCTTGGCTAATGACCAAATCAAGAGACTGCGACACCTGCTAGCGAGTTACCCAGATATCACCTTCGGGCGCTACACCGGCGAGACGGAGTCGGATCCGCTTAGAGCCCGAGAAGCGTTTGCAGATCTGAATATTGGCGAACCATTGCTACCTAATGAGATTTTGAGTCGGCAAGAGATGCGAGAGCGTCCGCCGCACCTGTTATTGACGAACTATGCGATGCTTGAGTACTTATTGCTTCGGCCGCTTGACATGGATCTGTTTGCTACCGGAGCAGAATCAAAATGGCGTTTCATTGTCGTTGATGAAGCGCACGTCTACGACGGAACACAGGGCGCCGAGATTGCAATGTTGTTGAGGCGCGTACGCGATCGCGTAGCGCCGCACCACGCAATCCAATGCATCGCGACTTCCGCAACAGTCGGTGGCGACAGCGACCCCAGCGCCGTAACTCGATTCGCATCGAACCTTTTCGGCCAACCCTTTGAATGGGCTCAAGAGGACCCGGCGCGTCAGGACGTTGTCATGGCGCAGCGTGTCGAAGCCCCGCCAGGCCCATACTGGGGGCCGTTGTCCGGAAGCGAGTACGAAAAGCTGGCCAATGCATTCGAGCCCAATTCCGCAGTGCTCGAGGCCGCGCTCGAGCTAGGTTGGCCGGGCGCGAGTGAGGAAGGGATGACGGCAGCGACGGCTCTGTCGCATGAGAAATCACTATCCGTAATGCGTTCGATGCTCGCAAAGGGACCTCAGACGTTTACGGCTGTTGCGTCGGCGACGTTCGGAAACACAGCCGACGGAGCAGCTGGCCTTGCCGCAATGGTGGATCTCGCAAGCTCATTGAAGGAACCGGACGGAACAACACCGCTGTCGGCTCGTTACCACCTGTTCCTGCGAGCAACCGAAGGCGCATTCACATGCCTATCGCCGCAGGGTCCGCATGTTCATTTGGCTCGGCATGAAGTATGCCCGGATTGCGACGCACCGGTATTCGAGATCGGCTCGTGCAAACGTTGTGGAGCTGTCCACGTGTACGGCACGCCAACGGCGGAAGGCGGGTGCGTGCGCCTGAGGCCGCGCAAGGCTGGTAGCAAAGGAATTTGGCTTGTCCTGGGTGATCACGATGGGCTTGATGACGAAGATGAAGCGGCCGTGGTTGACGATGGGGCCGAAGTATCGGGCGATGAAGCGAAGCTGTGCACAAAATGTGGCGCCCTCGCACAGGCGGGCGAGCAGTCTTGCGGCACCTGCAGTGCCTCTGACCTGCGCCCCGTCCGCAAACTCAAGCAACGGGGCGAGGAAATCGCGGGATGTCTTGTTTGCGGTGCGCGAGGAGCAGCGACAGTTCGCATGTTCGAGACCGGCTCTGATGCCAGTGGTGCCGTCATCACGACTGCCCTATACCAAAATCTTCCTGTTGCGGATGATCCACACGGAGCGATGTCGCCCGGTGAAGGGCGGAAGCTATTGGCTTTCAGCGATAGTCGACAATCGGCCGCATACTTTGCACCGTACCTCGAAGATTCCTACGCAAAGCTGCAACGCCGCCGTCTGATATCGCAGGGCATGCTGGCAGCGCACGCCGACGAAGAGGCAGTAGCGGTCGAGGACGTGGTATTCAAGACACGTGCGAAGGCCGCGGCCGTCAAACACTTTCCGGGCCGGATGACCGCACAGCAGTCGGCGCGAATCGTCGCACCATGGGTGATGGCTGAGGTTCTAGCCACCGACGACCGTCAGTCATTGGAGGGCCTCGGGCTCATTAGCGTTGAGCTCTACCGCGATCCGACCTGGCGCGCGCCAGCGCCGCTTCTTCAACTCGGCCTCACAGAAGACGAAGCATGGGCCTTCCTTCAGGAACTGGTACGAACGCTCCGGCAACAAGGGGCGGTGACGATGCCGGAGGACGTACCGCCAAATGATGAGATTTTCGCGCCCCGGCTTGGTCCTATCCGAGCACGCCTGTCAGGACCGGAAGCGATTCGCAAGGTTCTGTCCTGGTTGCCAGGCCGGGGGACAAACCGTCGAGTCGATTACACCCGCAGAATAGTAGCTGCCCTCGGTCGGGAAGCGGACGCGGAGACAATGTTGAAGGGTGTCTGGGAGTTTCTGACCCGAACGGAGACTCCGGTGGATTGGCTGACTAGCACCACTGAGTCTGGTCTAGGTCGGGTTTATCAGATCGATCATGAGTGTTTGCGGCTGAAATGGGTGAACGCCGAAGCGCCGGTTTATCAGTGCAGGATTTGCCGGCGCGTGACGTCGTTCTCCGTGCGTGGAGTCTGTCCTGCGCTGGGATGCGAAGGTTCGTTACAGGAATTCGTTCCGCCACTAGAAGGTGACCGCGACCACTACCGGACGTTGTATCGGTCGATGAATGCGGTTCCGATGGCGGCCAAAGAGCACACGGCTCAATGGGTTAACACTGAAGCAGCATCGATCCAACATCAGTTCGTACGCGGCGAGATCAACGCACTCTCCTGTTCAACCACGTTCGAACTTGGCGTCGATGTCGGTGAATTGCAGGCTGTAATGCTGCGGAACATGCCGCCAAGCACGGCCAACTACCTCCAGCGAGCTGGGCGAGCTGGACGGCGTTCAGGTGCGGCGGCTCTGGTCGTGACTTATGCGATGCGCCGATCTCACGATCTCACGAGGTTCAACGAGCCCGAGGTGATGATCGCTGGACACGTACGGGCACCGTATGTGCCCCTGAAAAATGCGCGGATCGATCGCAGGCACGCGCAGTCGGTCGCGATGGCCGCTTTCTTTCGATGGCTGTTCGAGACCACAGGCCGTATCGACCGGAAGGCGGGAGAATTCTTCCTGCACCAGGGTGGCAACGAGCCCTCGGTGAGCCTCGTCAGTGGCTTCCTGACTCCTATCCCGGCAGAGATCACCCAAGCTCTTACTCGGATCCTTCCATCCGACGTTGCGGCGGAGTTGCACGTCGAAAGCGGTGACTGGGCAGGCCTGCTCATCGACCATCTCGAACTGGTACGCAAAGAGCTGGACGACCAGGTCAACGCGATGCGTGACTTGGAGCAAAGGGCGTCTACCGAGGGTAAGCATTCGCTGGCTCAGCGTTATCAGCGTGTCGGTAAGACATTGCGTGAACGGGACCTGCTCGGGTTTCTGGCGAATCGAAACATCCTGCCTAAGTATGGTTTTCCTGTTGATTCCGTCGAATTACGAACAAACTTTGGTACCGGCAAATCCAAAGGCGGATTGCTCGACCTCAGCCGAGATCTCTCGCAGGCGATCTACGAATACGCCCCGGACGCAGAAATCGTTGCGGGAGGAAATCTTTGGATCTCGCGAGGCATCTATCGGCTACCAGGCCGCGACCTACTCGAGTACTACTACCACGTGTGCAAACGCTGTGGCGGATTCCGCTACGGCATTGAATCGGCAGATGAGAAATGCCAGTACTGCGGCGAGGTCGCACAGAGTGCGGTGCGACGACTCACGATCCCCGAGTTTGGTTTCGTCGCGGCACCCGAGCCGACGAAGCCGGGACCTCGCCCGCCTCGACGGACATGGAGTGGAGACGTTTACGTTCTTGCCCAACCGCCAGAAGTCCGTTCCTACACGAAACAACTTCGCGGCGGTTCGGTCATAGTTAGCTCTGGACCGCGGGGCCGGCTCATCGCCTTGGCCGACGGGCCGAACAAGATGGGGTTCTGGATTTGCGATTGGTGTGGCCACGGTTCGCAACGGGTCAAGAGCCCGCAGAAGCCGCCGAAACACAACCATCTGCTGAAGAACCAGCCTTGCTCGGGCCCGCAGCGGCTGCTTGATCTTGCTCATTCGTACGAGACGGATCTGCTCTCGATCGACGCCGATGTGTACGGGGTTCATCCGACGCATTCCGCTTGGTTGTCGGCGATGTACGCGATCGTCGAGGCTGCGTCGGAGACGCTGGAGATAGCACGCGAGGACATCGGAGGCTCGCTGACGCCGGCTGGTGCGGACCGGTGGTCGATCACGCTTTTTGACGCCGTGCCGGGCGGCGCAGGACACGTGCTCCAAGTTGAACAGAACCTCGAGAGGGTGATGCGCGTTGCACTCCGGCGCGTCAGTGAGTGTGAGTGCGGACCGGAAACCTCGTGCTATGGCTGTCTTCGTAGCTACCAGAACCAGCGCGATCACGACTACCTCTCACGCGGTGCCGCCGAACAAGTTCTGCGGAGGCTGGTCGAGAACCAGGGCGAGGTCGACGTTCAGATCACGGAGGAAGCGATACCGGACTCGGTGCCAATGGATTGGGTGCCGGTTTACCGGTCAGCGGTCGGGTCGGAGCGAGAGATGGTTCTCGCTCTTGCCGAAGCGGGCGTAGTCCGTCCGGAGCTCGGCTTCGAAAGCGCAGGTGGCATCCCCATCTCGATTGCCTGGCCCGACCGGCTCATCGCCTGCGAATTTGGGCTGGAGGCAGCCGATCGCGCCGAGCTGGAGGCCGAAGGTTGGAGGGTGCTCACACTCAAGGAATTGTCGGGACAGCTCGCGGGTGCTGGAGGTCGGCGATGAACGATGTGCGAACTGGCGGGCGGCGATTACTCCCGTATGCGCATCGGAGCTCCCGACCGTCGCTAATGTTTGTGTTCAAAAGCGTCTTGGGGGTGTTTTCGACAATCATCGGGTGGACATGCAGTGCCTAGATACAAGTTTCGCTGGTCGAACCTGCCGACATCGCTTCTCGACGAGCTTTGCCACGGGCTCTTCGAGAACATCGACGGGCTGGACCCATGCGATGTACTCCAAGACGCTTACGGAGCGCGCCCAACCGAGGACTTCGTGGTTGAAGCATGGGACCTGCTTCGTGAGGAATGGCTGCACCACGACAAGCCGTCTCGAGAACAGGTGGTCGAGACTCTTCGCGAACTCCGAGATGAAGATGGGCAGATTACGAATCGCCGCGCTCAAATGGAGTATTTGCGGGAGCTTAGGAATGCCAAGACGTTGCGAGCCGTCGTGCTGCAGACGTTCATCGAATTGGGTGAAACGGAGCGCGACGAAAAAGAACTCGAATTGGATGGCGATCCAACACCCCCGCCAGCATCCCCAGCGCCGCCCAAGCCTCGTCCGCCAGTAGACCTTCCCGGAGAAGATGTGACCGCAGCCGTGACTGCAGCGCCCCGCGCCGCGACGTTCAGCGCCGCGCCGGGCTCCGTCGTGCTGGTCCGCGACGCCGAGTGGCTGGTGACCAAGGTCGAGCAGGCCACTGACGGCCATTTCGTACATGTCCTCGGTCTGTCAGAACTGGTGCGCGACACCGAGGCGACGTTCTCCACCGCGATCGACGAGGTCGTCACGGTCGATCCCGCGCAGGTGTCCGTGGTGCCGGACAACTCGCCCGGCTTCAGACGGTCACGACTTTGGTTGGAAGCGACACTTCGCAAAACGCCGGTGGCCGCCGCGTATTCGGAGCTATCGGTCGCTCGCCAGGGCTTGAGCAATCCGCTCGACTACCAGTTCAAGGCCGTCCGCAAAGCACTCGACCCGGACAAGCTCCGGCCCCGCATCTTGCTCGCCGACGCGGTCGGGCTGGGCAAGACAATCGAGATCGGGATGATCCTCGCTGAACTGGTGCGCCGAGGCCGAGGCGAGAGGATCTTGGTCGTCACGCCCAAGCATGTGCTCGAGCAGATGCAGATGGAGCTATGGACGCGGTTCGCGCTGCCGTTCGTGCGGCTCGACTCCACGGGGATTCAGCGGATCCGGCAGATCCTGCCGGCCAATCGCAACCCGTTCACTTACTACAAGCGAGTCATCATCTCGATCGACACCCTCAAGAGCGACCGTTACGTCGCGCATCTGCGCAAACAGCTTTGGGACGCCGTCGTCGTCGACGAGTCGCACAACGTCACCAACTCCGCATCGCAGAACAACCGCCTGGTCCGGCTGCTCGCTGAGCGCACCGATGGGCTGATTCTGGCATCGGCCACTCCGCACAACGGCAAGGCCGAGTCCTTCGCCGAGCTGGTCCGCATGCTCGATCCGTCGGCGGTGAACCCAGCCGGAGAACTCGACCTTGATCAGGTGGCCAAGCTGGTGATTCGCCGTCACCGCCACCACGCGGACGTCGCCGCTGAGGTGGGCTCGGACTGGGCGAAACGTCAGCCGCCTCGCAATATCGCCGTAGCGGCCTCCCCAGCCGAAGACGCGATCGCGCGCGAACTCGAAGAGGTGTGGCTGTGGCCAGAGGCAGGCGCCTCGCCGTACTCGGGGAACAACGCCGCATTGTTCCCGTGGGTATTGGCCAAAGCTTTCCTGTCGTCGCCGGCGGCGCTGGCGGAGTCGATCAAAGAGCGGATGCGCCGCCTCGACGCTGACGAGCCCAAGGCGGTCAAGGAGCGGGTGGTCCTGCAGCGGTTGGCGGAACTGACCGACCAGGCGCTAACCGCGGGCTCGGCCAAGTATGACGCGCTGCTGAAACATCTGAAAGGGATCGGGGTGTCCCGCACCGGCGACCGCCGCGTGGTGGTGTTCGCTGAGCGGGTCGCCACCCTGAACTGGTTGGCCAAGGCTGTCATCGGTGATCTCAAACTGGCCGCGGACCAGGTGGCCGTTCTGCATGGCGGTCTCAGCGACCAAGATCAACAGCAGATCGTCGAATCGTTCAAGCTGGAGTCCTCCCCGATCCGTGTGCTGATTACCGGTGACGTCGCTTCCGAGGGCGTCAACCTGCACACCCACTGCCACCAGCTAGTGCACTACGACATCCCGTGGAGCCTGATCCGCATTGAGCAGCGCAACGGCCGCATCGACCGCTACGGGCAGCGGCACCGTCCGGAGATCACCGCTCTGCTGCTAACCCCGTCGACCAACCGATTCAGCGGTGACATCCGGGTTCTCACCCGGCTCGTCGAGCGCGAGCACGAGGCGCACACGGCGCTGGGCGACGCCGCTTCGCTGATTGGCACTTACGACGTCAAAGCCGAAGAGGAGGCCATCCGCCAGGTGCTCGCGGGCAGCGCCGAACTCGAGGCCGTCGTACGCAGTGTCGACGAGGTGACCAAGTCCGGCGGCTTGGACGCCTTCCTGGCGGGGCTAGCTACAGGCACCATCCCCCAAACTAGCGGCGAACCAGCTCCACCTCAGCCCGCCGACTGCGCCGGTGTCTATGACTCGGACTTCGGCTTCCTCGCCGATGCGGTTTCCGAATTCGTCACCACTCCGCAACTCCCGCCACCCAACGGCATCAAATGGCATGTGCACGAACTACATTCGATTGCAACCCTGGTGCCGCCCGCCGACCTCCGACAACGACTACAAGTGCTTCCGCAGTCCTACCTGCGGGACCGCAAGGTGGTCGAGAGCTTCAAGCTCGCGCTGACGCATGCGCGTGGTGAGGAGGAGCTCGTCCAGGCGCGTACCGGCACGTCACACACCACGTGGCCCGAAGCGCATTTCCTGGCGCCGCTGCACCCGGTGATCGAATGGGCCGCCGACCGGGCGCTCGCCGAACTGAGCCGCGACGAGATCTTCGCCGTCCGTGGTGAGGTGAACTACCCGACGGTGCTGGTGCTGGTGACGCAGTCGAACCTGCGTGGCCAGGTTGTGGCGGCGTCCTACTACACCGTCGAGTTCCCCGATCCGGCGCAACCAACCATCGGGATGGCCACCCCACATGCTGGCGCATACGACGCGATCGCGGCGCTGCGACTGGCAGACGTCAACGCCGGTGACCTCGCCGACGTCGCCGACCTGCAAAAGCTGGTCGCAACGGCGGTATCGGTGACCGATGCCGCAGCCGATCAGCACGCTGAGGCGATCCGCGCCGACACCGCGCAGCGGATCCAGGACTGGATTGAACGCACCCAACGCTGGAAGATGCAGGCGCAGAACATGACTCAACACAGTGCGCTTCGGCAACGCACCCGGCGCATCGACGATGAGCAGGCACTGGCGCAGGACATGAACCCGGACCGTCGCTTGGTGCGGCCACTGATCGTGGTGGTACCACTCGACTTCAGCCGCGCAGAGTAGGGATCGACATGGCTACGTCAGACGCTCTTGTCCTTGGCGAGGACTTTGTCAGCGAGCACTACTTCACCACCGACGCACGATCGCAGTCGTTCCAGGCTAGGGTGAATGAGCGACGCAAGGCGTGGGACACCGAGCGCGAATCCGGCCAGACAAACCCTCGCTCGCGCTACACCGAAGCCCGTGGTGAACTGGAACGCGCGTTCATCGGTCTGGCGGAGAACGCCGACACAGAAGTACTCGACGCCTTGTACGCTCGGCTACGGGAGATTCTCGGCTTTGACAACGAGATCCGCTGGGAAACAGAGCGTATCGGCGGAGGCGACGACGAAACCGGTCCCGTCCTCGCGGTCCGCACCCGCGGGTTGACGGGACCGGCGCCGCTGGTGATCGTGGAGGCGCGCGGCGCATTGGCGCTGGAAGATCTGCTCGCCAAGGACGAGAAGACCCTGTTGCGCAGCTTCCACACAGAGGATGAGGAAATCGCCTCGACGGCACGATTGCTGTCGCATGTGTTCGTCGCTGAAGACGCACCGCAGTTCGCCCTTGTCCTGGCCGGTGATCTCGGACTGATCACCGAGCGCGAACGCTGGCCCGAGGGCCGCTATCTGGCTGTCAATCTGCAAGTCGTCGGTGAACGCAATGACGACAAGCGTGGCGGCGAGATCGATCGGGCGCTGACGTGCCTGGCCGCCGACTCGTTGGCCCCCGACGCCGAGGGCAGCATTTGGTGGTCGACGGTGGTCGAGGAGTCGATTAAGCACACCGTCGGTGTCTCGGAGGACCTGCGCGAGGGTGTGCGGCTTTCGATCGAGATCATCGCCAACGAGGTGGTGACTCGCCGTGCTGCGCAGGGACTTTCGCCGCTACCGGCCGAGCAAGCTCAGCCGCTGGCCCGCCAATCGCTGCGGTTCCTGTACCGGATCCTGTTCCTGCTCTACGCCGAAGCTTCCCCCGAACTCGGCGTGCTGCCGGTCGGCGAGCCCGCCTACGAACAGGGATACAGCCTCGACCGGTTGCGGGAGTTGACGCTCACCGAGTTGGTCACGCCCCGTGGCCGTAGCGGAAGCCATCTCTATGAGTCGCTGCGGGTGCTGTTCGAGTTGGTGGACCGGGGTCACGAGGGCGGCGGTGACGAGCCGGTCGCCGCCGAGGGATTGACGTTCCGCTCGCTGCGCGCTGATCTGTTCAAGCCCGAAGCCACCGCGCTGATCGACGAGGTGAAGCTCGGCAATGCCGCACTGCAGCAGGTACTGCGTCACCTGTTGCTGAGCAAGGAGTCCAAGGGCCGCGACCGCGGCTTCATCTCCTACGCACAGTTGGGCATCAACCAACTCGGCGCCGTCTACGAGGGGCTGATGAGCTACACCGGCTTTTTCGCCACCGAGGACCTCTACGAGGTCGCCAAGAACGGTGACTCCTCGAAGGGGTCGTGGGTGGTACCGGCCACACGAATTGAGGGCATCTCGGAGAACGATTTCGTCCGCGTTGTGGACGAGGACACGAAGGAGAGCAAGCCGGTGGTGCACCGGCGCGGCACCTTCGTCTTCCGGCTGGCCGGCCGCGAACGTCAGCAGTCGGCGTCGTACTACTCGCCCGAAGTGCTGACCCGATTTGTCGTGGGTCAGGCGCTCGAGGAACTGCTCGACAAGAACGGCCAGAAAACGCTCGCCCGCGACATCCTCGACCTCACAGTCTGCGAACCCGCCTTGGGCTCAGGGGCATTCGCGGTTGAGGCGGTGCGCCAGCTCGCTGAGGAGTATTTGTCTAGACGGCAGCGTGAACTCGATGAACGCATCGATCCCGACAAGTACGCCGAGGAACTGCAGAAGGTCAAGGCCTACATTGCCCTGCACCAGGTGTACGGCGTGGACCTCAACGCGACCGCGGTCGAGTTCGCGGAGATCTCACTGTGGCTGGCGACGATGGGGAAAGATCTCGAAGCGCCCTGGTTCGGGCTGCATCTGCGGCGGGGTAACTCGTTGGTCGGCGGTCGGCACGCCATCATCTCGGCTGCAGCGTTGCGCGAAAAAGGTTGGCTGCAAGTGACCCCGGTCGACGCGCCGCTATCCACTCTGGGCGGGGACCTTTCCGGCGGAGTGCATCACTTCCTGTTACCGACCGATGGTTGGGGCAGCACCGTCGACGCTAAAGAAGCCAAGGACTTGGCACCCGACGCGTTGGAGCGTGTCAAGGAGTGGCGGAAGTCGCTACGGCCCAAGCTTTCCAAGACGCAGGTGTCAGAGCTTGCAGCACTCGCTCGCCGAGCGGATCGGCTATGGCAGTTGGCGCTGCGGCGACTGGAGATTGCCGAATCGCAGGTCCGCCGGAAGATCGCAGTTTGGGGAGCCGAGGGTCTGCCGTCGGGCGGCGCAGTAACCCGCGAGCAGATCCAAGCATCACTTGATGATTCGCGTGGTGCGTATCGACGATTGCGCCGGGTGATGGATGCGTGGTGCGCGTTGTGGTTCTGGCCGCTGACGGACGAGATCGCCACTGTGGACGGCGAACACGTATCACCACCGACCCTCGCGCAGTGGATCGACGCGGTGCAGCAGCTGCTGGGCACTGAGCTCAAAGTTCGCGTCCGGGATGCCGATCAGTACAGCCTCACCGACATTGACGACTGGAACGAGCTGGAAGTCGCTGAAGCGAACGACCTTGCGTTCGCGCAGGCGAAGGATCCTGCCTCCGTGGTTGAGGCCCATCCGTGGCTGGTGGTGTGTGAAAGGCTCGCGGAACGCCACGGGTTTTTCCATTGGGAGTTGGACTTTGCGCCAGTCTTCGCGCGTGGAGGCTTCGAGTTGCAGGTCGGCAATCCGCCGTGGGTACGGCCAGATTTCGAGGAGAATGCGGCGCTGGCCGAGTTCGACGTCAGTTGGGCGCTCGAGGCTAAGGTCACGCCTAAGAGAGCGACGCGGCTCAAAGAAGAGACTTTATCTCGACAAGAGGCGCACAGGTTTTTCCTTGACGAACTAGCAGCCGCCGTAGGCAGTCGCGCGTTCCTGTCCGACTCGGCTAACTATCCGCACCTGATCGGCCTCAGAGCGGATCTGTACCGCTGCTTCATGGAGCAGACTTGGCGAAACATGTCTTCGGCGGGCATCGTGTCGCTTATTCATCCGGAAACACATTTCACCGACGAAAAGGCCGCGGTGCTGAGGGGTGCCACCTATTGCCGCCTGCGCCGGCACTGGCAGTTCGTCAATGAGCTGCAATTTTTCGAGATAGACCACCACGTCGCGTATGGGATCCACGTGTACGGACGACCACGGGATCCTATGTTCCTCAACGCATCTTCGCTCTATCACCCGGACACTGTGGTTCGGTCGCTAATACACGACGGCACCGGCGCGGAGCCGGGTATCAAGGACGCTGAGAGTAGATGGGACCTACGTCCGCATCGCAGCAGAATACTGACTGTAAGCTCAAAAACGCTGCGTGTCTGGCACGCGCTCCTCGAAGACACCGCGATGCCGATAGAACGAGCAAGGATGCTTTATGCGGTGAACGCCGCTTCAGCTCTAGCGCAACAGAAAATTGCGACCGCCACGCGTTTGAACACCTACAACCTCGAGTTTTTCCTTGGACTTGACGAGACGCTGTACCGCCGGACCGGCGTGATAAGGACACAATGGGGCAGGCCAGCTTCTTGGGATGACGTGATTCTTCAAGGCCCGAACTTCCACATCGGCTCCTCGTTCAACAAGTACCCCAACGAAACGATGGCCAACAATCTGGATTACGCGTCAGTCGACCTGGAATCGCTGGGAGACAACGAGATACCAATTACCACGTATAAGCCCGGGTCTGAACGACTTGCCTTCGATAGAGCGAATCCACGAATGCGATCAGATGATACGACTCCGCTACGGAGCTTCTACCGAGTCTTATGGCGCAGCATGGCAGCTAGCACTGGCGAGCGGACGCTCATTCCCTGTGTTGTACCACCCGGGACATCGAATCTGAAACAGAACAGCTACGGGTTTGCATCGCTAGAGAGAGGGCCGGTCGCACTTGTAATCGCAGTCGCGACGCTCTCATCATTAATCGCAGATTTCATGATCCGCGCTGCCCCGAAATCAAGTATTCCCCGCAGCCTGGTTGAGCGACTGCCGGCGTTAGACGTAGGCCACCCGATTGCCGGACTTCTGGCACATCGTGCGGTGCGGCTGAACTGCTTGACATTTGCGTACGCAGATCTTTGGCGCGAATGCTTCAACGCAACAATGCAATCCGACGCTTGGGCCGGCGGGTTGGCCCACACTCGCCGACGACCCCTCGCAGATGTCGGCCCCGCGTGGACACATGACAGTCCGTTGCGTACCGCCGCAGACCGCCGCCAAGCGCTCATTGAGATCGATGCGCTCGTCGCCCTCGGCCTCGGGTTGACCGCCGAAGAATTGTGCACCGTCTACCGCACGCAGTTCCCGGTGCTCTACGGCTACGATCGCAACACCTATCTATACGACACCAACGGCCGAGTCGTGCCGCAGGAAGTCCTCAAGGTGTGGCGCACGAAGGGTGACAACCTGACCGTCGAGGAGCGCACCGCGACCAACCAGGCCGGCAATACCCACACCTACGAGCCGCCGTTCCAGTTCCTCGACCGCGAGGCCGACATGCGCGAAGCCTACGCTGAGTTCGAAAAGCGCTTGCAGATAACGGGATCCGGCTGACCATGGCCGAACTACTCCCCCTCGCCCAGGCCAACAGGATCACTCACAGCCTGCTCGACTATCTCGGCACAACCTTCGCCCTCGCCGATCCCGACGCCCGCCGTGTCCTCGCCGAGTTCCTGTCGCATCCGCAGACCGGCATGTTTCGCGGACCCTACGTGCGCGCGCGGCTTCCGTTCCGGCCTGCTGCCGACGGCTGGCGGAAACATCTCGAGTGGTACGAAGGCTTCCCGCCCTACGGACACCAGGCTGCAGCCTTCGCGCGGCTGAGCAGCTACCGACTTTCCGCAGAGCGGCCGCGCCCGCAACCCACTTTGGTCACCACGGGCACCGGGTCGGGCAAGACCGAGGCGTTCCTGTACCCGATCCTCGACCATGTCCAGCGCGCCAAACGCCAAGGCGTCACAGGGATGAAGGCTCTCATCCTCTACCCGATGAATGCTCTGGCCAACGACCAGGCGCTGCGCCTCACGAGCTTGCTCACCGAGAATGCCGCCCTCGCCGGCGTCACCGCAGCCCTCTACACCGGCGAAGGTGGCGCGCAGCGCACGAAGGTTACCGCTGACGGGCTCATCACCGATCGCGCCGTCATCAGAGACCTTGCACCCGATATCCTGCTCACCAACTACAAGATGCTCGACCAGCTGCTGCTGCGCCCGGCCGACGCCGATATATGGCGCCAAAGCACCCACAGCCTGCAGTACCTGGTTCTTGACGAGTTCCACACCTACGACGGCGCCCAGGGCACTGACGTCTCCATGCTCCTGCGCCGGTTGGGACTCACCCTCAAAAGTCACTGGCAGCCAAGTGATTCGACGCTCACCGATGCGGACTGGCAGCGCCCGCTGGGCCGGATCACACCGGTCGCCACGTCGGCCACCCTCGGCGACGGCGGGGACCCCACGGCCATGCTGCAATTCGCCGAAACCGTATTCGGCGAGACATTCGATCCCGATGCGGTGATCACCGAATCCCGACTCACCTTCGAAGAATGGGCCGCTGACGCCCGCCAGCACATTCAGGCCGACGGGTGGCAGCCTGCGGTGCTCGACGAAGCCCGCGTTGCCGACATCGCCAATTCCGCAGCGGAACAACCGGATCCGTCGGCACGCGCCCTCGCCGTATTGCGCGGCCTGTACGACGGTGGGGACGACACGACTCTGGCGACGGCGATCACCAATGATGACCAACTCGTGCTCGACCTCGTCAAAGTCCATCCCGTCTTCGCCGAACTCGCGGCCAACCCAGGTGCCGCCGCCACCATCGACATCCTTAGCCGCCACCTGTTCGACTACGCCGCCCGCGATGACGTCGACGACGCGGCGCACCGCCACGCGGTGACCAACGCGCTCGTCGACACCCTTAGTCATGTCCGCGCCCGTCACGGCCGCGGAGCCCTGTCCATCGACGTCCACCTATGGGTGCGTGAACTCACCCGCCTCGCCCGCGCCGCAACTGGCTCGCCTCACTTCCTTTGGGAGGACGACGGCGTGCAGCTCGGCGCAGACGACACCGGTGCAACGACATTCCTACCCGCGCTGTACTGCCGGCACTGCAACCGCTCGGGCTGGGGCGTCACACTGGCGCCTACCGGGTGGGATCTCGACGCCGATGACACCACCATCCGGCGCCGCAGACTCCGTAACGACGACCGATTCCGTGCCCTCATCCACGCCCCCGTCGAAGCCGACAAATACGATCCCGCCGACGAAGAGCAGAAGAGCGCACCCTCACGGCTGGCATGGCTGATGATGCCCGAGCGGCGCCTCGAGTTCACCACGCCGCCCGAAGATAAACTCGCTGAGGGCAACGCCCTGCCCGTACTCGTGCACTGCTCGGACACCGCCGGACAGGACTCGGTCAACGACACCTGCCCGTCGTGTCGTCAACCCGACGGAATTCGGTTCCTAGGTTCGGCTATCGCCACCATGCTGTCGGTGTCGCTGTCCACCCTGTTCGGCACCCCCGAACTCGACAGCGCCGAAAAGCGCGCACTCGTATTCACCGACAGTGTCCAGGACGCCGCCCACCGCGCCGGGTTCGTCCAGGCCCGCTCTCATGCCCTGACCCTGCGCACCCTGGCCCGCCAAGCACTCGACGGCGGCGAGACCGACATCGCGTCGCTGGCCCACCGGATGATCGACCTCGCCGGCAACGACCCCGGCGCCCGTTACCGTCTGCTGCCACCCGAACTTGCTGAACGCGAAGCCTTTACCGCGTTCTGGCGGCCCCGCGCCGTCTCCGCCAAGACGCGAAACTTGGTCCGCCGTCGTCTACTGCTCGACCTGCAACTCGAATTCGGATTGCGCTCCAGCGTCGGTCGTACGCTGGAAACAACCGGCAGCGCCGTCGCCCACATCGAGGTCGCCGAATCGGTCTTACGGTCGTGCGCTACTGAGGCACTCGAAGCGGCCGGGGCACAGCTAACCTTCGGCAGAGCCGACGACGCCCGGCAACTCGCGTGGGTCCGTGGCGTCTTGGAGCGGATGCGCAGCCGCGGCGCTATCGAGCACGAGTGGTTCGACAAGTTCCGCCGTGAGGACGGCAATCGATGGTGGGTCACCGGCGGACGACGGCGCGACCAGGGCATGCCAGGCTTCGGCAAGGGCAACTCCGCGCCGGGCTTTCCCGTACTGGGGGGCAGCGTCCGCGACACCGACCTGGAACCAGTCAGCGCGGCGCGGGGTTGGTATCCGATGTGGACGGCCAAGGTGCTCGGGCTCGCTGCGTCGGAAGCAGCGGTGCTCGCCCGACTGTTGTTCACTCGGCTACGACATCGCGATGTCATCGGCGAGGTTGTTACTTCCAGCGGGGGCCAGACTTTTCACCTGCCTGCCACCGCGGTCGTCGCCCGCATAGTGGATGAGACCGAACTCGCGTCGGGGTCGATTTCCCTGATCTGCGATACCTGCCGCAACACCGTGCACAGTTATCCAGCCACCGTCGAACAACTCGATGGGGCGCCGTGTTTGGTTGCCCGATGTGTGGGTGTGATGCGGCGAAATCAGGTGGAGGACAACTTTTACCGGCAGATGTACGCAGCTACCGACGTACGGCGTGTCGTGTCGCGTGAGCACACCAGCCTGTTGCCCGCCGAGACGCGGTTGCTCTACGAGTCTCAATTCAAACAAACCGATCCGCCGCCTGACGCGCCGAATGTCCTAGTCGCGACGCCGACTTTGGAGATGGGGATCGACATCGGTGATCTGTCGGCGGTGCTGCTCTCGTCGCTGCCGCGCACGGTCGCGTCATACCTGCAGCGCGTGGGCCGGGCGGGTCGACTCACCGGCAACGCTCTCGCACTGGCCTATGTGACCGGCCGAGGCGATCAGCTGCCGCGGTTCAGCCACCCCGAGCGCACCATCAACGGTGCTGTCCGCCCGCCGGCCACCTACCTCGATGCCGAGGAGATCCTCCGTCGGCAGTTCACCGCGTCGGTTGCCGATGTGCTGGCCCGGCGGCCGAATGCGCCACACCCGCGCAATACGCCGGAAGCATTGCAATCCAGCGGCTCTGGGAGCTATCTCGGCGCGTTGATCGCGGAGGCCGAGTCCGTAGCCGACGAGCTGGTGGACAGCTTCCTGGCCGGATTCCCGCCGCTGGACGACGACGTGGTCGCGCGACTTCGGCACTTTCCCAAGCCGAATCAGAGCGGAAGCGGGACAAGCGAGTTCGCCCATCGTTGCCTTGTCGCCAGCCAGGCGTGGACCCGCCGGGTGGAGACGCTGTCGCATCGGAAGACTGCCGCCGAGAAAGCCCTGCCGTCGCTTCTGGAGCGCGCGACCTCGCCCGCCGCCACCGACGACGACAAGCGTGAACTGCGCACTGCCCAAGCCTCGGTGCGGCTGATCGCTAAGCAACTAGCCAACCTGCGCTCGGAGTACTGGATCAGCGCAATGGAATCGCTGGGCCTGCTACCGAACTACACGCTGCTCGACGACTCGGTCACGTTGTCGGTGTCGGTGAATTGGCAGAACCCCGAAACGCAGGAGTATGAGCACTCCGAGTTTGAACTTACACGTGGCTCAGCGCAGGCGCTGCGCGACTTCGCCCCCGGATCCACCTTCTACTCCCGAGGTTTCGCGATCGCGATCGACGCGATAGACCTGGGGCCCGAAGGCGAACACGTCCGCGACTGGGCCTGCTGTCCGCGTTGCGGGTTCGCGCGGGAACTCGACCGGCAGGGGGCCCCGGCGCCATCACAATGTCCGCGCTGCGGATCGCATGGCATCGCCGATGTCAGTCAGCGTCTTCCCGTCGCCGAGCTGACTAGCGTGTCAGCGATCATCCGCCGCGAAGAGGCCACAATCGACGACGTCAACGACGAGCGCACCCGAGAACGATTCACGGTGCAGCCGCTGGCCGACATCGACCACGCCAATATAACCAAGCACTGGTTCGTACAGCCCTCTGGCTTCGGCGCTAAACATCTGCGGAATCTGACGATCCGCTGGGTCAATCTGGGCCGCAGTGGCGTCGGTGGCGCCAAACGGTTGGTCGCGGGCAACGAGATTGACGCCACCTTGTTCCGGGTGTGTTCGGAATGCGGCAAGCTTGATACCACCAGCGGGGCGAATCGCCGCAGTGAGCATCGTCCATGGTGCTCCCGGCGGGACGCTTACGAGGAGTCCGCGACCGAAGTGGCTCTCGCCCGTACGCTTGTCACCGAGGGGCTGGTGTTGAGGCTGCCGCAGTCCATCACGTTGGGCGACGGGTTCGCCATACCTTCGTTGTCGGCGGCAGTTCTGCTCGGGTTGCGCGAGCAGATCGGCGGCGATCCCGACCACTTACAGATCGCCACCGTTGTCGATCCCTCGCCGCGCGGGCACACCGAGCAGGCGCTGCTGCTCCACGACATTGTCCCGGGCGGAACGGGCTACCTCAGCGACTTCACCGATCCGGCGACGGTGTGGGATTTGCTCCATCGCGCCTGGCGGGTGGTGCGCGACTGCGGTTGCCGGGAAGATGGTCGGCTGGCGTGCGAGCGCTGTCTCCTGCCATTCGTAGCCCCACCCGACGTCAGGTATACGTCACGGTCGGTCGCCGAGCGCCATCTCGCAAGTCTGCTTCTGGGCAGAGAGATCAAGGCCGGTGAAGACGCGGTCGTCCCCGCATCGATATCATGGACGATCACCGACACCGAACCCGGCATAAACGATCCGGAGTCGAACCTGGAGAAGCGCTTTCGGGTTGTGTTGGCCAAACGACTGAAGGCTCTGGGCGCGGCGATCACCGAGAAACCCACCGCCAGCGGCGTGGCGTGGGACATCGCGCTGGGATCGACGCACCGGTGGACGCTGCGCCCACAGGAATACGTCCTCGGCTGCCAACCCGACTTCATCCTCACCTATGCCGGCGGCGGCATTGCGCCCACCGCGATCTTTACCGACGGATGGCTGTATCACGCGTCGCCCGCCCATAACCGGCTCGCCGACGACGCCGACAAGCGACGTAATTTGCGTGACGCGGGTTATCAGGTCATCGCCGTAACCAACGACGATGTGAATGAAACGCCGCTTTCGTCGCCCGCGCTGCGCCCCGAAGTGGAAGCGGCGTTGCTTTCGACGGCTGGAGATCAACTCTCCAAGGCGATGGTCGGACTGGTGTTCGGCACCGCACTCGACCTGTTGGTGGCCTGGATCCAGCAGCCGTTTCGGGACGCGCGGGAGAGGCTGGCCAACTGGCTGCCCGCGATGGCATTGATGGGCACGAACCAGTCGGGCAAGCGTACTGGCGACGCGGAAGCCCTTGCACAGCTTGCATTGGAGGCCGTCGACGCCGCGACGGTCGAAGAACCGTCTGGCAATACTTTCGTGTGGTCCTTTGGCGGCTTTGCGTTCGCCGTGCGAATGACGGGTCAGCCATTCTCGGCGGAAACCGCGATCTTCATCGACGACAACGATGACGCATTGCACACAGACTCCCGTGACAGCTGGCAGGAGTGGCTGAAGTGGTCGAATCTGCTGAACTTCCGCACGGTGCCGGCTGTGATCACCACACGCCGACAGTTGATGTACGCGACCCCCGAACAGCCGATCACCCCGGTACCCAAGGAGACCATGGAGCCGACGGGCCTGACGGGCGCCTGGCTCGCGGCCTATGAGGAGGCGGACACCGGCGGTCAAGAGTTGATCATCAAGCTCGCCGACGCCGATGTGCCCGCGCCGGATGTAGGCGAAGAGGTCGACGGTATACCGGTCGAATTAACCTGGCCAACTTGGCGTATCGCAGTCGACATCGGCCTTGACGACAGCGAACGGCAAGACTTGGCGGCAGCCGGTTGGACGGTATGTCCGCCCGATATAGACACGCTGAAAGCTGCCCTGCAGAACGGAGGTTCGTAGTGCCCCAGATCATCCTCGGTCCGGGATTGAAGAAACTCGATGGTAGCTTGCAGAAAGCCACTTACGGCTTCCTAACCAAGCTCGCCGCCGATGACACCACCCCGGGTCTGCACATCGAACCGATCAACAACTCCGTTGATCCACGAGCTCGTACCGGGCGCGTCGATATCTCCTACCGCGCGGTCTTGTTCAAACTCCAGGGAAGCCAAGACGAAGCGTCCTATGTCTTCGCAGGAACCTATCCGCACGACGAGGCGATCGAGGTTGCTCAGAAGTCGAGAATCAACATCAACCCGCGCAACGGTGTGGCCGAGCTTATCCCTGTTGACGACGTCGTCGCACCGCCTCCGCTCTCACAGCAAACAACTGCCCCGCCACCCGTTGCGGAGCGCACGGAAAAAAGCCTGCGCGAACGCGAATACACCGTCGACGATCTGACCGATCTCGGTATCGACGCGTCCTTCGCTGAAGGCGCCATGGATCTCGTCGGCGCCGACACTGTGCTCGAATACGCAGAGTCGGCCCCCGCCTTATGGCAGGGCCATGCGCTCATCGACCTTTATACCGGCGAATCGTTCTCAGACATCAAGGCGAAATACCAACTAGAAGAACCAGTTTCAGTTGACACCGCAGACGACGATGCAGTGCTCAAGGCGATGCAGCATCCGGCCGCCAGAATGGAATTCGCATTCATCGAGGATAGTGCGGAGTTAAGGGCGGCCATTGAGAACCCTGACTTCACGGCCTGGCGTATTTTCCTGCACCCCGAACAACGCAACTACACCACCCGCGATACTAATGGGGCTTTCCGCCTCACAGGAGGCGCCGGCACCGGTAAGACCGTGGTGCTGCTGCACCGAGCGCGGGAGCTGCAGCGCCGTAACCCTGCCGCACGCATTGTGCTCACAACCTTCAATCACACGCTCGCCGAGGGGCTAACAGAGCAACTGAAAATCCTTGACTCCTCGATTGTTTTGACGAGCGACTTCGGAAACCCCGGAATCTACGTGGCCGGCATCGACAGCATCGCCCGCAGGGTATTGGCACTTGACACCATGTTGGGCGGTGGAAGCGGCGAACCGGGTCCCGTCGCACGCATTCTCGGTCCGCGAACCGCCGAGGTTTTGAAGGTGACACCGGGTCATGCGTGGAAAGCCGCCGCAGACCAGCATGCCGGTGTGCTTCCCGAAACACTTCGGTCGTCGTCGTTTCTCGAGGCTGAGTACGCCACCGTCGTCCTACCGAACCGGGTAATCACGCGTGACGAATACCTCAAGGTGCGCCGGCCCGGACGTGGTGTGGCGCTCAACCGGTCACGTCGCAACGCCGTGTGGGACATCATTGAGAGTTACCGCGCCAGCGCGGCGGCCGAGGGGTCAACCGATTTCGACGAGAAAGCGCTCATCGCAGCTCAGGTCCTGGACGACTCTGGTGAGCGACCGGCCGACCACGTCCTCGTCGACGAAGCGCAGGACTTAAGCCCAGCGCGGCTGCTACTGGTGCGTGCGCTGGCAGCGCCCGGACCGAATGACTTGTTCCTTGCCGAGGATTCGCATCAACGTATTTACGGTCAGCGGATCACGTTGAGCCGCTATGGGATCAACATCGTGGGACGGTCGCGACGGCTGACCTTGAATTACCGCACTACCCAGGAGAACCTGCGCTACGCGTTGGACATCTTGTCCGGGGAGGAGTACACAAACCTGGACGAGGAAGCGGAGACTACGGCGGGTTATCGGTCTGCGCGGCGCGGCCCAAAACCAGTGGTCGTAGCCGCGGAGTCGTTGACCGATCAGTACGACAAGATACGCGACCTGGTTCGAGGGTGGCTCAACGCCGGCACGGCACCGGAGAGCATCGGCCTACTGGTGCCGACTCGAAAGGATGCCGAGAGCCTGCCCCGGGCCCTCGGCGACCGTGACGTAACGGTGGCGTTCGTGGACCGCGATAAGTCGGGGCCGCCGAAAACACCTGTCGTCATGACGATGCACCGCGCCAAGGGAATGGAGTTCGCGAAAGTCATACTGGCTGGTGTAGGGGAGAAGTCTCTTCCGCGCGGCTATCTTCTCGATTCGGCCCCAGAGGAAGAACGTGAGGACCTCCGGCGCCGCGAGCGGTCGTTGTTGTATGTGGCTGCGACACGCGCGCGCGACGAGTTGATCGTGATGTATGTCGGCAAGCCGAGCGAACTACTGCCGTCCGCCAGCTGAAACGCGGAAGTTCGAGATCAGGTGGAACCTGCTATTCGGCGTTCGGCAACAGATCATCGGGATTCCACACCCGCTGCGCGAGTTCGCGATACAGCTCACCGCGCTCATCTAGGTCCGCCTTCTTGAACTCTTCATGCGCGCGAAACTTCAGGCCCGATCGCTGGACAAACTGCAGGAACCCCGGATTGTGGTCGTATGCCTGCGGATGCAGCGAGCGGGCGAGGAGGTTCTGGGTGTTGTAGTGAGGCAGCTTCTTCTCGTAAGGCAAGTCGCCATAACTCGCGTTGAACTTCTTGGGCAGAAGTAGAAGACCGCCGATTCGATTACGGTACTCATCGAAGTCGGCCTGATGGTTGAACTCGTCGCTGTGGCGTCTTGGATGGTCGGCCCATATGTGCTCAATTTCGTACCGGTTGACGCCCTCTCGCACGAATTCGTTGTAGCGCGACTGCTGCCCAGACTGAGTCTCTACGTAGTCGGTCAATCGAGCGAGAATGCGGTGTAGGGCGTAGCGGTTCTGTTGGTGGACGCGCAATCGTTCATTGTTAGAGAAGGTTTCAGTTTCTTGAGCGAGTAGGGCATGGAGCTTCTCAGAGAGCGGAACGGGGTCAAGACGTCGTATGTCTCGCATCACCAGAAACATGGCGTACTGCATTGTCGAGTACGCGATGCTGCGGAAGTTCCAGATTCGGCGCGCCAGCATGATGTCGACGTAATGAGCGACGAGGCGAACCTTTTGACGGGCGATGTCATCGTGGTCGTCGGGTGCTAACGGCGCTAGCAGCAACATGAATTGCAAGGTGAAACCTTGCTGCGCGTTGTAATGAACTCGCTCCAGTCCTTCGACTAACCCGTGAGACGCATCTATCAGAGTCAAATAGTGGCGGCTGTAGAAGTCGAAGTCCGTATCTACGAACCGGTAGTAGTCCGCGTCAGTCTTGAGGCCGATCGACTCGCTGGCGTCACGCAGCCAGCGGTGGTACTCGGTGGCGATTCTGTCGAAGTCCTCCTGCTTGGCGCCCTTGCGTCGTTCTCGGATCTTGGTCGAATATTGGCTTCGTAACCAGGCTTTGAAGAAGTCGGGTTCTACTTCCTTACCGGCAGCATTGAGCGCGAGAATACGGTCACGCCAGCGATTGTTAACTCCTTCGCGCTTGGCTTCATCGATGTTGGCGAGTAGGTAGCCCTTGAGCATGTCGGTGGGCGTCAAGGATAGGCCGCGATCATTCATCGTCTCGAAGATCGTGTACGCATCCTCGTCGGAATACGCGGTGATTTCCACAAGGTGGACGTTTTCAAGAAGCCAGTCAACGAAGTATGGAAGCGCGTGGCCGCGCAGTTCCTCTGGGAATGCCTCGCTGAGATCGATGTAGCGGCGGTAGAGGTTCTGAACAGATTCTGAGCGGCCGCTGACATCGAACGACTCCCCATTGAAGAGAGCCTCCAAGCACGGGATGCGTTCGTCGACATCGAGATTGAACGATTTCTGGCCGTACTTTTCAGAGACGATCAGTTCGTCCACATTCACGGCATCGTCGCGGTCAGCTTGTAACGAACGCATCAAAACGAGCAGCAGCGTCAAACTGGTCAGACGCTGTTGCCCGTCAACGACGAAATTGCCACTGCCCTTGCTGCTGACGATGATCGATCCGAGGAAGTAGTGGGGGTATCCAGCTACTCGGCTACGTGAGTGGGTCGGGTCGTACTCCTCGAGAAACTTCCCCGTTAGGTCATCAACGAGTTCGCGAATCTGCTTGTCATGCCACTTGTACTCACGCTGGTAGTAATCGATTGAGTACTTCACGCCCTTGAGTAGTTCTCGGACGGTCTTGGCTTTGCCGAGAATTTCCTTCACTAATCTCCCCCATCAGTTCCTAACGCTCGCGGTCATCACTAGGGCTGTACAAGCTTTCGTGTGGCACGAGCCTCCGCCGCTTTGGCCCCCTTGGCCTGCACAAACCTTTGGTCGTAGTCTCTCCCTCGACGTCGCAAACTGCGCAGCGTGTGCGTGCTTGGTGTTTTCGCTTCCGCCGGAGTGGACTAGTTGGTTTCTGGTCCCCGTATGCCGGGGTACACGTCGAAAATCACTTCGATTAGCTGCTTCGCGATCGTCTCGTCTACTTCGATGATTTGACTTGGTTTCGGTTCCCATTTGCGGTGATCTGATCCGAGCGTCGCTAGCCGGAGTAACTTGTCTCCTCGATCCGTCCGGACGGTGGTATAGAGGCAGTCGACCTCAGTTCGGGGTGGTCGGGCAGGTTGCGTGTCGCGTTTCAGTGACCGGATGCGTGCCATTCACAATCCCTTCTTTTGCCGCGAGGCTCGTCATTTGTTTGGGGCTTCCGAGCTAAGAAGATTCGTCGGAAACCGGCTTTTGAAGTTCGGACTTTTCCGTGCGGCCTTTCTCCGTCAGGTACTCGCCAAATCGGACCATTCCCTGGCCTGCAGCGCCGACGGCCTTGAGAGCGGATTCGGAAATTGCATCGACGACAGCCGCGGCAGCGTCCAATACGCCGGGCGTTTCGACGGCTTCCCACTCTTCCACCTGATGGCGCCGCGCCTCTGCAAATCGATCGAGTTCATCGCGAAGGTTCGCTCGCTGTTTGACCAGTTCCCGAACCGAAAAGAAGCGGAATCCCTCGATTGCGTCGGGCTTCGCAAAGTCATCAAGCAGCTCCTCCGCGCTGCGATACAACTTGCCATCCTCGGCAAGTTGTAGCGTCAGCAGGTCACGTGTGTCGTCGACCACTCGTTGCAAGTGTTCAGGTTGAGTAGCCTCGACTCGCGCTAGCCGTAGGCGTTGCCACTGGTACAGCGATTCCTCCGCTACCACCAAGAGGCTGAGCGTCTCTCCGAGCCGGTTGTCCTCGACGGCACAGCGAAGTTTCTCTGCTCGATCTTGCACAGGAAGCTCAGAATCGAACGATTCCAGCAGCCGCGTCGCGTGGTTCCGCAGTTGTTCGACCGCGACGTTGAGTGCCGGCCCCAGGCTTGCGAGAGCATCCCAGTCCGCGTTGGGGAGCACGTCGTGCTTCTCGAGGAATTCGACCGCACGTCGGATCGAGAGGTGGTTGCCGAGTACGTCTCCTGCCCGCGACGCATCGGCGAGTTGAAGCACAGACTCCACTTTGCCTTCGACCCGGCGTATCGCCTGCTCGACCTCTGCAATGGCGGTCTTCAGCGCAATCTGTGTTGCCACCAATTGGACGGCCATCATCTGAGGCGGAGCGATTTGCGCGGGCGCCCACTGGAGTTGCTGCAGAAACAGTCCGTCGTTGCCGCGCGTCATCATCCGGTAGAAGCCGTCCGTCCCCGGAATCCAGTTGCCGGTCTTCAGAGCGGTGAGGCTTTCGGGATGAAGCTGCACGAACTTACCCGAGTCCGCCAAGAAGGCTGCGGCCCCTGCAAGCAATCCGGCCGCATTGCTGATAGACGACTTGTCGATATCTACGACTCGCATCGTCTTGCCAGCAGCGACGCGCAGACGTTCCAGGTAGGCTTTGACCGCCTCAGGGTCTCCTCCGACGAGCAGGCCCTCCGGTTGGACCGCGATCTCGATCTCGCCGTCGTCTGGTCGGGCCGGAAGCCGGCTGCCTTCCTCGTTAGTCACGTACTTCCCCCTATCTAGGCTGCTCTTTTGAGTGTAGGCAGACCTAGTGACGGTCGAGCAAGGGTGGGGCAAACGGTCGATTCGATGCGGCGGGATGCCCCCGAGAATCGGCTTAAGGCGAATACAGCGCCGTTTTGATTGTGGCGGGGTGCGCGACGTGGCGACCCGTCAATTGCGACAGAAATAGTTTATGTGCAGAAATAGTTTATGTGTAGTGCAGAAGCTGGACGAAAGTTCGGAAACCCGTCAGAGAAAGTACTGTGAAAGCGCGCCAAGGCGACCAATTCAGGAACTCGAGTCGTCCGAACGTCATGAGCTTCGCTCCCGCTGTCCATCGGCGGCCTGCTGCGTCTGGAGCCGACGCAGAGCCGATCGGAAAGCGGTATTCGGGTGGGCATTCGGCAGCACTTGCAGTACATCGCGCAACGCTTCGTCACCGCTGATCCCACGCAACCTCGCCCCGTACAGGGCGCCCATCGTCGGCGTCCGGCTGTACGCCCCGACGCAGTGCACCAACACCGTGCGTCCCTCGCGCCGGAACTGCTCAATGACGCGCACGGTGTCGAGCAGGACGAAGTCCAGGTGAGGATTCTCGTCGCGCTCGGGCCGATCGATCAGCCGCACTTCGAGATGCGGCATGTCGGCGCGCATATCCTCGTCCGCCAGTCGGCACATTGAGACGACCGCGTCGACCTCGGCCGGAAGTCGCCGAAGCACACCGACGCCGCCGAGGAGAACGCCGTCGTCGTACGGATGCCGAACGCAGGTGTCGACCGAAGAGTTCGGATAGGAGAAGTCGAACTCGTCCGGCTCGCCCTTGCGCCCGATCGCTGACGCCAGCGACACAAGGCCGTGCGCGGTGATCCCCGGCCACCCGTGCAGCTGCACGCGCCACGCCGCGGGCACCGCCGATGCGCCGCAAGCCGCCCCCAATAGACCGCCGGCAATCGCCGCGACCGTATCGGTGTCGTATCCCGCTCGGACGGCGGCATCCAGTGCCAACCGAAGGTAGTCCGCACGGAACACACCGTTGACCGGATCATCCTCGAGCACAGGCGTTGTCGAGATCGCCGACCATGCCGCCTGCAGGGCGGTCACCACCCAGCCGTTGTTCGGAAACGCTGCTGGGGGAGCTGCTTCCGCTTCATCCAGACGTTTCGCCCACAGCTCGCGCCGACGCGCGTTCAAATGCCGCAAACCGACCCGAACGTCGAGTTTTCCTGTCAGAACGGTGTGCCTGATCGCGCAGACCCACAACGCACACGCGTCGCCCGCATCGGGATCGAAGTGCGTGAGCTCGCTGACGGTGCGTGCCGCCTCCACCATCGCGCCCTCATCGTCGAGATATGCCAGCGCTACCGGCGCGGTCCGCATCAGCGACCCGTTGCCGGCCGACCGCCCGCTGCGACGGTGATATTTCTCTGACTCCGCGCGGGCGCTGGCCGCAGTGATAACACCATCGCGCGCTGCTGCCCTCAACACCGAACTGGTCTGAATGCCAATGTCTTTGGCGGACCTGGACCAACCGAGCCAACGCCGCACGATCGCATCCTGGGCGGTTTCGTCACGCAAGTCGGCGCCCGTCGCGGCCACCTCGGCGATCGCGATCGCCATCGACGTGTCGTCGGTCCATTCACCCGGACGCCACCCGCCTCCGCCGACCATCTCCACCTCGAGGTCAGGCCCTCGCGGTGGTTTGAACTCGTACGGCGCCCCCAGTGCGTCTCCTGCCGCAGTCGCGAGAAGCACACCCTCGACACGATCATTGAATGAAGTCATTCGTCCGCCTCCTCCCAAGCAGATACTTTTGCGCAATTATGCGCTAATGACAACACTGTACTCTGAGTGACCGACATGAGCCGGAACGTATTCCGAGATAGCAGCGGGAGAACCCTCGAGGACTACCCGCGGCCCTCGGTCGCCGTCGACACCGCCGTGTTGACGCTCGATCCCAAGCACGGGTTGGCCGTCCTTCAGGTGCGTCGCGGAAGCAAGTCGGGTTGGGCACTTCCGGGAACTTTCCTGCATGAGGGAGAGACGCTGACCGACGCCGTCGACCGCTCGCTGCGCGATAAGGCCAACGTGCGCGGCCTGCGCCCGAGACAGCTGCATGTCTTCGATGACCCGAAGCGGGACGACCGCGGATGGGTGCTATCAGTCGCTCACGTGGACGTGGTGCAGACAGGTCGACTCGATTCGCGCTTTCCGGCTACGACACGAATCGTTCCGGTGTCCAAGACCGGTCGTTTGGCTTTCGACCACGACGAAATCATCGAGCGCGCGGTGGAGGACGTACGTTCACGCTATGCCGACAGGCCGGACCCGGACGGTCTGCTCGACGAGGAGTTCACGCTCCGCCAGTTACGCATCGCACACGAGGCTGTACTGGGATACACCCTTCAGCGCGACACCTTTCGTCGGGCAATGGAATCGCACCTCGTCCCCACAGGCAGTACCACGGTTGGTACGAGGGGTCGTCCTGCAGAGTTGTTTCGGCGTCGTGAGACTGAGTCGAAGCGTCGCCGCGGGTCCTGAAGGTACTCCACGCGGACGGTGCCGCAACCCAGACCTCTTGAGCGCCCATGCAGACCGGTTCGTTGCGGTACGTCAACGCAATCGGTTTACCGAGCTTATCGACCGGCCGAGGTATAGTGGCCGCAGCTTCACGAGATGCCGTCGCCAAGCTCCGACTGGACGGCACGCCAACCCCACGCTCGTGGGTGGCTCGGATGACGAAGCGGCCGACGCCAATCGGTGCCGGTAAGAGCGCCTCCTGAGTGGAGGCCCGAACGAGGACGGGCAATGACCGCGACCACTGAACGACGAGACGACCGCGACGGTCGTCCTGGCTGCATGAACCACGACGGCTATTGGTTACGGACTTGGCCTGTCGAGGGAAGAACGTTGTGATGCCGTACCAGGTCGGTTCCATTCCCCATATGCGCCGCCCGTGCGATCGGTGCGGCTACGCCACCCGGTACAAGCAGTACCCGGTGGTGTGCGAATGCACCTCGCCGGATCGCTGCCCGCACCCGCCCGCTTATGTCATCAATGGACTGTGCCGCCGCTGTGGTGGCGACGCGGGCGAACACCCGCATGGCGGTGGTGCGGTTCCGGTGTCCTGGCCGTAGCGGGTCCGCGCGAGGACGTAGGCGTTGCGCCACCACCGCGATGCCTACGCAATAACTGCGTACTCGGTTGTTCTGCGATCGGCTTGTCGGGGCGTCAAGGTACTTTGCTCGCCATGACGAACTTGAGCCCTGCCTGCGGCCGATGCGGATCGACCGCGCTGCACCACAAGGTTCACGGCATGCCGACCCACGAATTGTTCGAAGAGGCGGAGCGCCGGCCGGATCTTGCGCTGGCCGGGTGCTGCCTGATGCCGGGTGACTGGAGTACCGAGTGTGTGACCTGCGGTCAGCGCAAAATCATTGGCCGAGGCGGCGATTCCGCATGGACGACGGCGACCCAGCCGGGCGTCGCCGCTCGCCTCGTCACCGCGTACGCGGCGTCGGCGCGGCAGGCGCTGGGCACGGCGCAGACGTCGGCCATCTCCTATCTTGGGTTGTGGCTGTTGGTCGCCCGCTTCGCGCCGGTCGCGACCGGTGCACACCGCGCGCGACTGCCCGAGGTGCTCGGCGTGTCTTGCGATGAAGCCGCCGCGCTGGCCGCCGACCTGCTCGACGCGCCGCACCCGACCGTCGCCGCAGCGCTCGGCGCGTGGTCGCGCTCCCCGGCGACGGCGACGCCGCCTGTCACGCTCGACGAGCTGCCCGATCAGGAAGGGCTCGACCATTGGGCATCTGAGCACACCCGCGGCCTCATCGAGCAGTTCCCGCTACAGGTGGACCCGTTGACCGCGCTCGTCCTGGCTACCGCGCTGGTTCTCCAGCCGCGGTGGACCACAGAACTGGGCACCGACGATAACGGGTTCCTCGTCCTCGACGGGGGGCTGCAGACCATCGTCGACACCAGTGCCGCGGGACTCGTCGCCGTCGCCAAACCGTTCAGCGAGGACGGTGTCGACATCGTCAGTGTCATTGCTGCACCTGAAGTTCCGCCGACCGATGTGTGGCGGGCTGTCGACGAGGTCGTCGCCAAGCTCAATGAGGGCGCACTGTGGCACGGTGAATTACCCGGTGGGGTCCCCGCCAGCGGTCACTCTTGGACCGTTCGCGAAACAACCGAGACTTTTATCGAGTGGGATGCGCCCGACGACGGCGACTACCTCTGGCGCAGCCATCTCCCGCGTTGGAACGCCTCCGCGAAAAGCGCACTCACCGCCGCCCCCGGCGTTGCGGAGCTCGTCGCGTCACTGCGAGAGGCGGTTCCCAATCTCGACGGGTCACTGGAATGCGTGCAGGCGGCCACGGCCGCCTACAACGAGAACGGGTTCGAGGCCGCCGCCGTCACAGCCCTCGCGATGGCGACAGGCGCCCCGCAGCTCGTCGAGCGCACCATCCACCGCGTAGAGGTCACCTTCGACCGGCCCCATGCCGTCGTCGCGGTCGCCCGCGGTGGCGCTTGGGAGGGCGTGCCGCTGCTTCACTGCTGGGTCACGCCTTGAGGATCTGCTCGGTATGCCAGCACCGGTGAGGCGCAAGCCGGGCGTCACGCGGCTTGGCGCTCCATCTCCCTCGCCTCGGCGGGCACCTCTGTGGCGGCGTCCAGCAACTGCCCGTGATTGTCACGCACACCGCGGTACGTCGACAGATAGTGGTCGATCTGCTCGCGGCGCAGCGGTCGCGCCCAGATGTTCTCGCTGGGGATCTCGATCCCACTGTCGTTGGACTCTGCGCGCTTTCGAGCGCCAACGCGGAAGCCCATCACCGCTGTCACCATCAAGACGACCAGGCTGGCTCCGATGATTCCGGCCACCGCATTCTGGGCGGCCAGCGCGTACACGAACGTTCCCAATGCCGCGAAACTCAACAGCAGACAGATGTACGCAACCAACGTCGGCGGGATCCGTCCTAATGCCTTCAACATAGCTACCACCTCTCGTAAGCTCGGGTACAACGATACGCGTAGCGTAGCGCTACGTCTAGTGTAGCGTTTTCTGGGCCGGGGATATTCCCGGTCATAGGAGGTGCGATGGCACAGCGAAGCGACGTCGATGACGCCATCACGGACGCCACCCTGGCGCTCCTGCGCACTGGAGGGCCCAGGTCAGTGACTGTCGAGGCGGTGGCGGCCCGTTCGGGGATCGCGAAGACCACCATCTACCGCCGTCACCGCGACCGTCGCGACATGCTCTCCGCCGCGCTGTCGCGGGTGACCTCTCCTGAACCTCTCGGTGCGCATGCCCCAGCGCCGGACCGGCTGCGCTGGCTCATCGGAGAAGCGGTCAAGGCCATCGACGTCGGCATCGGCTTCGGCGGCCTCGCTGCCATGCTGACCGACGAGGACCCCGACTTCACCAAGCTCTTCCGACGCATCCTCGCCAAGCAGCGGACCGAACTGGAATCGGTGATCGACGCGGCTAAGGCCGACGGATCGTTTCGCGCCGACATCAACGACGCCGCCCTCATCGACGCCGTGGTCGGAACGATCATCGCCGAGCGCGCACGCACCGGCCGCGTCGCCAAAGACTGGGAAGCGCGATTGTTCGACCTCTTCTGGCCGACCGTGCGGGCGTGAGCCCCGTCGCTGCGTCGTCGTGGCCTGATGGCCCCGCCCCAAGCGCTATCGAGAAGTGAATCGCTGAGTCACGCCCAGTTGGCTGGGGATCCGTACACCGCCGACCGTGTGACGGTGAGACTGCTCAAGCTCAGTGCCGCCGCGAGCTTTCCGCGAGGCGCTTCAGCGCCCGGCCATCGGTCAGTTCGTCGCGGCGATCCGGATTCTGCCAATAGAACCGGACCAGCTCGCGCAGAGCTCGCCCCTCCGGCGTGAACGAGGCCGCTGCCAATGTATACACCTCGTCGTCGGACATCACTACAACTACCGAGTTGGGTGTCGGTGCGAACTGTTTCGGTGAGGCATCAGTGACGTCTACGACCTGCCCCCAGTCACCGTCGTGCGGTCGCGGCCCTTGCACGAACGTGAATCCGTTGGGCGTCAAGCGCAGATAATGCACGCCGCCGCGGCGCAGCATTCGCCACAGAATTGGCGCGCCTACGATCGCAGCGAGAGCGCTGGCGAGGGGAAAGTACATGCGCGTGTGCTCGGGCACCGGGATATCAACCATCCCGAGCGGTCCGAATATCGCGAACAAACCACAAGCCACCGTTGATCCGATGAGTGCGACCTGGAGAGGTATGTCGACGCCTCGATCCGGCCGGATGGTCGTCCCCTCGTCGTCGAAATCGCCCCTCGGGACGAGCTTCCCCGGGACGACCCGTGCGAACGGGACGATGAAACCCAGGAAGAACATCGCGAACCCCAGCGACACCACCGCCGTCAGGAAGTCGCCGCGCCCGATGCAGATAATCATCCAAACCAGCGCCAGAATGCCCAGCGGCCCGAAGAACAGCGTGCAGAGCAACGCGATGGGGAGAACCTTCATTTGGGACACACGATATTGCCGATGATTCCGCCAACATAGCCGAACGTCCAAGTGCCGGCGATGCTTCCGATCGCGGCGGCGCCCGGTGCCAATTGCGGAGCGCCGAAAGCCGAGGCTCCGGCCGCGGCCAAGGTGCCACCCGCATAGCCCCCACCAACCCCTGCCCCGCCGGAGATCGCAGCCACACAGCCGTCATGAAACGTCTTCGCCGTCACCGTGTCGTAAAGAGCTGTGGCTATACCCAGCGTCGGTCCGCCGTACTTGGCCGCCTTCCCGAGGTTTTCGACGGACTGCGGTGAAAGCATGGGGATTCCGCGCTTGGCTTGTTCTTCTAGGCCGGTGAGTGCGCCTCCAACAGTCGTGAGCGTCGGGTGGGTGAAGAATTCGTCGGGTAGGACGCCATGGCGACCGTCGGCCGCCGTCACGCCTCCCGTGGTCTTGCCATCCGCGGTTTGCGTCATCGTGACTTCGGTGCCGTCGGCGAACCTAATGGATGTGTACTTCGTGCCGTCGTAGTTCGTCTTGTCCTGTGAGAACGTGCTGGACACTTCGTTGCCGTGCTTGTCGTAGTAGGTGTCCTCGACGCACGGGGCGAAATCGTTCCACTCATATATCTCGTGCCGGCTACCGTCCATCATCGTTAGCGTCTTTCGCACCTGGCCGTCTTCTGTCACCCACTCGCGGCTCTCACGAACCGTCTGCGCCATATCGTTGTCTCGAACGACTCCCTGTTGGATGAGCCCGTTGAGCGTCATTGGATCCGGGACTTCGTCAGCGGGTCGGGCGGCTCCCGTTGCAGGATTCAGAAGTGGAAAGTCATTCGGCCCGGGCAGAGTGAAACCGAGATTCTGAGCAGCAGCCTGCACCGACTCTGCGGTCGCGTTGTCCGCGTCGCCGACTGCGGTCAGAAGGCGGTTGATCTCCTTCTGCTCTGCTTGTGCCTGTGCCAATAGGCTGGCTGCCTTCTCGCCCGAGACGCGGGCAGGCTTGATGAGCACCACCCACATATCCGTGACTTGGAGCTCACCGGCATCTACTGCTTCCGCGTGATCCAGCAAGGCTGCCCGGGCACCTCCAATCGATCCGCTGCCCTTACTCAGCGCTGTCGCGACCGCTTCGGTGTAATGAGCGAACTCGGAAGTCGTATCGGTGGCGCGGCGAAACATCGCCGTAGCCGCGTCATGCGCCTGACCCGACCATGTCTGCTCCGCTGACATCCGGTCGATTCCATCGTCAAGATCGCGCACCGATGTGTAAACGGATTGACCCGCCGTCGCTAGAGCCGACGCGGCGGGATTCAGTGAATCGGGATCCCACCCTTGTAAGCGGGGGCGTGAGGGCAGCACGGATCAAAAGAGCCCGTCGAACGTCCCCGCAAGGGAGCTGTCGGTCACCTCGTATCGGTCTCCTGCGCCACGAACCGCGCCCCCCATGTCCTCGACATTCTTGGCGATCGCATCTGCCTTCTTCGTCAAGTGCTCGCCCACGAGGCGCATTGCCCACTGTGTAGTGGACCCGGCAAGACCGTCGGCTGATGTCATCGCGTGCGAGCCCACGCCGGCGCCGTTGATGGCCTCAGACGCTGTACTTACCTCTCCTGCAAAGGCGCGAAGTACTTCCGGATCGACAAGCAAGAGTCCCCCTTTGATGGCTTGAACGTCGCCGAGCGTCGCGAATCAACCCTAACGCCGCTGTGGGTCGCGGCCGCGCGGCAATTTTCGTTCCGGATTGGTGATGGTCGGCCATCGACTCCGGCCCGATCAACTGGCAGGATGACGCTCAACTGGCACTGCACCGATTCTGAGGTTCCGATGTGACCAATCGCCCTGTCGCCGTTGACTTCCACTTTGACGTCATGTGCCCTTTCGCGTATCAGACGTCGCGATGGATCCGCGAGGTCCGCGACCTGACTGGCCTCGAGGTGAACTGGCGCTTCTTCAGCCTCGAGGAGATCAACCGTCAGGACGGCAAGAAGCACCCGTGGGAGCGGGAGTGGTCTTACGGCTGGTCGATGATGCGTATCGGTGCGCTGCTGCGCCGACAGTCGATGGCCGACATCGACGCCTGGTACGAACGAGCAGCGCGGGCCCTGCACGTCGAAGGCCATAAGCCGCACGAAAAGGCCGTCGCCCGAGCACTTTTGGAGGAGCTCGGCTTCAACCCCGGACTCGTCGACCAAGCCATCGCCGACCCGACCACCAACGACGAAGTGATGGCCGACCACCAGCGCGTCGTCGATGCAGGCGGCTACGGCGTGCCGACCCTGTTCTTCCCCGACGGGCAGTGCCTGTTCGGGCCCGTACTCATCGACCCGCCGGTCGGCGAGGCGGCGCTGCGGCTGTGGGACGCCGTCGTCGCCTGGACGGAGTTCCCGCACCTCTACGAACTGCAACGCCCCAAGACACCCGCCGATCAGCAGGCGATCACCGAGACCTTCCGCCCCTACCTCGAGGCTCGGGACTGGGTCTCGATCAACCGCGGCGAGGTCGTCACTTTCGATCCGCCGCGTTGAGCCGGTGCCCGATTCCAGCTCGTCACGCAGGGCGAAGACAATTTTGGTACCAAACTCGGTACTGATGCTGGTACCTTCGGCCGATGCCTGCATTGAACGTCAACTTCAGTGACGAGGAGATGGAGCAGCTACGTACCGCGGCGTCGGCGGGCGAGCTGTCGCTGCGCGCGTTCGTGCACCGTGCCGCCCTTGATGCCGCGAGCGATCACAAGCGCCGCGTGCGTGAAGGCGCGCGGATCGTCGCCGAACGCAGCGCAGAGCTCAATCGCCGTCTGGCGTGACCGAATACCTCGACCGCGACGATGTTCTCGTCGCCGGTGCTGCGGGCGTAGGAGTGGAGTTCAGGGTCGCCGACTACGGTCTGCTCGACGCGGCGGTGGCCCGACCCCAAGCCACCGCCTTCGGCGTTGATGCGTATCCCGACCTCTTCACCAAGGCGGCGGCGCTGCTGCAGTTCCTCGTGCGCAACCATGCGCTGGTCGATGGCAACAAGCGCACGGCATGGGCCGCTGCATGGACGTTCCTGTACCTCAATGGCGTCGAGTTGGACCCTGACGTCGACGTCGACGATGCGGAGAACTTCATAAATTCGGTTGTGACCGAGGGGGATTCGCAGCTTTCAGAACTCGCACCGGAGCTGCGAGCCTTTTCCTCGGAGTGACTGCGGCAGTTGAGCTCCGTCGTGATACCCCGAGCCGCGTGCAATGATGGCTCGCATATCCCAAAGCAAAGGAGCTTGAGATGGGGTTCGAGCGCATCGATGACCTGCTGAACGGTGTGACCGCCGATGGGTCACTGCACGGCGTCGCCGCCACCGTGGTTGGCCGCGACGGTGTCCTGTACCAGGGTGCAGCCGGAGATGCCAAGCCAGACAGCATGTTCCGCAACGCTTCCATGACCAAGGCCGTCGCCACCACCGCGGCGCTACAGCTCATCGAACAAGATCGTATTCAGCTCGACGCGCCCGTCGCCTCGATCCTGCCCGAGTTCGGAGAACTCCAGGTGCTCGACAGCTTCGACGGCCGCGAGCCGGTCCTGCGCGCACCCAAGGCGCAGGCGACCATCCGCCAGCTGATGAACCACACAGCAGGCTGCGGCTACCACTTCCTCAACGACAAGCTCTTCACCTACTGCACCGAGCAAGGCCTCCCCACCCCGCTCGACGGAATTAAGCAGGGCCTGCGCGTCCCGCTGGTCAACGATCCGGGCACGGTCTGGGAGTACGGCGTGAGCACCGACTGGCTCGGTCTGGTCGTCGAGGCAGTCAGCGGCCAGACCCTGGCCGACTACCTGGCCGAGCACGTCTACGGTCCGCTCGGGATGCAGGATTCGACCTTTGCTCCCAGCGACGAGCAGCGCGCGCGATTGCTGCCTGTCCGTTTCCGCGCGCCGGACGGCAGCCTTCTGGAGACCGAGCTCGACCTGCCGGCCGAACCGGAGTGGGACGCCGCGGGCCACGGGTCCTACGGGACGATCGCCGATTACGGCCGCTTCGTGCGCGCCTGGCTCAACGGCGGCGAGCTCGACGGTGCGCGCATCCTCAAGGAAGAGACGGTGCAGCTCGCACTGCAGGACCATCTCGACGGGGCGCCGCTGCCGAAGAAGATGGAGCCGACCGTCCCCGAGCTGTCCAACCCCGTCGAGCTGCTCGACGTACCGCAGGGATGGGGCCTCGGATTCCACTTGTACTTCGTCGACCTGCCGGGCATGCGCAGCGCCGGCTCCGCCGACTGGTCGGGTCTGTTCAACAGCTTCTTCTGGATCGACCGCGCGGCAGGGGTCGGCGCTGTCATCGCCACGCAGTTGCTCCCGTTCTTCGACGACACGATGGTCAAGACGATCCTGGGCTTCGAAGCCGCGGTCTACGCCGAGCTCGGTGCAGCGGTCTCATGAACAGCGACGGGCCAACTCCCAAGCGGCTGCTAAACAACCGGGTGCCCGAAGGCCGTTACGACCGCTCAGCGGCATAACTCCGGCCGGAGTGACCCGTTCAGCGCACCGAAATTACGCGGCGGACGATGTGCTACATCCGTGCTACGGTCGTAGCATGTCCACGGTTGCGTCCCGCGAACTGCGAAACGACACAGCAGGCGTGCTTCGTCGAGTCCAGGGGGGCGAGGAGGTGACCATCACGGTGAACGGGCGAGCCGTCGCGGTGATCGCCGCAGTGCAGCCGATGCGTCGACGTTGGATATCAAAGACAGAGTTGGTCAAACGGCTCGAGGCCAGCCAGGCGGACCCCGGTTTGCGTGACGACCTCGCGGAGCTCGCCGGCGAAACGACCGACGAACTCGACGAGTTGTGACAACAGATCGGACGCCGGCCGGCATCCTCGACACCTCGGTCTTCATCGCCGACGAGAGCGGGCGTCAACTGAAGACGTCGCTGATTCCGGATGAACTCGCCACGACTGTCGTGACACTAGCCGAACTGAATGCAGGCGTGCTCGCGGCGAAGACCTCTGAGATCCGGGCGCGTCGCCTCCGAACGTTGGATGCGATCGCTGATATGACCGCGTTGCCGGTCGACGAGGAGGCGGCCCAACTTTGGGCGCTGCTACGTGTCCGCTTGGCCGAGGCGGGGCGACGCGTCCGAGTCAATGATCTATGGATCGCTGCCATCGCAGCTGCCAAGCACTTGCCGGTCGTCACGCAGGACAGCGACTTTGATGCCCTCGAGGGCATCGCCGGCCTCGTGATAATCCGCGTCTGACCCCTAGCCCGTAGGCGACCCTCCGACTCCCTATGCCGCCACCAAGGACCCGAGCTTGACGTCGGGGTTGTCTCGCTGAAAACCCTCCAGCCGCCACGGGGTGGAGAACAACACCAGCATGACTCCGTCACTGCGGGTGAGCACTTCGGCCGAGACCTGCTTGTCCATGAACTCCGCATCGGCAGGGTCGACGACGCGCGCCACCTGATACGGCAGCGGCTCCAACGCGATCGGCGTGCTGAACTCGGCGGCCATCCGGTGCACGGCCACCTCGAACTGCATCGGGCCCACTGCCGCGAACACCGGCGCCTGCTCGCCGCGCTTGTCCGAGCGCAGCACCTGCACCACGCCCTCCTGCTCGAGCTGCTCGATACCGCGCCGGAACTGCTTGTGCTTGCTCGGATCGGTGCCGCGCGCGACCGCGAAGTGCTCGGGGGAGAAGCTCGGGATCGGCGGGAACTGCACGGGCACATCGCGATACAGCGTGTCGCCGGGTCGCAGTGCGGCGGCGTTGGCCAACCCGATCACATCGCCGGGCCAGGCATCGTCGAGCGTGGCGCGCTGCTGGCCGAACACCGACTGCGCGTACTTGGTGACGAACGGCTTGCCGGTGGCGGCGTGTGTGAGCACGTCGCCGCGCTCGAATGTTCCCGAGACGACGCGCGCGTAGGCGATGCGGTCGCGGTGCGCGGAGTCCATGCCGGCCTGCACCTTGAAAACAAAAGCGCTGAAAGGTGATTCGACTGCACGATGAGTCCCGTTGACATCGACCGCTCCGCTCGGCGACGGCGCGAGTTCGACCAGCACATCGAGGAGTTGGTTCACCCCGAAGTTCAACGCCGCCGAGGTGAACAGCGTCGGCGAGGCGGTCCCAGCGAGGAACTCCTCGCGGTCGTAGTCGCCGCCGTCGGCGCTCAGCAGCTCGGACTCCTCGACCGCGGTGTCCCAGTCGTCGCCGGCGGCCGCGTGCGCGTCGTCGGCTGCGATGTGTTCCTCGGGCGCAGCGGTCGCACCGCCCGCGGTGCGGGTGAACCGGATGAACTGGCCGCCGCGGCGATCCAGCACGCCCTTGAAGTCGCCGGCTATACCGACCGGCCAGGTCAGGGGTGTGGGACGCAACCCGATGCGGGTTTGGATCTCGTCGACGAGCTCGAGGGCGTGCCTGCCGGGGCGGTCCCACTTGTTGATGACCGTGATGATCGGGATGCCGCGGTGCTTACACACCTGGAACAGCTTCAGTGTTTGCGGCTCAAGGCCTTTGGCGGCGTCGATGAGCATCACCGCGCAGTCGACGGCCGTCAGCACCCGGTAGGTGTCTTCGGAGAAGTCGGCGTGGCCGGGGGTATCGAGCAGGTTGATGACGCAGTCGCGGTAGGGGAACTGCAGCACCGTCGACGTGATCGAGATGCCCCTGGCCTTCTCCATCTCCATCCAGTCCGACACCGTCGCGCGACGGCCCGCTTTGCCGTGCACCGCACCCGCTTCGGTGATGACCCGGGCGTGCAGCGCCAGCGCCTCGGTCAGCGTGGACTTGCCGGCGTCGGGGTGGCTGATGACGGCGAAGGTCCTGCGCCGGCCCGCCTCGGCGGAGATACGGCCAGGTGGGGAGGCATCGGGGCTCGGCGCAGCCGTCAGAGCAGTGTCGGTCATAGCGGTAGCGATGGTATTGGCTCGACGGTGCAAACCAGTAATCGGACGCTGCACGGCAAACGCCATGTTGGCCGGCTCGCCGAGTTTCAGCCCTGATCGGCGATGAGCCTTTCCAGCAGGGCAACGATGTGCTTTTGGCCTGCGGCCGCGACATCGAGCTTTCCGCGCATTTCGCTACGCAAATCTGTCATGTCGTCGCGCAAGGCGTTGAAGCCGGAGGCAGTGGCCCGACGAAAGTCGCGAAGCTCGTTGTGGAATTCGGTGACGTCGCGGTCGGCCGCGCCGGCGAGGACACGGGCGGCTGCGGCGTCCTGCTCACTGACCTGTACCCGCTGCGCAAGCCCACGGACTTGGGTTTCCAGCGCCTCCACGCGGGCTTCGAGGTTGTCGGGCTCCACGCTCGCGAGCCTACCGCCGTCGCCGCCCTGTCCAACGCACAAATGGTGGCCGTCGCGCGGCCCTTGCGGTACGCGTCCCATTCCGATGGGTACTGGCAGCAGTGGCACCTGACTCACGACGAGCGGATGCTCGTTTCCGTCGCCTGCTGCCGGTTCGCGTAAATCTCGGCCAGGAAATGCTCGACGGCCACCGCGGCGTGAGCGGCGCGCGCCGAGCCGAACATGTCGAAAGCGTGCTGCGCGAACGGTAATTCGGCGTAGACGACCGGCTGGGCGCTGACGTCGCGCAGCTTCGACACGAACGCCCGCGCCTGCTCGACGGGAACCAGCGAGTCGTTGGTGCCGTGCAGGATGAAGAACGGCGGAGCGTCGGCGGCCACGTGGTTCACCGGCGAGGCGTCGGCATACGTCTCCAAGCTCGACTTCTGCGGTTGTTTGATCACCATCTGCTCGAGCAGCTCCGGCATCGACGGATGCATCGCGTCCTCGAAGCGGGTGAAGTCATACACGCCGTAGAACGGAACCGCGGCCTGCACCCGCGTGTCGACGTCTTCGAAGCCCGGCTGATACCGCGGGTCGTTGGGCGTCAGCGCCGCCAGCGACGACAGATGCCCGCCCGCCGAACCGCCGGTGATCGCGATGAAATCGGGGTCACCCCCGTACTCGGCGATATGCGTCTTGACCCACGCCAGCGCACGTTTGACGTCGACGATGTGGTCGGGCCACGTGTTGCGCGGGCTGTGGCGGTAATTGATCGCCACGCAGATCCAGCCGAGCTCGGCGAGATGGCTCATCAGCGGATGTGCTTGCCCGCGTTTGTTTCCCGTCACCCACGCGCCGCCCGGGATCTGAAACAGCACCGGCGCCTTGCCGTCTCGGTCGAGATCGGACCGCCGCCAGATGTCGAGCTGGTTGGCGCCGCCGTATTCGCCGTAGCTGATGTCGCCGTCGTGGGCGTAGTCGCGGTAGATCCGCATCATCCGCACAGCGCCCGGAGTCTTGGCGGTGCCGCCACCGGCCGGCCGGCGCCACAGGCCCGTTGAGTCGGTGCGCCGACGCGTCCCCAAGCCCTTGTCGAGCGCGGCGGTCAGCGCGGCGGCGGCCTTATGACCCGCGCGGGAGAAGTTCAGCAGTCCAGCCGCCGAGATGGCGGCCGTCACCCAGGCGATGATCCGCACCGGACGGGTCAGCCGGCGAGCCGTCAGCGCCAGCCCGCCAAGCTGGCTCACCAGCGTCTGCAGCGGGAACTCGCTGACCACCAAACCGAAGCCGAACGAGAAGATCGACGGGTAGCCCTTACGCGCCAATGGTCGGTAGCCGTTGAGGGTCGAGGCCGCGGTCACCGCCGTCACCAATAGCGCCGCGACCTGCCGGGCGATGTGGAGGAATCGATCCTTGCGCATTCGGTCACGATACGAGGCGACGCCGCCGCGGCGTCGTCCGGAACGGACAGGCACCGTCGGCGTATGGGAGACTTTCGGCATTCGCATCGGCGTGATGGTGCGATCCGCGGGGGGTTCCGCCTGGTGAACAGCACCGACATGGTCGTCGGTCTGCGCCTCGTCACGCCTGGTAGAGCACGGAAGATGTTGGAGTTTCCATGTCCGCCCACAGAGCATCTCAGCAGAACCATGATGTCTCACCGGTCGCGTCTGCGCTCATATGGCTCGGCGGCGGCGATCAGCGTGACCTTAGCGCCCGCCATGAGCAGTCGACGCTGGTCAGCGCAGGTGTGGTGGTGCTGGTCGTCGCGCTGCTGGCGTGGCTCGTGGCGGCTGCCGCACTGGATTCGTCGACCACCTGGCCGCTGATGGCCGTCATCGCGGTGACGTCGACGTTCGGCCTGCTGGTAGGCGCGGTGAGCCGTGTGCTTGCAGCCGGGGCGGTGCGAGGCGCCGGCGTGGTGGGACGTGCGGCCGTCGCGGTGGCTATCGGGCTCGTCGTCGGTGAGCTCGCCGCCGTCGTCGTGTTCTCCGGATCGGTCGATCGGCTGCTGGACGAGCGCGCGGCGATGGCTGCCGACGGAACGCCCGCGGTCACGCGGGCCGCGGCCGAGCTGGACCGAAGTCGTGCGGCGCGCGATGGGCTCGATGCGGCTGTGGAGCAGGCGGTGCAACGCCGCAAGGACGCGCTCGTCGTCGCGCGGTGTGAGTTCAACCCGAGGCCCGACTGCCCCCAGACATTCATCACCGGCGTGCCCGGCGCCGGGCCCGAGAACCGGACGGCCAACGACTTCCTTTCCGACGCTCAGCGCGCGCTCGACGCCGCGCTGGCCGAGCGGGACCGTCGCGCGCCCGAGCTCGACGCCCAGGTCGCCGACAGTGAGCAGGCTTTGTCGCAGGCCCGGCAGGCCGCCGCGGGCCAAGCGGATCGGGGGTTGGGCGCGCGGTGGGTCGCCATGAACGACCACACACTGGGCGAGGCTGGTGCGCTGATGCTGCGCCTGCTCGTCGACGGGTTCTTCGTCTTGCTCGCCCTGCTGCCGCTGATCCTGCGGCTGTGGCGGGGGGAGACGTCGCAGGATCGCGGGATCGCCGCCGATGTCGAGCGCGATCGAGCCGAACTGCAGGCCGACACGTCAGTCGCGGTGAAACGGGCCGAGGTGCGTGCCACCATCGAGAACTTGTGGGCCGAGCAGCAGCTGGCCAGTGCCCGGATGGCCGTCGAGGCGCAACTGGAGATCGACCGGGAGCAGCAGCGCCGACGGGTGATCGAGGCGATTGAGCCGGCTGTTTCCGCACGCGCCGAGCGCATCATTGAGCCTCAGGATGTGTACTTGCCGATCGCCGCGGAGGCCGAAGCGGCCAGTCTCGTTGCGGCCGAGGCGCCTTCCGTCGAGACGCCTGAGGTTGTCACACCCCAGAACCTGCCCGCGCCGGCCGACGACGACCGCTCGGTGGAACCGGTGGGTGAGGCCGGGCGCTCGCTGATTCCCGGTATCCCAGATGTCACCCGCGCCGCGGCGCGCTGGATTCGTCCGCTCGTGCCGCCGATCATCGCCAACGCGATCGACGCCACCACCAAGCCGCTGCGGGGTGTGCGGCAGATCCTCGAGGAGACCGAGGAGATTCACTTCTCGATGCGCCGCACCCGCAAGGTGAGCACCCACATGGAGGAGGGTGCAGAAGTTGTGGATGAAGGTGATTCCGATGCGGCAGGCGCCGCGCGGGCGACGACCGCCCAAGACGACGATCGCGAGCACGGCTATGGCCGGATCGGCCGCGGTGCGGAACACGCATCCGCAGTGACGAGAGGCAAGGGGCGCGGCGAACTCGCCGGCGGGGGTGCTCGTGAGCTGCGCGGACATCGCGGTCCTCGGGAACTTCCGCCCGGGCGTTAGCTTTTCGCGGCCGCGCGCACCTGCTTCTCGATTCGCTTGAAAAGCGCGTTTTCGGTGACGATCTCGAGTGTGACCGTTCCCCAATCGACATCCCCCGGTGCATAACGAACTACCGCAGGCATTTCGTCGACTATTTCCACCAGTTCGTCGATGAACACCCGGTAGCCCTCCAGCGGAATGGCCAACAGCTGAGCGCAATCCTTGAGCAGCCCGGTATACGCCGAGGGCACGCTGGCATCCCGACAACGCTCGGCCAGTTCGAGGAACCGCTCGTGGAAGTCCATCAGTCGGTTGGCCACGTGCACGACGGCGTTGGCGTCGGCATTGCTGTCGTCGAGCACGTCCATGAGGGCCGGTGCCCCCATGAAAGCGCCCAACCGGGCACCGAGTTCGGACAAGTCGTCGAGACAGTCCTCGACGAAAGAAGCTACTTCCCTACCATTTCGCGCATAGTGCCCCCGCGCGGTCGGGTAGTGCAGCTGACAATCGCGGATGCGCGGCGGTGTCACCTCTTCGAGACGTTGAACCAACACCGACACGAAAGCCGCCAACTGCCACTCCGTAGGCCTATCCCTCAGCAGAATGTCGAGGTCCTCTGCGGTGTAGGCGATTGCAGCGACGCGTCCTTCGTCGGGGGTCTCGGTCGGTGGTGCCGCGGGTGGAACTGAGATCGACCGCATCAGGTCGGCCCCTTCGACGCCGTAGATTCCTCGGTTGTCGCCGCGTCGAGCCCATCGATGCTGCCGTTCGGCGCGGTACGCCAGGATCTCTGCTTCACGGGCCGCGGCGAGCCGACGTTCTTGTTCTCGACGCACGAGGCCCCGCACCGCGAAAAACAATCCGATCGCCACACCTATCCCGATGAAGACCCAGTAGTAGGTGATGACCACCGAGATCAGTATCAAGAGGCCGAAGACGGCGGCCGCGCCTCCGGAATCCGAGCCGCGACTTGCCATCACAGCCGCCGTTGTTCAATGACGGACATCTCGTGCCCCTACAGCGGCTGGGTGTAGCCGATGCCCCGTGCCCATTCGACGACCGCCGGCTTGGCGTCCAGGCACATCGTGTTGACCGCCGACAACAGGACGATCGCCGACTCCGCGGGCGCGAACCCCGTGCGTTGGAGCTTGCCGAGCACCGCCGGCGGCGGCACGCCGAACCGCAGTTCGTGGCACAACTCCTTGCCGATGTCGATCATGTCGAGCATCGAGCTGTAGTAGACGCCCCTGTTGTCGAGCTGTGCGATGAAGTCGTACTGATCGGCGCGTGCCGGACTCGACAACGCCACCGCCCCGCACACCGCGATCGCGGCTGCAATTCCCCCACGTGCGCTCATGATTCCCCCTCAATTAGCGCTCGAAGTTGACGCTAAACCTCCCCACCGACAAATCCGCCGCACGGGTCTGACCGGAGTGACGGAGCCTGTGGCTAACATCGAGACGAGGTTCCTGGGGGAGGGCATGACATGCGGTGGTTGCATCGAAGTGTGGAGCTGATGGCCCGATGACCATCACGCCGACCGACACCCCGCGGCTGGCCAACCGCGCCGAGCGCCGCGTCTACCAGGCCCTCGTCGAACAGCTCCAGCCCAACGACCTCGTCGTCGCCGGCCAACGCGTCACCGACCACCTCAAGGACCACGAGGTCGACTTCGTCGTCGCCATCGAGGGCGCCGGCATCGTCTGCCTGGAGGTCAAGGGCGGTGAAGTCTGGCACGACGGGGAGCAGTGGCGCCAGAAACGCGGTGGGCGCGAATACACCGTCGAGCCCGTCCGCCAGGCCCGCGAAGCCTGCTACGCCCTGCGCGACTACATCGAGAAGGACCCTCGCTGGACACAGGGCCGACTGCGCTGGGATCACGTCGTCGTGCTGCCCAACACCGAACTGCCTCACGACTTCGCGCTGTCAGATTGTCCGCGCTGGAAGGTGATCGACCGCAACGACCTCAAAGACATCGACGGCAAACTGCGGCACGTGTTGATCAGCCAGGAACTCGACCGTCCGCTGCTCAACCAAGACGGCATCGAACAGATCATCACCGCGCTCAGCGGACGGGGACTGCCCCAGCGCGACGTCGTTGCCCGAGCGCTGGCCAACGAGGACGCCGCCGATGCGCTCACCGAGCACCAGGCGGTCATCCTCGACGCCACACGGCTACTCCACCGCATCGAGGTGCGCGGAGGCGCCGGCAGCGGCAAGACGTTCCTCGCGATGGAACAGGCTCGCCGACTGGCACAACGAGGCCAGCGCGTAGCCCTCGTTTGTTACTCGCACGGGCTAGCCTCGTACCTCGAGCGCATCACTGCCACTTGGCCGCGGCGCCAGCGGCCCGGTTATGTCGGCGAGTTCCACGCCCTCGGCGTGCTGTGGGGTGCACCCGAGGGCCCCGACGAGTCGTTGCGCACCGAGGAAACCGTCAAGTTCTGGGAACACGATCTCCCAGTGCAAATGGCCGAGCTGGCAATGCAACTCGAAGCTGGACATCGATTCGATTCCATCGTCGTCGATGAGGCGCAGGACTTCGCGGACTCATGGTGGGAACCGCTGCTGATCGCGCTGAAAGATCCGGACGAGGGTGGCTTGTACGTGTTCACCGACGAGGGTCAGCGAGTCTTCAACCGGTACGGGTCACCTCCGGTGCCGTTGGTGCCGCTGATCCTCGACCACAATTTGCGCAACACCCGCCAGATCGCCAAGGCGTTCCAACCGCTGGTCGATCACCCGATGCGGTTCCTCGGTGGAGAGGGGCCTGCCGTCGAGTTCGTCGCCTGTAGCCGGGAGGACGCGATGAGCGTCGGCGACGATCAGGTCGAGGCGCTCCTCGAGGAGGGTTGGCGGCCAGAGGATCTCGCGCTGCTGACGACCGGCAGCCGGCATCCCGAACAGGCGGAACGACAGAAGGCCGGCCACAGGACGTACTGGGACAGCTTCTGGGATGCAGACCAAGTGTTCTACGGCCATGTACTCGGGTTCAAGGGTCTCGAGCGGCGCGCAGTTGTGCTGGTGATCAATGATTCTGGCCAGTTCGAGCGCTCTCGCGAACGGTTGTATGTCGGTTTGTCACGGGCTCGTGACCGCCTCGTGGTGTGCGGCGACCCGGAATTCGTCCGCGAGGTGGGCGGACCAGATCTGGCGCGGCGGTTGAATATCGGATGACGCAGTCAAGCTTTCGAGGATTGGCGACTGGGCTTCACATCCTCAAGCGGGGACGCTGCGTACGCTGAGCTCTGTGAGCGGGCAGGACCGCGTCCACTGGGAGGAGCGGTATCAGAGCCGCGAGGCGGCGCAACTGGTCGCGGCCGAGCTTCCTGCTGTGTTCGCCCCGTTTGAGAACGAGTTCCCGACCGAGGGAAGAGCACTGGAACTGGCGTGCGGGTTGGGGTCAGCGAGCGTGTGGCTCGCGCGTCGCGGCATGGATGTCTGGGGAGTAGACATCTCGGCGACAGCTATTCGCCGAGCGCGGGACCTCGCTACGCGTAGCGGAGTCAGCGATCGATGCCGGTTCGACGTTGTCGATCTCGACCTGGGCCTGCCCGCGGGTCCGCACGTCGATACCATTGTCTGCCACCGATTCCGCGCTCCTCATCTTGACCAATCGATCATCAAGCGGCTGGCGCCCGGTGGTCTGCTGGCGATCTCGGCGCTGAGCGTTGTCGGTGCGGGGCCGGGCCGCTTCCGAGTCGCGCCTGGGGAGTTGGCCACCGCGTTCGCTGGACTCGGGGTCATCGCCGAGGGCGAAGGTGACGGCGAAGCGTGGCTGCTGGCAAGAAAGCCCGTACTCGCCTGACGCCCTAATCCCGCAGCGACAGGCGTGGTGGTTGCCGTGCCGTCCTGCAGCAGCGTTCTGTCTCGAGATCTGCCGATCCTGGGCGGATCGCGACCTGATGGCGACTCAGATATTTCACTTTCGCCGCAGCCACCTATCGGCCAGGTTAAGCGATAGGCGCACCAAACCAGCTTGAAGCTAAGCGCCTTCTCTCACCAACTCTTCGATCTGTTCAACGGATTTCGACATCAGGAGTCGGCATTCCCCCAGATATTGCTAACGCGGAGATTCGAGCCAGCCGAACAGGGAAGTCAGCGGTGTCCGTTCGCTTTGAGGATCCCAGCATGCGCTGCTTCGAAGTGTTCGCCAATGATGTCTCGGACCCAATGTAGTTGCTCAGCTGTCGTCTTCGGTTTGAAGCTGACGGATTCGACCAACTCTTCGAGGCGCGTATTGGGCATGGGAGTGAATTCCGTCAAGTACTGCCAGCGATGCGACCTGTCATGAGGCCCGAATTCGTTGGGTGCATTGAGTGGAGCGATCATGCAATTGATGCTGGCCTCGCGCGAGGATTCGTAGACTTGGATCTTGGAGTCTCTGGATCGATAGTAGACAACACCGCCCGACCTGCCTCCCTCGTCCACGCTGAGGTCGACGTCTTCTAGCTCAAAGCCGAGTTCGAACAACAGAGGACCGACGATGGACTGCACTTGGTTCAAGAAGTCATCCATTTACATCAACCTTCTTTCTTCACCCACGAATTGCCAACTCGCTCATATCCATATGTTGCTGCGTTCTGCACTAGGAACTTTATCTCCCTTGCTGAGAACGAATTTGGGTCGGTGCGGATCACGTCTTCTATCGACGAGAATCGCGTGCCTTCGACGACGTAGTCGATGCGAGGAACTCCCCTTTCCATCTGAGCTTGTAGGAACTGCTCGTTGACAAACCAGCCGAGCGCGTTTGCCTCCGGCTTGCTGAGGCCGTCGCCAATTGCGTTCCAGGCGTCTGGCCCTGTGTCGTAGTAGATTCCGCCATTGGCTCGCGCCTCGCCGATGTATCCGCCGTCTAATCCATCCCACTTGCCGAGAACTACGCGATCGGCATTTCCGAACTGATGCGTGGAAAGCTCTGCGAGCTCGCGGGCAAGGTCCGTTACTGGGCTTCCGTTCACAAATGCTTCGTTCAAAGTGGACGCAATGAGAGGTGCGTCAGGTGAGTAGCCAGCATCGCCAACTGGTAGTAGGGGCTGGACATTGCCCGCTGGTGGCTCGTGCATAGATTCGGGCAGGATCGAGTGATCGACTGTGCTTGGGGGAGTTGGTAAGTCGATGACGTCGTCGGGTATGGCTGCTCTTGCGCCGTGGGCGAGGAGTGCGCCTTCACCGCCGAGAAGGGCGCTGGGCGCGGTGAGAGCGGTTCCGCCGGCCACCTCGCCCAGGTAGGGACCGGGATACTCCGTGAGGTGCGCGAGGTCTTCTTGTATCGAGTCGATCGGATTGGTCACTCGTTGCCAGGTGCCTTTGGCCATGTCGGTCCAGGAGTCCTTCAAGTCCTCCCATCCGTTGGCTCCGATCAGGTTTTTGATGCTCTCTTCGGTGTTGAACCAACCGTCGGCGAAACCCTCGGTGAAGCCGGGCTTGGGCATCGGGGCATCCTCGGAGGGCTTGGACGCCGGTAGCGGCTTGTGTGCTGCGGCGACGATCGCGTCGAGTCGCTGCTCGATCTGCCCGGGCGGCACCCCGTCACGCAGCATCGTCTCGCGGGCCAGCTTCTTGAACTGCTCGACCTTGGCCGGGTCCAGTGCCACCGGCTGCGCCGGTGAAGCGTCGGGTCGGCCGACAGGGGCCCTGGCGAGCTGATCCAGTGCACTGGCGAGGCTGTCGGGTGGGGATGCTGGTTCGCTCGGCTTGGGATCTGTGCGGCGATCACCGGTTGCGGGCAGCAGCAGATCGCCTGCTGTCTTCGGCACCGGCTCGGTGGCCCCACTGGCGGCGGTGATCGCACCCGCCAGTTCGGCGTCGATGCGCTGCCCGTCGGCGAGCGCGGCGCCGATGCGCTGCTCAAGGTCGGCGACCTTGCCCGCCACTTGCGCGGCGTATTCCTCGGTCATGTGGCTGGTGTCCGGGACGATCACCTGGTTGGTGTATTCGTCGATGAGCACCGCCGGCGCGGCGGCGGCATCGTCGAGGATGGCCTTGATGGTCTGGGCCAGGCCCTCGGAATCGTGCTGGATGCGCTGCATCCGGCTCGCGACCTTACCGAGATTGTCGGCCACCGTCTCGTGGTCGACAGCCGTGGCCGTCATCGCCGACTTGGCGGCTTGTGCGCCGTGGCCTTCCCAGGCCGACACCGTGATCAACGAGCGATAGAACTCAGCAGAGTTGGTGTGGTTGTCGGCGGCGGCGCGCGCGGATCCGGCCAGGTCGGCGATCTCGGGTGGCCACTGTTTGAGCTCGGCCAGGGTCAGCGCCACGGTGTCATCTCACAGCGCAGAGCCCGCATCCTCGATGCCCTCGGCGCCCGCTGCATCGGTGCGCACGTAGCTGTCGGCGGCCGTGCGGTGTGCCCGAGCGTGCTTGGTGAACTCCTCGACGAAGCGTGAACCGTCGGCTTCCCACGACGCCACCATCTTCGGCAACGCCGCAGCTGAAGCCCCCGATCCAAGAACGGCGTTGCCCGCCCGTGCCTCCGCCGCCTGATGTGCGCTCCGAAACCCACCGGCCTGGCCGTCGAGTTGGTTTGCGGTCATGCGCAACTCGATCGGATCGACCTTCAGCGGCTCACTCGAGTCCGACACCATCTCCCCTTCATGGCTCTAACCGCACACTAACAGCGCTGCGGTGCTGTCCTACGCGGCAATTCTCGGAGGAGAGACCGCCCCGAAGGACCGGCGGACGGGACGCGTGAGGCGAAGGGGCGAAGTCTTCGCCCCGCCGCGAGTGGTTTCATGCATGGCATGAGGTTCCTGATGGTGATGGGAAGCCGCGCGTGACTCTTGTCGACAATGAGACCGTCCGTCGAGCGGTTGGCGAGTTTGCGGCTCAACCGAACCAGCGGACCGCCCTCGATGTGCTTCGGTCGTGCATGTATGGCGAGTTGCTCTTCGACATCACTGGGTCCGACGAGCCTGAGGGCGGTTCTTTCGCTGCCGGATCACAGCTACAGATCCGCGGTGGCACAGGACCGGACGGCGGCCGGGCACTTTATGTCTTCACCCGACAGGAGGAGGTCGCCCGCCTCTACTCTCCAGACACGCGCACCCAGTCGATGGTCACGTCCGCGACTGGTGCGCTGAGTTTCGCACGGGACCGTCAGGATGCCTGGCTCTACGTCGACCCTGCGGGTCCGACCTGCGCATTGTCGGCGACGGACATCGATTTCGCGCTGCGGAACCCGAACAACGAGCCGTTGAAGACGATGCTCGCCGCCCTTGATTCTGGTGACGCCGACAGGCAGGAAGTCCTGCAGGTCCTGCTGACGGAGGGACCGTTGCTGCTCGGCGCAGACAAAAACTCCGTCCCCGGAAAAGTGGCGATTCGATCGATGGCTCTGAGCGACGGCTCGACGGCTCTGGTCGGATTCACCAGTGCGCCAGAGGTCGTCGCGCACAACGTGTCGGATACCGTCGGCGCCTTCACCACGCTCGAGGTGCTCGATATGGTTCGCAAGGGCGGCCATGGTGGCATCGTCATCAACCCCGCCGGGCCGTCGATTACCTTCTCGAGAGCAGAGATTGGCGACTGATGCTGCTCAGCCTCCGCGCACTGTCTCAGCGATGTCCGTACGTCCTGCGGGTCGCAGCACGCGCCGCTTCGAGACGTTCGCCCCTGAAGTCCTGAACGACGAGCGCTAAGCTCTCCGCATGGAGCTACTACGCAACGTAGTTGTACTGCTGCACATCGTCGGCTTCGCGATCACGTTCGGCGGGTGGGCCGCCGAAGCCCTCGCCCAGCGCTTCCGAACCACCCGCGCCATGGACTACGGCCTTCTGCTCTCACTGCTCACCGGACTCACCCTCGCCGCGCCGTGGCCCGCCGGCATCGAACTCAACTACCCGAAGATCGGCATCAAGCTGGTGATCCTCGTCGTCCTCGGCGGCTTCCTCGGCATGGGCAGCGCCCGTCAGAAGCGCACCGGCAACCCGATCCCGCGACCGATGTTCTGGTCGATCGGCGTGCTGTCGTTGGCGGCCGCGGCGATTGCCGTCCTGTGGTGACCTGGCCCGATCAGCAAACGCGTGGATCGCTGAATTGTCATACCCACCTGGAATAATGGTGTAGTGACGCAAACTGCAACCGAACGCCTTCACATCGTCGAGGGAGCCGACTGGAAGGACGCGGCGATCACTCTGCTGGAGGATCGCTCGACGTATCGGCCCTGGCGCTACGGCTTCGGCGAAGCCCACATCGGCGACCCGGTGGCCATCGTTTTGAACACCGATCCGCCGTCGGTCATGACACAACTCGGCCGCATCGGTCCCGATGGCCGCTTCGACCGCGCCGAGATCACCTGGGGCCTGCCGAGCCCCGGCTTGGTGGACCTCGGCACGCTGGCACGGCTCGTGAGGTTCGCCGGCGACGAAGACCCCCGCACGGTGTGGCAGCTCCGCGGCGACGCGGCCGCTCGCATGACTCTCGCGCTGACCGATTGCGACGCCGACGGCAAGCGTTCGACCCGGTTCGGCCATTCGACGATGGCCGCGGCGGCCACCCTCCTTCACTCCCGCGGGCAGTGCTCCGGATGCGGAGCCGTGCTCGACCTGCTCGGCGAGCGTGCCCGCGACGCGTTCCGCATCCGCACGGTCGACTTTCCTGAGCGACCGCAACCACAGCCGGTCATCATGGAGGCCACCAACGTGCCGAGCTACTTCTACGGACCGATACCCGACAAGTGTTGGCTGCCCGAGCTTCCAGCCGATTGGCCCGGCGTGCTGTGCCTGCGCTGCGACACCGCCATGCGTGACGGCGGCTTCACGAGCCTGATCGACTATCTGTTCTCGCAGCATCCGCGGTGTCCGTACTGCGGCGCCCAACGGACGCAGAGCGCGCAGTTCGGGCACGTCTTCCATCTGGACTTCCCGCCGTGGGACGACTACCGAGGCTGTGTCCGTCAAAACGACGACTGGACCTGCACCGTATGTGGCAGCCAATGGTGACCCAGTCGAGGCGAGTCCGCTGGCGGGGACCCTCTATCGAGCCCGAATGCGCTGCGCCACCTCGCCGTAACGCTCGAACCGCTCCGGATCGGCCAGCGCGTTGTACAGCACCACGCGTGACGCCACCTCGCCGTACCGCGACATCAACGCGTCCGCCAGCCCCTCCCACGTCGACTCCGTGGCGAACGTTGCAATGTGCTCGTCGGTGATACAAGCCGCCATGCCTTGGTAGTCGCCGGCCTTCTGCTTCTCCCTGATCCGCGCCGTCGTGCCCTCGAACCCCGCCTCGTCCCAGATGAACGCGTAGTTCGGTGTGCTGCCGTAGAAGCCCATGCTCGCGCGCACCAACTCCCGCTCGCGTTCGCGTTCCTCGTCGGTGTCGCCGACGACCGTCATCACCGGCACAATCACGGCGATGTCGTCGACCGAACGCCCTGACTTCGCCGCGCCCTCAGCCAGGTTCGGCACAACATGCCGACCGATGTACCCCGGCTCACCGAGCGGATGCACGTGGATCCCGTCGGCCACCTCGCCCGCCATTCGCAGCATCCACGGGTTCACCGCCGCCACATCGACCTTCGGATCCGGTGCATCGATCGGGCCCGCGCTCCACTGCGGCGTGATGAAGTCCAGGCTGTAGAAGTCACCGCGATGCTCGAGCTTGCCCGTCCGGAACGCATGGAAGCACGCCTTCACCGCCAGCACATAATCGCGCAACCGCGGACCCGGACGCTCGAACTCCATCCCGTAGCGGCGCACCACATGCGTGCGTACCTGCGTACCCAGGCCCAGACGAAATCGCCCGCCCGAGGCCTCCTGCAACTCCCACGCCGTCGCCGCCGTCACGAACGGGCTGCGCGGAAACGCCACCGCCACACCCGTCGACAACTCCAGCCCCGGCGCGGCCTGCGCCGCCACCGCCGCGTTCATGTACGGCGTGCGGCCGGTCTCGGTGAACAGCAAGCCGGAGAAGCCGGCCGTCTGCGTCCGTCGGGCCAGCTCGCCGATGTCCAGGAGCGGTCGTGGGGTGGTCATCACGTCGACGTGCACAGTCGCACCCTACGCCGGGCCCCGAGTTGCCCCGCGACTTTGGCTAGCCTTTACTTAACAACTGCCAAGGCCGACGCGAACTTTCAGAACCTCCACCACTTTCGCGACGCCTTTCGTTACTTTGGCTAGACGCTGCGATCGTGAAAAATGTCGCCGGAAGGGATGGCCGTGACAGACCAGTTCTTGGAGCCCGCTCCGAGCAAGGCGGAACTCGCCATTTCCAAAGGCTGGGTCCAGGGCGTCGCCCTGGTCATGGTCTTCGGTTTCCTGATCATGGGCATGCTGGCCGCCCGAACCTACTCCGACTCGATGCCGCAGCCGCAGCGCGTCGTCGGCCCCGACGGCCAGACACTCTTCACCGCGCAGGACATCACCGCCGGACAGCAGATCTTCCTGCGGCGCGGGCTGCAGCAGTACGGGTCGGTGATGGGCCACGGCGGCTATCTCGGACCGGACTACACCGCCGAATACCTTCGCCTGTCCGCCGACCATGTCGGACAGGAGCTGCGCGACGCCGGAGTGCAGGATCCGACCGCCGCCGTCGTGGAGATGATGCGGACCAACCGCTACGACGAGGCCACCGGAACGCTGCAGTTCACTGCCGAGCAGGTAAGCGCATTCGAAGAGATCCGTAACTACTACGCCGACCTGTTCGGCACCGACTCCACCGAATACGGCCTCATCCCGCAGGTCATCACCGACCCGCAGGAAATCAAGGAGCTGACAGCGTTTTTCAGCTGGACCGCCTGGGCCAGTGCGGCGCAACGTGACGGCCACTCCTACTCCTACACCAACAACTGGCCACCGGAACAGCGCGTCAACAACACGCCCACCGCCGACATCCTGGTCTGGTCGGCGATGTCGCTCATCGCGCTGCTCGCCGGGCTCGGTGCGCTGTTCGCCCTCTACGGCCGATGGAGCCGCAAAATCGGTTGGCACGCAACCGAAACGCCGTCGCTGAAGTTCCGCCAACCCGGTGAGGTGGCGATCACCCCGTCGCAGAAGGCGACAGCCTGGTTCTTCCTCGTCGTCGCGGTGCTCTTCCTCGCCCAGGCGATACTGGGCGGCGCGATCGAGCACTACCGTGCCGAATTGAGCAACTTCTTCGGCCTCGACCTGGCGCAGATCCTGCCGTTCAACCTGGCGAGGACCTGGCACGTGCAGTTGTCGCTGCTGTGGACCGCGGCGTCGTTCCTTGCCGCCGGAATCTTCCTGGCGCCGATCATCTCCGGGCGCGAACCACGCCGGCAGTCCTGGCTGACCTACGGGCTGCTCGGCGCGTTGTTCGTCGTCGTCGTCGGGACGCTGGTCGGCACGGCGCTGAGCACGTTCGGCGTCGACTGGGCCAAGGGCTCCATCTTCTTCGACCAGCAGTGGGAATACCTCGACCTGCCGCGGTTCTGGCAGGCGCTGCTGGTGATCGGTTTGTTCCTGTGGATGGCGATCATCTTCCGCGCGATCCGGTCCCGGCTGAAGACCGAGAGCAAGCTGAACATGCCGTGGCTGTTCTTCTACGCCGGCCTGGCCATCCCCGCGTTCTACGCCGTCGGCATGCTCGCCGGCACCGAAACCCATTTGACCGTCGCCGAATTCTGGCGGTTCTGGGTGGTGCACCTGTGGGTCGAGGACTTCCTCGAGCTGTTCACCACCGTCATGGTCGCCTACATCTTCGTGATGCTGGGCGTGGTGCGACGCAAGATCGCGATCCAGCTGATCTTCCTCGACGTCATCCTCTACTCGATGGGTGGCGTGATCGGCACGATGCACCACCTGTACTTCTCCGGAACACCGGTGGAGCACATGGCACTCGGCGCGTTCTTCTCCGCACTCGAGGTGATCCCGCTGACGTTCCTGACCGTCGAAGCGTGGACCTTCCTGCAGCTGGGCTCGCGGCAGCAATCACGTAGCAGCGCACCGTTCCCGCACCGGTGGGCAGTGATGTTCCTAGTCGCCGTGGGCTTCTGGAACTTCGTCGGCGCAGGAATATTCGGCTTCCTGATCAACCTGCCGATCGTGTCTTACTACCAGATCGGCACCGCGCTCACGGCCAACCACGCACACGGCGCAATGATGGGCGTCTACGGCATGCTCGCCGTCGGGTTGGCGCTGTTCGCGCTGCGCTACATCATCCCGCCGCAACGCTGGCCCGAGAAGCTCGCGAAGCTGTCGTTCTGGTCGCTCAACATCGGGTTGGCGTGGATGGTGTTCGCCACGCTCCTGCCTCTCGGCGTCCTGCAACTGTGGCACTCGGTCAACGACGGGTATTACGAGGCCCGCGCCCTGAACTACATCACCCAGTCTGGCAACGTGGTGCTGGAGTGGTTGCGCATGCCGGGCGACTTCCTGTTCATCCTCGGCGGCGTGCTGCCGTTCCTCTGGATCGCCTGGGTCGGTGTGCGTTACGGCATCAAGGCGACCACGCACACGCTGCCCGCCGAGACGTTGTTCGTCGAGGAGCACGCCCACGCCGAGGAGGACCGCACCGGTGTGGCGGTACCGGGACGCAGCCGCTACGCCTCCGACCGGCGGGTGACGCCCGACGAAAGCGGTGAGGGTCCATGATCGCCGGAATCGGGATCGCGGCGTGGCTGACGATCGGCTACGCGGTGGTTCTCGTCGCCATCGCGTACGGCATCGACACGTTCGCCCGCCGCGCCGCAGCCAAGGTCGAGGGGCACCGGACGGGGGCGTTCGTCTACCACGAGGACCACGACGCCTGGCAGTGTCCGGAGGATCAGTGGTTGTGGCCCACGTCCTTTGACCCCGATAACCGGGTCATGCGGTACCGGGGCACCCCGTCGATCTGCAACGCCTGCCCGGTCAAGCACACCTGTACCTCGTCGCACGACGGCCGCGAAGTGAGCCGGGCGATCGATAGTTGGCCGGCGTCGGAGGCGGCGCGGTTCCATCGCGGAATCGCCTGCGCCGTCAGTGCCATCGCAGTGATCCTGCCCTCGGCGACGGCCCTGGCGGCCGACACCGCGCCGGAGGCGTTGCTGCTGTTGGGATCCGCCGTCGTGGTCGGGGTGATGAGTCTGCCGTTGTGGTCGCACCTGCGCCGCACACCGGCCGTCCCTGACGGGGTGGTGTTCCAGTCGCTCGACGAGAACCTCGAGGAACGAAAGCGTCTGGCTGAAGCCGAGGTCCGTCGTCGTAGCTCGTATGCGTCCGACCGGCGGGCGGAGCCGGGGGAGGTGCTCTGATGGAGGGTTGGTTGGTGGTCGTCGTGTTCTTCGCGGTCGTGCTGCTGGCCGTCGCGGCCGCGTCGATACGCGTTGTCAAGGAGTACGAGCGTGGGGTGGCGTTCCGCCTCGGCCGGCTGCGCGGACCGCTGGGGCCCGGCATCGTCGTCGTGGTGCCCGGCATCGACAAGCTCGTGCGAGTGGACCTGCGAACCGTGACCCTGACGATCCCGCCCCAGGAGGTCATCACCCGCGACAACGTGACCGCGCGGGTCAACGCCGTGGTGCTGTTCCGGGTGACCGATCCGACGAAATCGGTGATGGCCGTGGAGAACTTCGCGATCGCGACGTCGCAGATCGCGCAGACCACGCTGCGTTCGGTCGTCGGGCGGGCCGACCTCGACACGCTGCTCGCGCACCGCGCCGATCTCAACGAGGATCTCGCGGCATCGATCGCCAAGCAGACCGAGCCGTGGGGGATCGTCGTCGAAGTCGTCGAGATCAAGGATGTCGAGATCCCCGAGATGATGCAGCGTGCGATGGCCCGCGAGGCCGAGGCGGAACGGGAGCGACGCGCCAAGGTCATCAGCGCCCGCGGCGAACTGCAGGCGTCGACGGAGCTGCGCGACGCGGCGATCACGCTCAGCGAGAGCCCTGCGTCGCTGCAATTGCGCTATCTGCAGACGCTGCTCGAACTGGGCGCCGACCAGAACTCGACCGTCGTGTTCCCGATTCCCATGGACATCGTGCGCCCGTTCCTCGAAGGTTCTCGGAACGATCCGGCGGCTCCCGGCGGCGCGATTCCGCACATCAGGAGGGTCAAATCCGATGAGTAGCAACACGCCCGAACCCGTGACCGTCGATGAGACCGGTGACGCCGTCGACGACGGTCGTCCGGTGGTTCTCGAGCCCACCCCGCCGGGCCTGTGGCGGGCGCTGCTGGGAGGGGCGGTCGCCGTGCTGGCGCCGCTGTTCGGGTTCTTGATCGGCGGCATGATCGGAGCCGGTGCGGTGGGGGAGGCGGTCGATCCCTTGTTCGTGTCGCTGTTCGCCGGCATCGTCGTCGGCGGCATCGGGGTGCTGGTGGCGCTTTCGGGCGGCGCACGGCTGTGGCGGCACTTTCACCGCAAGGACGCCGTCGAACCCTGGGCTCCTAACGCCGGTTGATCCTGCGGTCAGGACGCGGAATTCGCGGTTTCGAGCGCCCTCAGCGCAGAGTCGACGGTCATGATCAGGAGTCGAGCAGTGAGACGCCGTCGCGCCAAGCGCGAAGCACCTCCTCGACACGGTTGAACACTCGCGCCCGCGCGGTCTCGCGGTCGAGGCCCGACGCCACCAGCTGGTCGTAGTCGGTGTCGACGTGGAGCACCGAGGCCGTGACCGCCTCGCGGACCGCATCGGGTCCGATCTCGGGCACCGTCAACCGTTGGCGGCCTCGACCACACAAACTGGCGGCGGTGTGCAGCGCTATTGCGTCGGCGCGATTGGTCGGACACCCGGGGAACAGTTCCCGGATCAGCTCAGCGATGCCGTCGCTGCCGCGTACACCGGCGTCTGCCAGGCTGGCCAACGCCGCCGCCTCGATCGCCGCCGGCTCGGCCAGGATGCCCTGCCGCTCGTACATGCTCTGCCCCCGATAGCGGAAGCGCCGAAGGCTCTTCTGCATCACGACGACCGGCGACCGGCTGAGCTTCACAGCTCGCCTGGTGAGCGCGGCGCTGCCTGCGGGGAGGAACTCCAGATGGGCGAGCCCGGCGCAGTCGAGGCACACCGCGCCGGACTTGGTTCTGAGCAACACGTCAGACGCGCCGGCACATTTGGCACACGCCGTCGCATCCGGTACCTGCTCGGCATGCCTGACTCGTACGTCTACACCCACCATGCGCCGACCGTACGTTGATGGTCCGACACGACGCCTATCCCGATATCCACACCATCGCCTCGGGTGCGATTGGCGACGTGCACGAAATCGCTGCGCCGCTCCGAGCACGGTGCGACTAAGGCGTACGATCCGCCAGCCAGGCGAAGAACTCCTCGGCGGTGAACACCGGCTTGCCGTACTCCTGTGCTTTGCGCGCCTTGCCCGATTGTGTGCCCGCCTCGGCCGTCACCAGCACTTCGCACCGCATCTTGGTCACCGATCGCACCGGCTTCAGGCCGGCCCTCTCGGCCATCCGCTCGATCTCCTCGCGCTCCACCACGCGACCGGAGGGATCCAAAGCCGTTCCGGTGAAACAGATCCGCGCCCCTGGCACCATTGCGTCTTCGATATCATGCCGCGCCACTAACGATGCGTCGCTCGCCACGTCGATGCCCAGCAGCGCTGACGCGTTGTGCAGCCGGGCGACAACCTCGTCAGGCAGCAGCGCGCGGGAAGCGGCCGCCCGCAGTTGATCAGCCACTGCAGACCGCGCCGCCGCGTCCCACGACGAGTCGAGGTCTCGGTGCACCGACGCACCGAGCATCACGGCCCCCACGTCGCGGCTGATCCGCAACAGGGCGGACAACCCGGGCAGATGATCGGCTTTCGGCGTCGGTACGTTCGGGTCGCGGCTGACTAACAGGCCCGAAACCGATTCCGCCGGTTCGGGGTCCTCGAACGTCGTCGAGCCGGTGTCGACGTCGGCGTCCGCGTGTGCCGCCAGCGCCGACTGCGCACGCTCCAACGCACTCCGCCCTGACACGCGGGCTTTACGCAGCTCGATGCCCAACGGCATCGGCGCCACATGCCCGAGGCGTTTGAGCTCGAAGTCAATCAGCCCCAGCGTCTCGTCCACCTCCGGTCCTACGGGCGTGCAGCCCGCCAGCATCGGCGCGATCACCGCCCAGGCTTCGCGCAGGGTCGGTGCCAGCAGCACGTCGGAAACGCCGATGCCGTAAGCACTTCGCGCATCGGCGAGGTCACGCTGCGGGTTGATCAGCGTCGAGACCGCGGTGCCGTCGTCGAAGGCCACTGCCAGTTCCACCGGCCGGGGTCGAGACATCCGGCCCTCGTCGCCGACGGTCAACATGCCGATCCCGCAATACTTGCGCGCCGTGGCGCCGCTGACCGAACTGCGGAGGAACCGGGCGATCCGCCGATCGGTCTTCAAGTCTTTGGGCAACACAGGGCGTTTGAGCACCAGGCCGGCCAACGACGTGCAGCGGCTCAACGCCACATACAACTGTCCCGTCGAGAACATGCCACCGGTGAGGTCGACGACCACCCGTTCCAGCGTCTGGCCCTGACTCTTGTGGATCGTGATCGCCCACGCCAGCTTGAACGGCAACTGCGTGAACGTCCCGATCACCTCACGCCGCAGCGTCCCGCCGTCGACCACCGGACGGGTGGCCTCCCATGTGAACGGCGTGACCTCCGCGCACGATCCGTCGGCGAACTCGACCTCGACGACCGCGCCGTAGCGGTCGTAACCGACGCCGACGACGCGTCCGATCGAGCCGTTGACCCACCGGTCGCCCTGGTCGTTGTTGAGCATCATCACCTGCGCGCCGACCTTGAACCGCAGCTCGTCCTCGATCGGCTTGTCGAACAGCGAAAGGTCGCCCGACTCGCTGGCGCGGTGCCGCATTTCGTCGCCGGGCAACCGCTCCAGGTGTTGACGGTTGCGGGCGGTCACCAGCCGGTTCGTCGGCGCCAGCGTCAGCCAGAACTCGTCGTCGGGTGGTACGAAGTCCTTGTCGGCGCGGGCGTTGAGCTGTTCCTGGGCGTGGCCCAAGAGCACGCCCTCACGGATTTCGTTGAGGATGGCCGTCATTCGGTCATCACCCAGTTGGCGGAACACCGTCGTCAACGAGATGGTGGGGAAGTCGTCGCGGTCGAACTTGCGGGACGAGAAGAAGTACGGGGTGTCGTAGACGGTGGTGAAGTAGCTTTCCTCGCCGTCGCCCACGACCGGTGGGAGTTGATATAGGTCGCCGACGAGGACGATCTGCACGCCGCCGAACGGCGCTCCCGGTTCGGGGCCGTAGCGTTCGAGTGCGGTGGCGACCATGTCGAAGACGTCGGCGCGGACCATGGACGCCTCGTCGATGATCAACGTCTGCAATGACGCCAGGGTCTTGGCGAATCGGCCCGGCCGGTACTGGCCGCCGGTGACGTCGTGAAGCGTCGTCGTGGTCCGGAACCCGAAAAGCCGGTGGATGGTGTAACCGTCGACGTTGAGCGCCGCGATACCCGTCGGCGCGACCACCACGACGTTGCGGTCCGTCTCCGCCATGAACCGACGGATCAACGTCGACTTGCCGGTCCCGGCCTTACCCGTGAGGAACAGGTGCTTGCCACCGGAAAGGAGCGCCAACGCCTCGCGGAACTCGTCGGTGAGGATCAGTTCCCCGCTCACGGGTGGCACAGTACCCGCGCGCGCGGAAGCTAGGGACCCGACACTATGGAGGTCCGCTCTTGAGCCTCGTCAGTCCGCGGTCAAGCCATCGCCATCGCCTCGCGGGCCATGACCTCGGCCGCGGCGCGCTCGCCGGAACGCACGGCGCCGTCGATGAACCCGTACATCACCGCTGAAGTCTCGGTGCCTGCCCAGTGGATCCGTCCGCACGGCTCACGCAGCGCGGGCCCGAACTCGGTGAGCACACCCGGCGGGGCGTGCGCGATCATCCCGCCACCGGAGTATCGTTCGATGGTCCAGTTCTGTTCGACATAGTCCACCGGTGAAAGTGCTTTGTTTCCAAGCCGTTCTGCGACAGCAGCCAGCACCGCGCTCTTGCGTTCGTCATCGCCGAGGTTGGTCAACCGGCGCGCTTCGGGACCCTCGGTGATCACCGTGAGCATCCCGGGAGTCCCGGTGTCGGTGCACGAGTCGATGGTCAGGCTCGCCGGCGATCCGGGGCCGAACGACTGCCCCGACAGGCCGTCGGCCCGCCAGAACGGCTCGTCGAACACCAGCGCGATCTTGTAAACCGCCCCGCTCGGCATGCGTTGGTGGAGGAACGATCGGTCGGCGGGAAGCATTGGCTCATAAGCGATCTGGCTTGCTATCGAGATCGGCACCGCGATGATCGCGCGACGTGCGTTGACCACCATGTCGTCGGAGCGCACGATCACCCTGTCGGCATTCTGCTCGACGCTGCGCACCGGCTGCGACAGGTGGATGACGTCACCGAGCTCGGCTGCGACCGCACGATGGATGGCGCCCATGCCGCCGACCGGCCGCGCGTCCTCGGCCGCGTCCTTGACGCCCAGCACGAAGCTCGGTCCGCCGGCCGACGCCATCTGGTACAGCACGAACAGCAGCGAGATCTCTGATGCCGCAGACGTATACAGTCCCGCGACGGCGCTTTCCAACAGTTCGCGGGCGGGCTTGGACAGCGTGTTCCTGTCCAGCCACGCCGCCCAGCTGGTCTGGTCCCACTTCTGCGCCTTGCGTGCCGTCCACGGCGCCTCCACCGGGATGGCCTTGCACATCTGCGTGAGCTCGAGAAAAACCGTGCCGATGTTGGCGACCGCCCACGGACTCATCGACAGCGGAATGGTTCCGGTGTAACGGTACTTCTTGCCGTCGACGAACATCATTGCGTCACCGTCGGTGTACTGCTTGTAGCTCGGCACCCCGAATTCCTTCATGAGCGCATAGATCGCATCCTGTCCGGGACCGATCCACGCGCCGCCGCGGTCGATCCAGGCCCCGTCGTCGCGGACCTCGGTGAAGGTGCGACCACCGACGCGGTCGCGGGCTTCCAGCAGCGCCACCGAATGGCCGGCCTGCTTCAAGCGCAATGCCGCGGTCAGACCGGCGAACCCGGCACCCACGACGCAATAATCCACGTCTGCCATGACAGCCCCTTCGATCGATTTGCGCGGGGCCGGACGGCCGGGTGCAAGCCTCGGCGCGCCCTCAAGCAGGCGCGAAGGCATTTAGACTCAACGCCCGATTGGCGTCTGTGTCAATAAACTGTTGCGTCGGCAAAGGTCTTGTGGGTGCCGTTGATTCAGGCGGGCGAGAGTCGCGACTCATGCGGTCGAAGCTTCGAACCGCAGTCCTTCGTACGCCGCGCGCACCAGTTCCTCGTCGGCAAGCCGCGGCCGCTCCAAGTAGGCACCGGGAATCAACAAGGCGATCTCGTCGCGCAGCGCCCACAGCGTGCTCCGCGGGGGCAGGTGAACCACGAACCGGATCCGCTCACACCCCGCCTCGTCGCGGACCCGGCGTACGGCGTCGAGGATCGCCGTGTCAACCGAGTCCGCACGCACGGTTCCAGTCCAACATCGGTCTTGCGAGCAGGCCGAATAGCGGAGCAAGGGCCCGCGCGGACGGGCCAGTGCGATGGCGACCGATGTGATCATGCCCGCACTGTATGCGCGGGGTCCGACAAGTCAGGTCCGCGTGTGCGTCGAGGCGCCGCGAAGATGTTGTCGCACAACGTCACGCGGCGACACAGCGGAATCCGATGTGCGTGGTGGCGCTGTCCTGCGACTGAGAGGACCGAGCGGCCGGCCGGTAGCGATGGCAGTACTCGGGTGCGCACAGGTGTGAGCCGCCCTTGAGCGTCTGGAATTTCGACGGGTCGCCGGTGGGCGGTGCGCAGCAGCCCGACTTCTGGGCCTCGGGACGGTGGCGTGGCGCGTACGGCGTCGTCGTCCATTCCCAGACGTTGCCGATCATGTCGACGAGACCGAATGCGTTGGGCGGGAAGGTGGCCACCGGCGAGGTACCTACCCAGCCGAGCGCGCCGTCGTTGCGGTACGGAAAACGGCCCTGCCAGACGTTGGCCATCAAGCGTCCGTCGGGTTGCACCTCGTCGCCCCAGGCGTACCGGGATCGGGATCCGGCTCGCGCCGCGTACTCCCACTGCGCTTCGGTCGGCAGGCGGCGGCCCGCCCAGGCGGCGTATGCCGACGCGTCCGGATAGGCGACCTGCACCACGGGGTGTTCAGGGCGATCGTCGATCGAGGATTGCGGTCCGAACGGGTGGCGCCAGCTGGCACCCGGCATCCAGGTCCACCACTGCCGCCAGTCACGCAGGTTGACCGGACCGCGGGTCCGGCGGAAGACGAGTGCACCGGGAACCAGGTCATCGGGCGAGGCGCCCGGATAGGCGGCGGGGTCGAGCTCCTGTTCGGCGAGGGTGACGTACCCCGTGTCGGCGACGAACTCGGCGAACTGCGCGTTGGTGACGGGGTGGCGCTCGATCGAGAACGCTTCGACCGTCGCCTCGTGGACGGGCGCCTCCTCCGGGTAAAAGTCGGCCGATCCCATCGCGAAGGTGCCCGCGGGCAGCTCGATCAGGTCGGTCAGCATCACGTCCAGGCTAGGCGCTGCGGCGGATGCCGCGACGCGAACCTCTGCGGGAATGTGATCGTGGTCGCAGCGGTTGCCTGAGCTATGGCCAAGATGACGACCGATGAGCGCGAGAAGTTTCTGTCCGACGTCCACGTGGGCGTCATCGCCGTCGAGCGCCGCGACCGGGCGCCGCTGAGCGTTCCGATCTGGTACGGCTATCAGCCCGGCGGTGAGGTGCTGCTGTGGACGGAGTCGGAGTCGCTCAAGCACCGGCTGATCAAGGACGCCGGCCGGTTCTCGATCACCGCGCAGGACGAGGCGCCGCCGTATCGGTACGTCACCGCCGAGGGCGACGTGACCGGCATCGAACCCGCCGAGGACTCGATCGTCCGCGAGATCGCTATCCGCTACCTCGGTGAAGAGGAAGGCAACACCTTCACCGACCAGAACCTCACGTCGACGTCGGTCATCATCCGGATGCGCCCGCAGCGCTGGCTGAGCTTCGACTACTCGTCGGAGTAGCGCCTTCCTTTGTCCTCTGGCGCGAGCGCGCGTGCTTGCAGTCGACACACCGTGGATTCTCGGCGGTCTGCGCACCGTCGCGATGCGACGAGCGTGCGCTCAGTGCCTGTCGATATACGTACGCATTGATTCGCGTTGGCGAGTACGGTTTTCGGCCATCGTTCGCTGTAGAAGAGTTGGCGATTATCGCCGTCGTCTGAACACTCGCCCGCGAGCATTCATTACGGCGTGTTGTATCCAATCAACCGCCTTATGCGCACGCTCGCGCCGCTTCGAGCGTGCGCAGACTGTCGAAATTCCGCGGCGTGTCGGGTGCAGACCCGCACGCTCGCGGAACGAGGTGAGGGGTGGGCGTGATAGCGTCTCACGTGGATGTTTATCTACATCCGTTCAGAATGAGAGAAGTTGAAAAGTATGACACAGGGAACTGTGAAATGGTTCGACGGCGATAAGGGCTTCGGCTTCATCGCTCCCGACGGCGGCGCGAAGGATGTCTTCGTTCATTATTCGGAGATCCAGGGAAATGGATTCCGGTCGCTGGAGGAGAACCAACGCGTTCAGTTCGACATCGAGCAGGGCGCCAAAGGGCCTCAGGCAATCGGCGTAACCGCCGTCTAGCTTGCACGACGACTGTGGGCTGGTGGGAATTCCCACCAGCCCACTTTTCGTATGTGGGTCCGAAGCGGAAATAGTGAAATACACTGCTGCCCAAAGGGTTTGAGTTCAGGACGGTGATCTCGGGCCGAGTGGCGTACGCTGAAGGTCTATCGGCGATATCTCGCACGCGACCATTTGAGATCGTGTCGTCACCGATCTGAGTGATTGAGCCGTTCGACGGCTCAGACGGGACTATCCCATGGCGGTACAAGAAGCCCCATCAGTTTCCGGTCGACGACACGACGGACCCGAGAACACCCCGCGATTGCGTTTGAAGCGTAAGGGGCCGACGAGTGGCTACGTAGACGGCGCCTGGTGGCCGCACAGCGAGGATCTTGAGCAGGAACTTCCCGATCTGCTGAGCGTTCTGTCGGTCCGTCTCGGACCCGTGTCGCGGGTGATGTACAACATCGCCGAGTGGGCGGAGGCGCCGCGGAAGACGGTCGTGGACGGACGAGTCGTCCGCCTTGACGGATACAACCGCCAACCGGCCAATACGATCGCGGTGCTGGACGGCAACGGTAGCCGCATTACCCTGATGGTGGTTCCCGCCGCCACCGAAGCCGATTTCGCACACACCATCGCGATGGCCGCCGCCACGACCGGCAACGAGTCGACGGTGAGGTCTCTACTCACGTCCGGCACGTGACGTCGCTGAAGCCTCGACGGGGATCGGAACAGCGCTGATGGGCACCTCCCGCCTGTCTGTCAACGACGCCTTCGCGTTGCATACGCAAACCTCGACGACACCCGCGCACACCGTTGCGCTGCTCGTCATCGAGGCGTCGGATCGACTGAGCCACGAGCGCCTCAACAAGCTGGTTTCGGCGGCCCTGCCACAGGTGGCGCGCTTCCGAAGCGAGCTGGTGAGTAAGCCGATGCGGATCGGGCAGCCCGTATGGGCCGAGATCGCCGACTACGACCCGACACCTCAGATTGACACCGCAACAGTTCCAGCACCCGGCGGCCGCCGCGAGCTGGCCGATCTCGTGGCGGAGCTGAGCGCCAAGCGGCAAACCTCTCGAGGACCGCTCTGGGAGGCTTGGACAATCGACGGATTAGCCTCTGGCCGTTGGGCATTGGCGGTGAAGATATCGCCGGTGCTCGCCGATGGGGGCCACGGGCTCGAATCGATCTGGCGGCGCCTGACGACCGCCGAGCCGAACGGTGACAACCGTTTGCCGGCCGAGGCTGGTCCAGGCCCCGCACCGTCAACAGGAGAATTGCTGGCAGACTGGCTGGCCGAGGTCATCGAGGCTCAGGTGACCGGAGTCTGGATGGTCGCCGAGGCCGCGACCAGCGGACTGCTGGCGGTGCGTCGTCGGCTGCGTGATGTCGTCGACTCGCGGATGGAATCCGAGACCGTCTCACCGATGCACGCCGCCGTGCCGGACACGGTGTTTAATGCGGCGCTGACGAAGCGGCGGTCGATGGGACTGACATCGATTCCGTTGGCCGACGTGCGAACGATCAGCGACGCTTTCGGCGGGTCCACCGCGAATGTCCTGCTCGCCGCCTGTGCGATGTCGCTGAGGTCATGGCTACAGCGACACGAAGCGGTACCCGACGACCCGCTACTGGTGACCGTCCCGCTATCGAGACCGGCGGGCGACGCCGCGGAGGACGCGCATCCGCTGGGTGTCGGACACGTGCGGCTCCCGGTTCAAGTCGATGACCCGGTGCAAGTACTGACCGACCTCCATACCTCGACCGAGCGGTTGAACATCGCGCACCTCTATGGCGACGAATCGATAGATTCCCCAGTCGATCTCGCGACTGTGGCATCGTTGCTCCCACCCTGGCTGGCTCGTGCAGGCCTACAGATGTTCAGCGGTGTCGGACTCAGGCGACGCGCGTCAAGCTCACAAGCAACGGTTTCATTCTCATCGGAGGATCCCGGCCGCGCATACTGCGCTGGCGCCAGGGTGGTCGCCATGTATTCATCTGAGCCGCTTACCGAGGGCTGTGGACTGAACATCTGCGTCATCACACATGGTGAGGCGATGAGCCTGTGCGTTTCCGCGTGTCCCGACAATGTGCCGCGCGTCGATGACATCGCCAGCGGTGTCGCCGAGGCGATCGGCGTGCTACTTGCCGCCGCCGAAGACTCACCGCGCGGTGAGGGGAGGTCTGTGGTGACCGAGCTGAAGTCGCACCGGTCTCGACAGGCAGAATCGATGCCTTCATGAGGCGGCAGGTAGGAGTCGAACTCCAGGTCGAGATCACCGATCCGACCGAGTTGGAGTTCCAGATTGCCGTCGCGCCGCATCCGGATGCCGAAGTACACGAGCAGCTTTCAATTCTTCTCGACGGCAAACCCGTCGAACCGACCGAGATCAGCGGCGCACATGGAAACCGCATGCACACCCTGTCCGTGCCCACAGGCACGCTGACGGTGGAGTACGCCGCGACGATCGTCGGCCGGACGGATCCCGCGCCCGTCACCCCCTACGACCGGTTGATGTACCTGCGTCCCAGTCGCTACGCGGAGGCCGACAAGTTCTACGGTTTCGCCGCGACCGAGTTCGGTAGTTACCTCAACTCGACGACCCTGCTCGAGAACGTGTCCTCCTGGGTCGGCACCCGCCTGAAGTATGTCCCCGGCTCAAGCGACCCGATCGACGGTGCGGCCGACACACTGCTGGCCGGCGAGGGAGTGTGTCGCGATTTCGCGCACCTTGTCGTGGCTCTGCTGCGGGCGGTGAACGTGCCGGCCCGGGTGGTATCGGTGTATGCCCCCGGGCTGTACCCGATGGACTTTCATGCGGTCGCCGAGGCGCTCGTCGACGACGCCTGGCGCGTGGTCGACGCGACGCTGCTGGCACCGCGCCAGTCGTTGGTGCGTATCGCCGCCGGACGCGATGCCGCCGACATCGCCTTCCTGACCAACCACAACGGCGCTATCACGCTGGACAAGTTGCTGGTGACGGCGGTCGTCGACGGCGAGCTGCCCACCGACTCGGTCGACCAACTGGTATCGATCGGCTGACACCACCGCCGTCGGCCCCCAGGATTTTTCTCTAGACTGGTCGCAGCCGACGTGCTGCCGTTGTCTTTCGTCGTTCGATTCCGGCCGGTGGTCCGCTGTCACCAATGGCTCGAACACGAGCCCGCTCCACCGCCCGTACGAACACAGGACGAATCTTGGCAATCACCGACATCGGTGCGTACACCCACCTGACCGAAGCAGACATTGAGGCCCTCGGTGTCGAGTTGGACGCTATACGCAGCGATATCGAGGAGTCGCTCGGCGAACGCGACGCTGCCTACATCCGGCGCACGATCTTGTTCCAACGGGCGCTGGAAGTGGCGGGGCGGTTGCTCATCGGCGTCAGCCGGTCGCGCACCGGCTGGCTCTTCGGTACGGCGTCGTTGGCGTTCGCCAAGTGCGTCGAGAACATGGAGATCGGCCACAACGTGTCCCATGGGCAATGGGATTGGATGAACGATCCGGAAATCCATTCCACCACCTGGGAATGGGACATGGTCGCTGTCTCGGCGCAATGGAGGTACTCGCACAACTACCGCCACCACGTGTTCAGCAACGTGGTCGGTGTGGACGACGACCTCGGGTTCGGCATCATGCGGATCACGCGCGACGAGCCCTGGCAACCAGTGCATCTGTTGCAGCCTCTGCGAAACCTGCTGCTGGCGGCCATCTTCGAGTGGGGTATCGCGCTGCACGGCGTCCATTCCGAACGCGACCGCGCCGAGGGTGACACCGTGCGGGTCACGCGGGAGAGAAGGAAGCTTCTCCGCAAGATCGCCCGACAGGGTGTCAAGGACTACGTGGTCTTCCCGGCGCTGAGTGGACGGCGGTGGCGTCGCGCGCTGTCCGCGAACGCGTTGGCGAACCTCATACGCAACCTCTGGACATATGTGGTGATCTTCTGTGGCCATTTCCCCGACGGTGCCGAGAAATTCACCGCCGACGCCATCAACGAGGAGAGCCGCGCCGACTGGTATCTGCGGCAGATGCTGGGCGCCGCCAACATCGACGCCGGCCCGTTGCTGGCGTTCTCGACCGGCAACCTGTGCTACCAGATCGAACACCACCTGTTTCCCGACCTACCGAGCAACCGCCTTGGTGAGATCTCCGTGCGGGTGCGTGCCGTCTGCGACAAGTACGACCTGCCCTACACAAGTGGTTCGCTTGTGCGCCAATACTTTCTGACGTTGCGAACGATCCACAAGCTGGCGCTGCCGGACCGCTTTCTCACGGCGACGAGCGACGACGCCCCCGAGACCGCTTCGGAGCGAAAGTATGCGTGACCGGCGTACTGTGGTGATCATCGGGCCGCTTGCTCCGCAAGCCGAGATGTCCGGTTGAAAAGGACCAAGCGAATATGACCGTCACCGTCACGCGCCCCAACGGAAAAACAGACAAATACATGCGGTTCGGCGACGCTTACATCAAGCACGGCGACGGCACGCTCGACGTCGTCCGCGGTGGCGCCACGCAGTCCCACAGATACGCGGTGGGGGAGTGGACCGACGTCGAAGGCGACGAAAGCCGCTGGAAGAAGCGGCGGTTCTGGGGTTAGGCGGCTACACCGAGTAGCCTTCAGCGCTTCTTGAGATCGCCGACCACATCGGCGGAAGCGGATTTAGCGGCGGACTTGGCGTGCTTGTCGGCCCGTTTCTCCTTCAGAGACTTACCGGACTTCTTGGACATCGACTGCCGAGGAGACTTGTCAGACATTGCTGGCCCCTTGATCGCGGGGGCCTGGATGGTCCCGATGCCACGACACTACTCCAGGTGTCGACCGCGTAGCTGTACCCGCAGGAGTCGAGCGTTTATGCGGGTGTAGCCTCAAGGAGTTGGGAACCCAGCCATTCCGGAACGTGTCAGCCGACTTCCGCTGATCGCGCCGAGCAACCGCTCATGCCGGACACGCCGGTACCAATCCTTCAGTTGGGACGGCCTTGAACGCATCGCCCACATCTGTCTTCTTCGGATCGAATTCCACTCAGCACCAACGTAATCCACACCGCACACGCATCAGCATCCTTGGCACACCCGCGCCGGAATCCTGCGCGCTGGCCCGGTTCACCGCGGGTCTGTCGCGTGCGCTGAGCGGCCAGGGGGTCGAGGTCAGCGTCGTGGGGGATTCCGCGAGCCCGCATTCGAGCGATCACGCGCTCGATCAGGCCGACGTCGCGATCGTCCAGCACGACTTCTGCGGCGGCGCCGACGATGTACTCGAGATCGTCGACGGGTTGTCGATCCCAGCGATCGTCATCCTCGGGCACATCCCGAAAAGACCGACAGAACAGCAGCATTCGGTGCTAGAGGCGATCGCTGCGTCCGCGGGCCACGTAGTCGTGATGTCCGAAGCGGCACGGCAGCGGCTGTGCCGCGACTATGACGTCGACCGTCTTAAAGTCAGGATGATCCCGCACGGCGTGACGGTTCCCTCTGCCGTCCGCCTGAAGCGTCCCAGCAGGCCCACCATCCTGACCTGGGGTTGGTTGGCGCCCGGAGACGGTGTCGAGCGCGTCATCGACGTGATGGCCTCGCTGAACGACGTTCCCGGTCGGCCGCGGTATCTCGTCGCCGGCCCGACGCATCCGCAGGTCCTGGCCGTCGAGGGCGAGGCTTACCGGGAAGCCAGGATCGAACAGGTGCATGAATGCGGCGTCGCTGGTTCGGTGTCGTTCGACCCCGGCCACTACGACGGAACCATGCTGGCCACGCTGTTCCAGCAGTCCTCGGTTGTCGTACTGCCCTACGACTCCACGGAGCAAGTAGCCTCCAGCGTGCTGGTCGAGGCGATCGCGCACGGTAGACCGGTGGTGGCCACCGCCTTTCCGCACGCCTCTGAACTACTCACAGGCGGGGCCGGCGCGGTCGTCGACCACGACGACTCCGCCGGACTTGCGGCGGCGTTGCGCCAGATCGTCACCCAGCCCCGGCTCTCGGGCGCGATGGCCGCCGAGGCGCGGCGCATGGCTCCGGACATGGCATGGCAGGCCGTAGCAGGTGCCTACATGCGGCTTGCCCGAAGTCTCCTGACCCCCGAACGGGTGCCGGTATGACCGTCTGCCGGATCCGTAACCGACCGGGGTGATGGATGGATGCACGACCAGTTGCTCGCCGCCGTCACCGGTCGACGCGGAGTAGATGCCGCCGACCGGCTCTGCGAGGCGTGCGTAATGCTGTTAGGCGTCGACGCGGTGGCCATCTCCCTGGTCTTCGACGGCGTCAGCAGCGCGACGCTGGGGTCAAGCGGCGCCTCTGCGCGCAGATACGACGAATTGCAGTTCATCCTCGGCGAGGGCCCGTGCCTAGACTCGGTCACCGGCCGTGCGCCGGTACTGGTGGATGACCTCGACGACCCCGAGGAGCGCCGCTGGCCCGTCTACGCGCCGGCCATGGTCGATCTCGAAGTCCGGGGCGTCTTCGCGATGCCGGTCGTCATCGCCGGTGAATACGTCGGTGCGCTCGACCTGTTCCGGGCCGAGCCGGGTCCTCTCGAGCGAGACGGCCTCGCAGGCGCCGCCGTCGCCGCCGAGATGGCCGGCGTTCCGCTGCTCGACATGCTCGACACCGACCTTCGCGCAGCCCTCTCCGATCCCGGCAGCAATGAATGGTCGGAAATACACGCGTTAGCCCGAGTCGAGGTCAGCCAGGCCACCGGCATGTTGGTCGCGCAGCTCGGGGTTGAACCGGCCGAAGCCCTGGTCCGGCTGCGCGCACACGCCTATTCGACCGGACGCAGCGCAACCGAAGTGGCTCGCGACATCCTCGATCGCCGACTACGGCTGGAGGCTGACTGATGCCCGCCTTGACGCCGCGTTCACAATGGAGAGCACCGTGATTGACATCCCTCGCGAAAGCCGCGTCCTGGAAGCGGTGGTATTCCTCGTCGATACTCTCCTCGAGGACTTCGACGTCGTCGACCTGCTGACCGAGCTCACCGAACGGTGCGCCGAACTGCTCGACGTCTCCGCCGCCGGTTTCCTGCTGGCCGACCCGCTTGATCAACTGCGGCTGCTGGCCGTGACCTCCGAGCAGGCCCGTGAACTCGAGCTGTTCCAACTTCAGGCCGACGAGGGCCCGTGCGTCGACTGCTACGCCACCGCCCGGTCGGTCTCGGTCGCGGATCTGCGCGACGCCGACGAGCGCTGGCCGAGGTTCGTTCCCGCTGCGCTGGAGGTGGGTTTCGCCTCGGTCCACGCCGTTCCGATGCGCGCGGCAGGCCTCGTGCTGGGCGCATTAGGCCTGTTCGGCGCCAAGACGGGAAAGCTCAACGACGCCGATCTTCTCGCGGCCCAGACCCTGGCCCACATCGCGTGTGTCGCGCTGCTGCAGGGGAGTGCGCCCACCCCGACGACCGTCCTGCCGCGACTGCGCGCCGCGCTGGCCAGCCGGGTGGTCGTCGAGCAGGCCAAGGGTCTTCTGCGCGAGCTGCTTGACGTATCGGTCGAAGACGGCTTCACCATGATGCGCACGTATGCGCGCGTCAACGGTGAGCATCTGACCGACGTTGCCCGCATGCTGATGACCGATCGGCGGGCCCGGCCCGGTCTCGTAGCGAAGATAGCCGAATTCGCCCAGAACACAACGGGTTAGGGTTGGTGCCGGGCTCGCGCGCGGCGCACCGCCTCGGCCAGCAGGCGTTCGGCAACGACATGCAGCTTGACGTTCTGCGACTGGCTCAGCCGCGTCAAGCGGTCGAACGCTTCCTCTGCGCTCGCGCCGGATCGGCTGCGGATGATCCCTATCGCCTGATCGATCACCGCACGGCTGCCCAACGCGCGCTGCAGTTGTTGCGTCCGCTCGCGGGCATGTGTGAGTAGCTGGCCGTTGTACACCGAAACCGCTGCGGGACCGGCGAACTGATTCCCCAACTGCACCGCGTGTTCACCGAAGGCATCGCGGGCACGGGCATAGGCGTTGATCGCGCCCACGACCGTGTCGTCGACCAGCAGTGGGAGCGACAGCGCCGAATGCACCGCCATCCGCGCCACCCGTCCGCCGAAATGGGGCCACCTGCTGTCAGAGCCCAACGACCCGCTGACGGTAGGCCGCCGCGACTGCATCGCGGTCAAACACGGTCCCTCATGCAGCTCTTCGTACTGGACCCGGTCGATCTCGTTGACGAACTCCGCCGTTGCCGCCCACGCCTCGATGCGCGGTGCGCCGTCGGGCAACTGCTTCAGCGCAATACCGGCGCCGTCGACGCCGGGTATGGCGCGCGCCGCGAACTCCGCCACCTCTGTGAGCAGAGCGGTCATATCGCGCGCATCCGCCACCACGCCGGCCACCCCCGCAAGGCCGGCGTCCAGGTCGGCTTCGTCGGCGTCGCGCTGTGCGGCCGACAGATCGGCCCCCGAGGTCGATCGCCGTCCAGGTTGCGCGTCGTAAACCGCCATGGTGGGTCCCGAATCTACCCGTCACACCGCGGCGATATCAGCTCACGAGCGCCAACGCGTGTGCCCGCCGCAACTTGCCCGACGGTGTCTTCGGGATCATGCCCGGTGCGAGCACAACGACGTTGCGGGGTCTCACGTCGACCTCGGCGAAGACCTCATGCGTGACCTGCCGCTCGACGCGGCGTACCTCGTCGGGGTCCTCGAAGTTCTTGCACTCGACAGCCACCGCAAACGATTCTCGCGACAATCCGGCATCCAACCGCACCGCCACTGCGCAGCCGGGCCGCACCCCGTCGACGCGACCGGCGGCACGTTCGATGTCGGTCGGATAGATGTTGCGACCGGCCATGATGATGACGTCCTTGACGCGTCCGCACACCACGATCTCGCCGTCCTCGGTGAGGTAGCCCAGGTCGCCGGTGTCGTACCAGCCGCGTTTGTCCTGGGCTGGGAGGAAGCCCGCCACCGTGGTGTAGCCCCTGCTCACCGGGTCGCCGCGCACCTCGAGGACGCCGACGCCGCGCGGGGGCAGGTCGGCGCCGTCCTCGTCAATCACCCGCACCTCGAGACCGTCCAAGGGCTGACCGAGCCTGACCAGCCGGCGGGTGCGGCCCTTGTTCGTGGGCACCGCGCGGTGCAGCACGGACAGCAGGTCGGCATCCACCTCGTCGACCGCCATACCGCGGCCGCACTCGGAAAACGACACTGCCACAGTGGTTTCCGCCATTCCGTACGCGGGCACGATCGCCTCGGGCCGCAGACCGAACGGTCTGCCCGCCGCGCAGAGATCCTCGACGTCCTGCGGGTCCACCTGTTCGGCGCCCGAGAGCGCCCAACGCAGCGACGACAGGTCGTATTCGCCTGGCGCGGCCTGCCGTCGCAGGCGCTTCGCGAACAGCGTGTACGCGAAGTTGGGCGCGGCCGTCATGGTGCCCCTGTACTTGTGAATCAGCTTGGCCCACAACAACGTATCGTTCAGGAAGTCGACCGGTGTGATCTTCACCAGCTCGGCGCCGAAGTACATCGGGACAGTTAGATAGCCCGTCATCCCCATATCGTGGAAGCACGGAAGCCAACTGACGATCACGTCGTTGTCGATGTCGAAATCGCAGCCGACGGTCATGGCCTCGGCATTGGCGACGATGTTGGAGTGGGTGATCTGAACGGCCTTGGGCGAACCCGTGGATCCCGACGTCAGTTGCATCAGCGCGACGTCGTCGTCGGTGGTTTCGACCGGGTCGATGGAAGCGCCTGTCAGCAGTGTCTCGATGGTCAGCACCGTCATGCCCAACGTCTCCAGCACGGGGGCGGCGGCCAGGAACGGGTCGCTGATCACCACGGCCTTCGCGGAGATCATGTTGATGACGGCGGTGGTCTCCTCGGCCCAGCGCAGCAAATCGGTGCGGGGAGTGGGTTGGTGCAACATGGTCAGGCTGGCGCCGCGCATCCAGGCGCCCTGGGCGGTCGGCGCGATCTCCACCGGCGCGCCGGCCAGCACGGCGATCGCGTCGCCGTGTCCAATACCCGCCGCGGCCAGCCCGCCCGAGATCCGGCTGGCCCGCTCGTTGACTTCGGCCCAGGTGTGTCGCACGGGGGCGACCGGTTCGCCGGTGACCATCCCTCTGGTGCTCCACCGGGCGTTCCGGTACATAATCTCCGTGAATTGACTCACTTCAATCCCTTAGCCCCTCGCGTGACGACGCCGTATGTGTTGCGGTGGTCCGGCAGCGATTGCCGGACGATTTCGTCTACCTAGATGATCCGTCGCTTCGGCCGAAGCGAGGTGCGGAGCTTGTCAGGCATCCCGACTGTACTCACCTCGGGAGCGCTGGTGGTGGCAGCGCGCCGCGTTACGGCTGAGGTGGTGGCTGTTCCATTGTCGGCGGGGAAGTCAGATCGCCGCCGTGACGAGTTCCGCGAGGCTGGGATATCAACCCAAGAAGAACGGTACAGGCTTGGTTCGGCGGTCAGCAAACATTTGACAGCGAACGTCAACTGCGGCCGGTATCACCCCGACCCCGAAGGTGAACGGATGTCGGGTTCGAGTCGCGGATCCCGCCGAGGATTCACATTCGGGAACGGCGCGAGGTGTACGGCCAGGGACTGTTGCGCTCCGGGATGGATTCCGCGCGGGCCTGCTTGAGTTGCATGCGCAGGTGCTGACGCAGGTCGTGCAGGTCCGGATCGGTCCACCGGTTACGGGCCTCGGTCGGGTCGTCGGTCAGGTCGTACAGCTCCCACTGGTCGTCGAGCGGCGACGTCCGATAGGCCTCGCCGCCGATGCCGTTGGCCGCGAGATGACGCACCCCCGGCTCCGTCCACGTCGCCGGATCGTCGAACGTCCGCACCAGCTTCCACAGATGCCCCTGGCCGCCGGCCTGGTCGACGCGCACCACCAGTCCCTCGAAGTTGGACGCGACGTGCGCCGGTACCCGAATCCGCAGAGGTGCAGGGGGTTTCGTCGACATCTTCAGCTTGCGGGCCATACCGGATGCGCCGGTATCACCCTCGAGCACGTTGTCGCGGGTCATCAGGTACACCGCTCGCGATTCGTCCACCGCCGCGCCGTCGACCACCGGCATCAGATTGCGGCCCGGCAGGTCGTGCACCTCGGAGAAGGTCTCGGCCAGCTTCGCCGCCGCCGCCTCGACGTCGACACCGGCGGCGCCCAACAACGTCGGGACGATGTCCACGTGCGACGTCGGCGCCGTCACCGTCCGCGGCTGCGTGGCCTGCTCACCGATCCGCGCCACCACGAACGGCACCCGCGTCGCCTCGTCGTACAGGTTGAACCACTTCTGGTGCAGTCCGCCGTGCGCGCCGAGCAGATCGCCGTGATCCGAGGTGCGGACCAGCACCGCGTTCTGCGAGCCGCCCTCGGTGACCGCGCGTCGCACGCGATCGATCGGGGCGTCGACCTCGGCGTGCAGCCGGTAGTACAGGTCCCGGTACCGCTGGGCCTGACGGGTGTACGTGCGGTCGATGGCCGGAGCTGGTCCGTAGCCCGAGTAGTAGGCCTCCCGATAGGCGATCTGCGCGGCGGGTTTGGTCGACAGGTCCTCGTCAGCGGTCGGCGCCGGCGGGATCGGCGGCGGGTCGAGCGGCGACGGGCGCACCGGACTGCGCCGCTGCCACGCCGGGAACAGCACGATGTCGTGCGGGTTGACGAAGCTGGCCACCAGCAGGAACGGCCGCATGGCGTCGACGTCTCCCGCACGGCGGCGGTCGTAGCGGTCCCGCAGCCACGCCACCACGCGGTCGGCGATCAGCGGATCGCGCCGGAGCCCCGCGTTGGCCAGTGGGGCGCCGTGCGGTTCCGGGCCGACCCAGCCCGAAAATCCGTACGGTCCAAGGGGATCGGCGTCGAGGTAGCGCTGCACCGCCTTCGGGTCGACGACGCCGTCGGCATCGTTGGTGGCCAGCGGCTCACCGGTGGCGGGGTCCGTCAGGTCGGCGTGCGAGATGTGCCACTTGCCGTCGTAGTGCGTGTCGTAGCCGGCCGCGCGGAACCAGTTGCCGAGCGTGGGCACCTCGTTGGCGCGCAGCCAGCGCATCCGGGAGTCGTCGGCGGTCTTGCCGATGCCGTCGGTCTGGGTGACGCCGTGCAGGTCGGGGTACTGGCCGGTGAAGATCGTCGGGCGACTGGGCACGCAGGCCAGCGACCCCGTGTAGTGCCGGCGAAAGCTCACGCCGTGCTCGTCGAACCACTTGCGACCGGTGAGCGTCTCTCGGCGCCAGGCGAGAATCTCGGGTGCCTCGTAAGGCGGAACCGCGCGCTCCTCGTCTGTCATCACGATGACGATGTCGGGCCGATCTGTCATGGGGTGTTCTCCAATCGCTTCGCCAGCGCATCGAGCATTCTGTCGGATCCGCGGGCCAACACCTGGCAGGCCAGGCGTTCGACGAGTTGCTGCGTTCTGCCGCGGCCCTTGCGCACGGTGCTGGTGATCGTCACGACCGTCTCGCCGCCGCTGGTCGGTTCGAGTTTCCAGCGGTTGCTGACCGTGCCGAAGAACTTGGGCAGGCCCGCGATCTCGTAGGCGAGGACATACTGCGGATCGCATTCGGTGACGGTTTCGACCAGGGTGTTGCGCCCGATCTGCACGCGCCGCGCCGTTCCGTCCAAACCGCCGTCCGGACCGCGCGTCAGGATGGAGGAGTGGTCGACGTCGAGCCACGACGCGATGGCGCCGAAATCGGCTAGTACATCCCAGATCTGCGTCGGGCTCGCGGCAATGACGCGGTTGCGGTCGGCTTCGGCCACGGCCCCACCGTACGTGAAACTTACGATGCCGTCAGGCGAACGTCATCCCGTGTGAGCGGGCGGCCGGGGCAGGGCGTCCCGGTAGGCGTCCTCGTAGTCCTCGATGCCCCCCTTGACCGACGGGTCGATCCCGTTGAAGTAGTTGGTGAGCGCGGTCCGGAAGTCGGCGAAGCCGTCCTCGAGCGGTTTGAGCTGGCCGGTGGCCGGATCGATCAACCCGGCCTCGGCGAAGAACCGCGGATCGCCGATGTTGTTGTCGAGCAACCGCTGGGCGACCGCGTACTGCAGCGCTTCGGAACTCTCCTGGACGATATAGGTCGGGTCGTTCGGCACCGGCGCATCCCCGACGAAGATGTCGTGCAAAATGTCGCCGCCGATCTTGTCGTGCCACTCGAGAAATGTTTTGACACCGGGGATTTCACCGCCGACCGTCTTGGCGAACTCGAACCACTCTTGGCGGCTCTCATACGCGCGGACCTCTTGCAGGTTGCCGTACTTGATCGCGTCGTTGTCGGCGATGTTGGCACCGGAGTCGATGATGCCGCGCAACGTGCCCGCCGACTGCAGATCCGCGGTGTCGACGGTGCCGCCGTCGATGACGGACTGCTCGAAGTTCGCTTGGTACTGCATGCCGTTGAGGTAGGCCTGACTGTTCAGGGTGGCGGCGGCCTGCGGGTCGGTGTCGATGACCGCGAAAAGGTCCCGGGTGACCGGCATCTCGGGATTCTTCAGATCGTCGAGCGGTGCGAACCCGCGGGTGTTGTCGAGCGGATTGCCCAGCATGTCGTCGATATACGGCTTGTTGGCGTCGGCGAGCGCACGCGCGAGGTCGGGATTGACCTGTCCGAGCGACTGTCCGTCGGTGCCGGGGATGTCGAGCAACCGCGGGGAGTTCTCCCCGGCCCACTTGTCGACCGCGTGCATGGTCTGTCCCGCCTGCTCGGCCTGGAACGCCTGGGTGGGATCGGCCAGGTCCGTCGGGACGGCGCCGGTGCCGGTGCCGTTGAGCAGATTGCCTGCCGCCGCACCGTTGTCGGCCCACTGGTGGGTGAACAGGTCCTCGATGAAGCCGCCGTTGGGCGTCTTGCCGTCCGCTCCGGCCAGCGCGTCGTGGACGGCCATCGGGTCGCGTCCTGCGGCGTTGAGCATGTCCTGCACGGTGGGGTCCACGAGACGCTGGCCCAGTCCGATGTCCTCTTTCCAGGCGATGTCGGGTGCTTCGTGCATGTTCTGCAGGATCTGCTCGGACTTGTCCAGCAGCGCGTTGTCCAAGGCGGTGCCCTGCTGCAGCTTGGCGTCACCGGCCGACACGATCGCAGCGACATCGCGGTATTCGTCGAGGTGCGGGAACGGCTTGTACGGGTCGGGCCACTCGAGGGTGGGGTTGCCCTTGTCGTTGGTTCCGGCGGTGGGGGCGGTGGGTCCGCGCAGCGGCGCCTCGAATGTTTCGCGGATGCCCGACGGCAGGTTCTGCATGCCACCGCGGGTGGGTACATAGCCGGCGTCGCCCGGTTTCGCGTCGGGGTTGGCTCCGGCGACGGTGATGTTCTCGTTGGACACCAGCTGCAAAGCGTCGGCGACGCGTCCGCCGTTCGGGCCGAGTTTGTCCATCATCGCGCGAATCGCGGCGGGGCTCTTGCCATCCAGCGACCGCGACAGCTGGTTCAGGTAGTCCATCTGGCTGGCCGGCAGCACCAACTCGCCGCGCGCCAACGCTTCCTGCTCCTGCGGAGTCAGCGTGGTGTTCTCCTGAAGGCGTGCGAGCTCTTCGGGGGTGAGCTCCCCGTCCTGCAGCGATTCGCCGTCGGCGCTGCCCTGCTCGGCGGGCGTGTCCGGATCGCCGCCGGTGGCCGCGGACAGCACCCGGGCCAGGTCGCCGTCGACCTCTTCTGCGGCAGCCAGCACCGCGACCGCGCGGTTCTCCACCTCGGCCATCTTCTTCTCGAGCTGCGCGATCTCCTCATCGGTCCACCCGGTCGTGTCGGGAGGAGTGACCGTGCCGGTGTTCAGGTCGAGCTGCACCGCCGGCGCGGCGGCCGCATAGTCGATGAGGCTGTTGAGGTCGTTCTTGACCGCGCGGGCATCGGCCGCGGCTTTCTGAGCGCCCAGCGACACCAGGATCGCTTCCTTCTGCGTGGTGTTGAGCTTGGTGGCCGACTGCTCGATGGCCTGCTGCGCGGCCTCGCCGGACCGGCCTTTCCACGTCCCGAACACCGAAAGATTGCGCAGCGCCTCGGCCGTCTCACCGCTGGTGCGGGCCCGGTGCGCCGCCGCCTTGGACACCTCGTCGATCTGCTCGGGTTGCCAACGCGCAACGTCGGCCAACGTCATGTCCACGGGTCAGAGCCCCATGGTGCCCAGATTCGCTCCCGCAGAGTCGATTTCGGTAGCGGCGTTGTCATCGGTGCGGACATACTTCTCCGCTGCCGAGCGCAGATCCTCGGCGTGTTTGAGGAGTTCGGTGTAATGCGCGGCGGACTCCTCTTCCCACTTCGTGGTGGTTGCTGAGAGCCCCGAGGCGCTCGATCCGATCCAGCCGGGCGCGGCGGCGCCCATTCGCTCGTGCGCGGTGCCGTGGGCAGACCTGAGGCTGTCGGCGGCCGCGTTGACGTGGTCGGCGGCCATCCGGACCTCCAACGGGTCTACCCGCAGATTGTCGCTCATTCGCCTTTCCCAACGCTCGCCGACGGTCCAGGGGACACACATGTTTGCCGGCCAACATTACCATCGCCGAGATACCCCTAGATGCACGAATTTTGGCAGCGTCTCTGCGGGGTGTCGGTGAAGCACGGGAGTTTGCTGGGGTCGGTCACCCCAATCGCGCGACGAGCGCGTCGGTCACTTCGGCGGTCGACGCCCGCCCGCCGAGGTCTCCGGTGCGGGTCTCCGGTGCGGCCAGTGTCGACTCGATGGCCCCCATCACCTCACCGGCGGCGTCCGCGTGCCCGAGATGCTCGAGCATCAGCGCCGCCGACCACACCGCGCCGATCGGATTGGCGATGCCCTGCCCGGCGATGTCGGGGGCCGACCCGTGTACGGGTTCGAACATCGACGGGTACTGCTTGGTGGGGTCGAGATTGGCCGACGGAGCTATCCCGATCGAACCCGCCACCGCGGCGGCGAGGTCACTGAGGATGTCGCCGAACAGGTTCGAGCCGACGACGACGTCGAATCGCTGTGGCTGCAGGACGAATTTGGCGGCCAGCGCGTCGATGTGCTCACTGTCGAGCCGCACGTCGGGGTAGTGCGACGCCCGCTCGGCGACCACCTCGTCCCAGAACGGCAGCGTGTGCACGATGCCGTTGGACTTGGTCGCCGACGTCACGTACCCGTGGCGGGTGCGGGCGAGCTCGAACGCGAAGTCCGCGATCCGGCCGACGCCGTTGCGCGTGAAAACCGACTCCTGGACCGCCATTTCGTCGGGAAAGCCGCGATTGAGCCGACCGCCGATCTCGCTGTACTCACCCTCGACGTTCTCGCGGACCACGACGAAGTCGACATCCTGCGCCGTGCGCAGCGGGCTTTCGACGCCGTCGAACACCCGGATCGGCCGCATGTTCACGTACTGGCGGAACGCGCGGCGGATCGGGATGAGCAGACCCCACAGCGACACGTGGTCGGGCACGCCCGGCCACCCGACCGCACCCAGAAAGATGGCGTCGAACCCGCGCAGTGTCTCGATTCCGTCGTCGGGCATCATCGCGCCCTCGTCCGCGTATCGTTGACACGACCAGTCGAACTCGGTGTACGACAACGCGATTCCATGTTTCTTCGCGACCGCGTCGAGCACTGCGCGCGCCGACGCGATAACCTCGGTACCGATCCCGTCACCGGGTATGACGGCGATTTCGGTCATGTACCCAATCCCAAGAGGCTGATCATCAGCGGCAGCAAGATGATGATCAGGATAGCGCCCGCGATGTCGAACGCGACGCCAGAGCGGATCATCTTCGTGATCGGGACGACGCCCGAGCCGTAGACGATCGCGTTCTGTGGGGTGGACACCGGCAGCATGAAGCCGAACGACGCCGCGAACGTCGCCGCCAGCGCCGGCACGAACGGGTTGATGCCCGCGGCGATCGCCACCGGTATCACGATCGGCACCACCACCGCGGCCGACGCGGTGTTGCTTGTGGTTTCGGAGACGATGATCGCCAGGATCACCGCGAAGATGGTGATCGCGATGCCGCTCGTCAGGCCGAGCGCGTCGTTGACGGAGGTGCCGATGGTCTCGGCTAGCCCGGTCGAGGAGATCAGCGAGCCGAAGATGATGCCGGTACCGAACAGGATGATTGTGCCCCAGTCGATTTCGGCGGCGTCCTTCCAGCGCAGGGTGAACTCGCGGCTCTGCCAGTCAGTGGGCAGCAGGAACAGCAGCGACGCGCCGAACACCGCGACCACGCCCTCGTCGAGCCGGTCGCTGACGAATTCGTAGGTGGTGGACTCGGTTCCGGTGATCACCGCGACCACACCGGGCAGGATCCACAGCGTCACGGTGACGCCGAACGCGATCAGGGTGTTCTTCTCGGCCCGCGACAGCTTGCCCAGCTTCTCGCGCTCGCTGGCCACATACTCGGCGACGCCGTCGATGCGTTTGATCTCGGGTTTGTTGAGCCGCAGCAGGATCAGCGCCAACAACAGGAACATCACGAAGCAGATGGGAATCGCCAGCACCATCCACTGTCCGAAGCTGATCCGCTCGCCGGTGGCCTCTTCGATCAGCCCGCGCCCGATCAGGTTCGGCGGGCTGCCGACCGGAGTGAGCAGGCCGCCCACGCTGGCGCCGTAGGCGAGCATCAGCATGAGGGCCGCGCCCACCCGCAGGCGTTGCGGATCGAAGTCGGGTTCGACGTCGCCGCGCTGCTGGAGCAGTTTGGCGATCACGGACAGGATGCCGATCGCCGTCGGCAGGAGCATCGCCACCGTCGCGGTGTTGGAGACGAACGCCGACAGCAGACACGTGATCGCGCCGAACGCGAGGATGACGCCGGTGGTCGAGCGGCCGGCTCGCGGCAGGGCCAGGATGCGGAACGCGAAGCGTCGCGCCACACCGTGTTTGAGCATCGCCTGGGCGAGGATGAACGCCCCGATGAACGTGAAGATGGTCGAGGATCCGAACGGGCCGAGCACGTCGTCGACGGGTGCGACCCCGAGGAACACCGCGACCGCCACGCCGAGTAGGCCGCCGATCGGAATCGGCACCGCCTCGGTGATCCACAGCGCGATCACGCCGAGCAGGACCGCGCCAAGCACCTGTTGCTCTCGAGGGATGTCCATCGGCAGGACGAGGAAGACGGCGGTCAGCAGCGGAGCGAGGAACAGGCCGAGCGTGCGGCGGCCCTTCTCGAACCGTTCCTCTCGCGGTGAGAGTTTCTGTTCGCCCAGACTTCGGTAGGTCGCGCTGCCGAGCAGTGCCTTGTCGACATCGGTCGGTGTGACCTGGTTTTCCGTGCTCATTGCCGGCTCCGTCCACCCGGTGGTGTGTGCAACGCCACAATCGCCGGGAGGGAGTGCCCGGTGAGCGGGCGGGGCTAAACATCACGAGCGCATCCGGCCGGTCGCCGAACGTGGGTTACCCGCACGCATCCGGCGGGCAGATTCATACGGTCAGTGCAACATCCCTGGATTTAGGAGCGTTGCGCATGCCAAGTGGTTATCCGCATCCGCG
>NZ_LZSW01000020.1:0-104002 GCF_001665615.1 Mycobacterium sp. 852014-52144_SCH5372336
CGCGGATGCGGATAACCACTTGGCATGCGCAACGCTCCTAAATCCAGGGATGTTGCACTGACCGTATGAATCTGCCCCACGAAAGGTGTGCGGGTAACCCACGTTCGGCGGAGGCGGCCGCCGGGCGGTCCCTCAGCCGCCGGTGTTCCCGATCAGCTCGACGCCGTTTCCGTTCCAGCGGAACCTGACCACGCTGTCGAGGCCGGGAACGCCGTTGGAGTAGCGCAGCGCGACCGTGTCGCCGGTGCTCTCCGAGGTGTCGACGCCGTTGAACCCGTAGGTGTCGGGCGCCCCGCTCGGGATGAACTTGCCGAGGTGGAACATGACCGCCCGCGTGTTCGGGTTGGTGGCGTTGGTGTTGGCCTTGACGATGACGACCGATAGCTGCGCGCACTCGTTGTAGTTGCCTGCGATCGGCTCCGGGTTCCAGCCCTGGTCGCTGCGCGGGTCGCGGGGCAACTCGGCCACCGCCCTGGTGATCTCCGGCGCGGCGAGGTTGACCGCGCACGGATCGGCCGCGGGTGCGCTGGACGCCGCCGCGTTCGGGGCTGGCGGCGGCGGCCCGGCCGGGGGAGGTGCGGCGGGGGGCATCGCATCGGGCGTCTTGGAGACCGTCGAGTCGCCCGCTCCGCAGCCGACGGCGACCACCAGCACCGCCGAGAGCGCCGCCGCCGATCGCATGAGGCCGTTGAGCCGAACCGTGCACATCACCTGAGCCACCCTTGCAAATCGCGTCGACCAGGTCGCGCCGACACACCGCGTGGCGAATCGGGCTGCTCGCGGGCACTAGACTCGACGCCGATGACCTCCGCCGAGTCGGATGCGAGCCACGACGGCTCGACCGGCGACCTGACCTTCGACGACCTGCAGATTCACCCTTCGGTGCTGCGGGCCGTCGTCGACGTCGGCTACGAGACGCCGTCAGCGATACAGGCGGCCACCATTCCGGCCATGATGGCGGGTTCCGACGTGGTGGGTCTGGCCCAGACCGGTACCGGCAAGACCGCCGCGTTCGCGATTCCGATCCTGTCGAAGATCGACACCGACAGCCGGGCGACCCAGGCGCTGGTCCTGGCGCCGACGCGCGAACTGGCGCTGCAGGTGGCCGAGGCGTTCGGCCGCTACGGCGCGCACCTGCCGGAGGTCAACGTCCTGCCGATCTACGGCGGGTCGTCGTACGGCCCGCAGCTGGCGGGGCTCAAACGCGGCGCCCAGGTCGTCGTCGGCACGCCGGGCCGGGTGATCGACCACCTCGAGAAGGGCCGCCTGGACCTGTCGCGGCTCGACTACCTCGTGCTCGACGAGGCCGACGAGATGCTGCAGATGGGCTTCGCCGAGGACGTCGAGCGCATCCTGTCCGACACCCCCGAGTTCAAGCAGGTCGCGTTGTTCTCGGCGACCATGCCGCCGGCGATCCGAAAGATCACCAAGAAATACCTGCACGACCCGGTCGAGGTCACGGTCAAGGCGAAAACCGCCACCGCAGAGAACATTTCGCAGCGCTACATCCAGGTCTCCGGCCACCGCAAAATGGATGCGCTGACGCGCGTGCTCGAGGTGGAAGAGGGCGACGCGATGATCGTGTTCGTCCGCACCAAACAGGCCACCGAAGAGGTCGCCGAGCGGCTCAAGGCGAGAGGCTTCGCCGCGGCAGCGATCAACGGAGACATCCCGCAGGCGCAGCGCGAGCGCACCATCGCCGCATTGAAGGACGGCAGGATCGACATCCTGATCGCGACGGATGTCGCCGCACGCGGTCTGGACGTCGAACGCATCTCGCACGTGTTGAACTACGACATCCCCAACGACACCGAGTCCTATGTGCACCGCATCGGTCGCACGGGCCGGGCGGGCCGGTCCGGGTCGGCGTTGCTGTTCGTCACCCCGCGTGAGCGCCATCTGCTCAAGGCCATCGAGAAGGCCACCCGGTCCAAGCTGGTCGAGGCGGAACTGCCCACGGTCGAGGACGTCAACGCCCAGCGGGTGGCGAAGTTCCTCGACTCGATCACCGAAGCGCTCAATGCGCCGGGCGTCGACGTCTTCCGCAGCATCATCGAAGAATACGAACGCGAGCACGACGTGCCGATCGCCGACATCGCTGCGGCGTTGGCCACACAGGCGCACGGCGGTGACGAGTTCTTCATGGTCGAGCCGCCACCGGAGAAACGACGCGAACGCGAAGAGCGTCCCCGCCGCGACAAGCCCGACCGCAAAGCGCGGGAAGGCCTGGCCACCTACCGCATCTCGGTGGGCAAACGGCACAAGGTCGGACCCGGCCACATCGTCGGCGCCATCGCCAACGAAGGCGGCCTGCACCGCAGCGACTTCGGCCACATCACCATCCGCCCGGATTTCTCGTTGGTGGAGCTGCCCGCCGATCTGCCGAGGAAGACACTCAAAGCCCTTGAGAACACCCGTATCTCGGGGGTGAAGATCAACCTGCAGCCCGACCGACGGCCGGACAAGGGCCGGCACAAGCAGAGATGACGCTGTCGCGCGACTTGGACGCGCAGGGCGGACTGGAATCCGTCAGCAGGGTCGAACGTGTCTCCTCGCTCACCGGTATCCGCGCCGTCGCCGCGTTGTTGGTGATGCTCACCCACGCCGCGTACACGACCGGCAAGTACCCGCAGGGCTATGTCGGCCTGGTGTACTCCCGCGCCGAGATCGGAGTACCGATCTTCTTCGTGCTCAGCGGATTTCTGTTGTTCTCGCCGTGGGTGAAGGCGTCCGCGGCTGGGAGGCCCGGACCTTCGGTGCGCCGCTACGCCTGGCGCCGGGTGCTTCGCATCATGCCCGCGTACGTCGTCACGGTCCTTACGGCATACCTCGTCTATCACTTCCGCACGGCGGGCCCGAACCCCGGACACACATGGGAGGGGTTGCTGCGTAACCTCACGCTGACCCAGATCTACACCGACAACTACCTGTATTCGTTTCTGCATCAAGGGCTTACGCAGATGTGGAGCCTGGCGGTCGAGGTCGCGTTCTACGCGGTGCTGCCGCTGCTGGCGTGGTTGTTGCTGGTGGTGCTGTGCCGACGACGGTGGCGTCCGGGCCTGCTGATCGGCGGACTGGCCGCCCTGGCGCTGATCACGCCCGCGTGGCTGATCCTGGTGCACACCACCGACTTTCTGCCCGACGGTGCGCGGCTGTGGCTGCCGTCGTACCTCGTCTGGTTCATCGGCGGGATGCTGCTTTCGGCGTTGCAACCGCTGGGGGTGCGGGCGTACGGCCTGGCGTGCATACCTCTGGCGGTGGCGTGCTATTTCATCGCGTCCACACCCATCGCCGGGGAGCCGACGACCTCGCCCGCCGAGCTGCGCGAGGCGCTGGTGAAGGTGTTCTTCTACACGGTGATCGCCACGCTGGCGGTGGCGCCGCTGGCGCTCGGTGATCGCGGCGTCTACGCCCGGTTGCTGTCCAGTCGGCCGATGGTGTTCCTCGGCGAGATCTCCTACGAGATCTTCCTGATCCACCTGATCTTGATGGAGCTGGCGATGGTGGAGGTGCTGCACTATCCGATCTACACCGGTTCGATCGTCATGCTGTTCCTCGTCACCTTCGTGATGACCGTCCCGCTGGCGTGGCTCCTGCACCGGTTCACCCGCGTGCGGTCCTGACGGCACCGCGTTGACGGGTTGATCGCACGCACCAGGTGGGTGGGATCAACCCGCTTAGGCCCCCAAGCGGGCAATCTGCCGCTTCCGCACATCGGAGATTAGGGTAGCCTAACCGGGACAGCGACACGGAAGGCTAGTGATGTCGGACAAGAAGCCAACGCGAGGTTTCCAGGGCGCGGTGCTCAAGCTGCTGCGCGCGGGCGACTATCGGCTGACCGTGACGGGTAAACGCGAGATCAGCCCGCACTACCTGCGGCTGAGCTTCGACGCAGGCGGCATGCTCGAAGGCTCGCCGCTGCACCCGACGATGTGGATCCGGATGTGGTTCGCCGACGGCGAGAAGCTGCATCAGCGCGGCTACACGCTGGTCGACCCGAACCCACAAGCCGACACCGTCGACATCGAGTTCGCGCTGCATGACGGCGTCGCCTCGCACTGGGCGGAAAACGCGCAGCCCGGGGACACGATCGAGGTCACGGTGCTCGGCAGCAACTTCACGCTGCCCGAACCGCCGCCTGCCGGTTACGTGATCGTCGGCGACACCGCGTCGCTGCCCGCCATCAACTCGTTGCTGACCGCCATCGGCGACACCCCGGCGCGGGTGTTCCTGGAGGCGGCACACGACGACGACCGGCAGCTACCGGTCGGCCGCACCACCGACGTGATGTGGGTGGACCGCAAGAACGCAGGCGAGGCGCTGGTGGAAGCGGTGGCCGCAGCCGCGTTCGACGCCCCCGACCACTTCGGATGGGTCGCATGCGACAACCGCACGACCCGCGCGGTGGCCAAGGTCTTTCGCGAGCAGTACAAGATCTCGAAGAAGGCGATCAAGGCTCAGGCTTACTGGGTGGCCTGACGCATCCGGCGCTAGAGCGTCGGCTCCCGTTGGCCCGGCAGCACGATCGGAACGACGAACTCCTCGAGCATCGACCGCTCGTCGTCCTCGTCATGGCCGGGGAACAGCATCAGCGAGGTCATCACCCGCACCAGCCACCGCGCGCGGTGTGCGACCAACTCCGGTGCGTCGGGACCGAGCGAGATGACGAACGCCTCGGTCAGCGCCTTGATCACCTCGGACTCCTCGGCCATCTCCGCACCGATCGGTCGCTGGGTCGTGGCGAACCACGATGCCAGGGCTGGGCTTTCGCGAACGTTGCGCAGCGAGGCCAGCATCCCCTCGATCAACCGCTCACGCGGATCGGTCAGCGCGTTGATCTGTTCGGTCATCTCGCGGTACAGCCGGTAACTCTCGCGGTGCACGTAGGCGGTGTAGAGCGCTTCGCGGTTCTCGAAGTACCGGTACAGCGTGGCGCGAGAACATCCTGCCGCCGAAGCGATCTCGTTCATGCCGACGGTCGCGGCCTCCTTCTGGGTGAACAGCTCACCGGCCGCGTCGAGAATGCGGTCCGCGGCCACCTCGGTGCGCCGCGCGGCCAACCAGTCACCGGCCATCAGGCGACCACCTCGAACGGAACGGACAGCGGTCGTCGCACATAACTACCACCGGCCCAGACGATTCCGTTCTCGTCGACCTCGAAGTCGGGGATGCGTGTCAGCAGTTCGGTCAGAGCGACGCGCGACTGCATGCGCGCGGCGGCCGCGCCGAGGCAGTGGTGTGCGCCGTGGCTGAAGGTCAGGATGTTGCGCGGTCTGCGGGTCACGTCGAGTTCGGATGCGTCATCGCCGAATTGGCGTTCGTCGCGGTTGGCCGATGCGTAGAGGAACAGCACCCGCCTGCCCTCCGGGATGGTGGTGTCGGCCACCGTCACATCGCGGGTGACGGTGCGGGCCAGCCCCTGCACCGGCGAGGTCATGCGCAGAAACTCGTCGACCGAATCCGGTATCAGCTCCGGGTTTTCGACAAGAAGGCGACGCTGGTCGGGTCGCTGATGGAGCAACTGGACCGAGCCGCCGAGCATGCCGGTGGTGGTGTCGTTCCCACCGGTGACCATGGTGAAGGTGAACGCGAGGATCGACAGCACACCGGCGATGTCGCCGTCGGCACCCACACCCGCGGCCACCAGATGCGACACGGTGTCGTCCTCCGGCTGGACCCGTCGACGCTCGATGAGATCGGTGAAGTAGGCCATCATCTCGCCCAGCTTGTCGCCCAGCGTCTCGAGCGCACCGCCGATTCCGCCGTCGGCGGTGTTGGCGGCCACGATCGCCTCGGTCCAGCCGTCGAACTTGTCGCGATCGGCCTCCGGTACGCCGAGGTAGTGGGCGACGACCATGGACGGCAGCGGTTTGAACAGTTCGGCGACGATGTCGCCGCCGCCGTTGCTCCGGATGCGCTCGATGCGCTCGATGACGTAGTCGCGGACCTTGGGCTCGACCGCCTCCACCTGTCGAGGCGTGAATCCCCGCGACACCAGCTTGCGGAACTCGGTGTGCACGGGCGGGTCCTGCATGACCATCGGCGGGTTGTCGGCCAAGCCGATCAGTTCGAGCTCCCCGTAGTTGACCGTGAGCCCCTGCGCCGAGGAGAACGTCTCGTGATCACGCGCGGCGGCCCAGATGTCGGCATGGCGCGACATGACGTAGTAGTCGTGATCGGGCCGGTCGCTCGGCACGACGTGGTGTACGGGATCGTGGTCGCGCAGCGACTGATACATCGGCCACGGATCGGCCCACGTGTCGGCGTTGGCGAGCTGGAATCGAACCGGCGTGTCATGAGACAGAGCAGCCGTCATGTCTCATTGGTACGACAGAACCGGGGGCCATGTCAATAGCATCAACGTCGAAACCGACGAATTGGTCGAATCCGGCGAGTGATTTCAACCAATACGTCGGTCTCGGCGCAATCAGATCGCGGCACCCGGGTTGAGGATGTTGTCCGGATCGAGCGCGGCCTTGATCCGCCGGTTGAGCTCCATCGCCTCCGGGCCGATCTGACCGGCCAGCCACGGCCGCTTCAGCCTGCCGACCCCGTGTTCGCCGGTGATCGTGCCGCCCAGGCTCACGGCCAGATCCATGATCTCGCCGAACGCCTGGTGGGCGCGGTCGGTCATCGCGGGATCGACGGGGTCGTAGACGATCAGCGGATGCGTGTTGCCGTCGCCGGCATGCGCGATCACCGAGATCAGCAGTTCGTGGTTGGCCGCGATCTTGGCCACGCCGCCGACCAGATCGGCCAACGCGGGCAATGGAACTCCGACGTCCTCGAGCAGCAGCGAGCCCTTCAACTCCACGGCCGGAATGCAGAACCGCCGCGCGGCGACGAAGGCCTCGCCCTCCTCGGGGTCCGACGTCGAGACCACTTCCTTGGCGCCGTGTTCGGTGAAGACGTCGGCCATGAACCGGGCGTCTTCGGCGCCGGACGGACCACGGTCGTCAGAGGCGGCCACCAGCATCGCGGCAGCGCTGCGGTCGAGGCCCATCTTCAGCTTGTCCTCGACGGCGTTGATGGCCGCCGAGTCCATGAACTCCAGCATCGAAGGCCGGATCCTGGCCGTGATCGCGACGACGGCCGCCGCCGCGGATTCCACCGAGCCGAAGGCCGCGACCACAGTGCACGCCGCCGACTGCGCGGGCAGCAGCTTCAACGTCACCTCGGTCACCACGCCGAGCGTGCCCTCGCTGCCGACGAACAACTTGGTCAGCGGCAGCCCGGCGACGTCTTTGAGCCGCGGACCGCCGAGCCGCACCGCGGTTCCGTCGGCGAGCACCACCTGCAGTCCGAGCACGTAATCCGTTGTGACGCCGTACTTCACGCAGCACAGGCCACCGGCATTGGTGGCCACGTTCCCGCCGATGCTGCAGATTTCGAACGACGACGGGTCCGGCGGATACCACAGCCCGAACTCCGCGACCGCCTTCTTGACCTCCGCATTGAGCAGACCGGGCTGGACGACGGCGGTGCGCGTCACCGGGTCGACGGCGATGTCGCGCATCTTCTCGGTCGTCAGCACGATGGCGCCGTCGAGGGCCGATGCGCCGCCGGACAGTCCGGTGCCCATACCGCGTGGCACCACAGCGATCTTGTTTGCGGTGGCCCAGCGCAGTACGGCTTGTACCTCTTGGGTGCTGCGTGGCCGTACCACCGCCAGCGGTGTGCCGGCGTTCGGGTCGAACGCCCGGTCCTGCCGGTATGACCCCAGGATGTCCGGATCGGTGACGACGGCTCCCTCGGGCAGCGCGTCGACCAGATCGGCCAGGGGTGACTCCACGCCGCCATGGTACGAGCCGGCGGGTTCGACTGGTCCGCTGCCGCGTGACGGCGGCTCGAAAACCCGCGCGGGTGGGAGAACTGCGGGATATAGTTCCGCGGTGATCAGCGGGGATCCGCTGGCGGGACGTGACGGCGAACTGGCAATCATTCGCCGCGCACTCGGGGGCAGCGACAAATCCGGCGTCGTGATCGTCGGCGCCGCAGGGGTGGGCAAGACCCGGCTCGCACGTGAGGTGCTTCGGCTCGCCGACCGCGCGGGCGACCGTACGAACTGGATCGTCGGCACCGAATCCGCGAAAGCGCTACCGTTGGGCGCGTTCACCGCCGTCATCGACGAGGCCGTCGCCGAGCAGGTGCCGAACGTACGCCAACTAATCAATTCCCTTGTCGGGCAACATCGTCACGGCCGCACCCTGATCGGGGTCGACGACGCGCATCTGCTCGACGGGCTGTCTGCGCACCTGGTGCATCAGCTTGCGCAGACGCGGGCGACCCGTCTTGTCGTCACCCTTCGCGCGGGCGCCGACGAACCCGATGCGATCACCGCGCTGTGGAAGGACGGACTGCTCGTCCGCCTCGACCTCGAACCGCTGTCCGTCGACGCGGCGCGCGCCGTGATCGAGCAGATCCTCGGTGGTGCGGTGGACGCCCGTAGTGCTCACCGGTTCTGGAAGCTGACCGGTGGTAACGCACTCTTCCTGCGCCAGTTGGTCATGGACCAGATCGACGCAGGCCGGCTGCGGCAGACGGCTGGGGTATGGATCTGGGACGGCGGCGTGGCGGTGTCGCAGAGCATCAGTGACATGGTCGGGCGCCAACTGCGTGAACTGACCCCGGCTGTCGCCCTCGTCGTCGACACGCTGTCGCAGTGCGAACCGCTGGCGGTCGACGCCCTGTGCGACGTGGTGGACCGGGACGCGCTGGAGACTGCCGAGCGAATGCGGCTGGTGACCGTCGAGCGAAGCGGGGCGAATTTGGCGGCGCGCCTGGCCCATCCGCTGTTCGGCGAATTGCGTCGGGCCACCGCCGGCGAGCTCTACCTGTCGAGGATCCGCGGCAGGTTGGCCACCCGGCTCGCCCACGACGGTGAGCCCGACGGTCAGGCGACGGTGCGACGGGCACTGCTCGCGCTCGAATCGGACCTGCCACCGGACCCCGACCTCTTTCTGACGGCGGCTCGGGGCGCGATGACGCTGCTCGACCTCGAACTCGCCGACCGGTTCGCGACCGCGGCGGCCGACGCCGGTGCCGCCGAGGCGCCGGGGCTGCGCGCGTTGAACCTCTTCCTGCTCGGCCGCGGCGCGCAGGTCGAGGAAGTGTTGAGCCGGATGGTCGGCGACGGCACCGCAAGCGCACACCGCTGGTCGATTGTGAGGGCGGCCAACCTGATCTGGATGCTCGGCCGCATCGACGACGCGGGTGCGGTGCTGACCCGGCTGGCATCGGGTCCCGAGTCGACGGCCGAGCAGTTCGCGCGCATGGCCGTCGAAGCGTGCGTCGACGCCGCATCGGCGCGATGTGACGCCGCAGCCCAAAAGGCCACGGCCGCACTGGAGTCGGGACTGCTGACCGACTTCGACGCGATGTTGGCGGCGGTGGCGCTGACGATGGCGCTGGGTGCGCTCGGCCGGGCCGACGAACTTACCGCGGTCGCGGAGTCGGCGCTGGAGCGGGCGATGACGTCGTTTCAGGCGTCGCACATGCGGTTCTGGTTCGCCAGCGTGTATGCCCGGGCCTGCCGGTTGACCGGACGCGTCGACGAATGTGAGGCCATGACACGGCGAATCGCGGACTCCGCCAAAGAGATGCCGAGCCTGGCCTACGCCAATCTTGCGTCGCTGCTGGGTAACGCCGAACTCATGCGGGGCAACGTCCGCGCAGCGGTGACGCTGTTGCACGAGGCGTTGGCCGGTGTGCAAAGGCATGGTGTGACAAGCGGTTTGCGGCCGGCCACCTGTTTCGCCCTGGCCGAGGCGCACGCGAAACTGGGTGAGGGGAAGGCGGCCGAGGACGCAATCGCCGAGGCGTGTGAGAGCGTGCCACCCGACTACGTGTTCATGCAGACGGCGCTGAGCATCGCCACCGGATGGTCCTTGGTGGCCAACGGATGCGTCACCGACGCCATCGCCACCGTGCGAGCGGCGGCGTCCCAAGCCCGCACGCGTCGCCAGCCCACTCACGAGCTGGCGTGTCATCAGGCGGCGGCGCAGTGGGGTGACACATCGTGCGCCAAGCCCGCACGTGAACTCGCCGACGCACTCGGGTTGCCGTTGGCCGATGCCGTTGCGCGCCATACAGAAGCGTTGGCCGCCGACGACGGCGAAGGATTGCTCGCGGCCGCCGACGCCTACCGCACCATCGGTGACCGGGCGGCCGCAGCCGACGCCGCCGCGCAAGCGGCGGTCGCGTTCACCCGCGGCCAGCACCGCAAGCGCGGCCTGTATGCCGCCGCCGTGGCCAAAGAACTCAGCGACGCCTGCGGGGGACTGTGCACACCGGCCCTGAGGGTTCCGGCCAGTCAGCCGCTGACCGGCCGTCAGCGCGAGATCGTCGAGTTCGTGGTGGCCGGTTTGTCGAACCGTGAAATCGCCGAACGGCTGGTGATGTCGGTGCGCAGCGTCGAGGGCCACATCTATCGCGCGTGCCAACGGGTGGGGGCGAGTTCTCGTGAGGAACTCGCCGCAATCGCCAGGCAGGGCCCTGCTCGCTAAACCGTTGGCGGGTGGTCGAGTTCGCGCAGGCCGGGCAGGAACACGGCGATGATGCCCAGCAGCAGCATCGGCAGCGCCAGTGCGAGAAACGTGGTGTGCAAGCCGGCCGAGTCGGCAAGCGGCCCGGCGATGATCAGTCCCAGCGGACCCGCCGCATACGCCAGCGATCCCATCACGCCCACCACCCGGCCGCGCAGATGCTGCGGTGCCCGCGTCTGCATGACGTAGTTGTAGATCGGTTGAATCGGCCCGTAGACCAGCCCGACGATCGCCGAGAGCACCAGGATCAGCGGTAGCGGCGGCAGGAATGCGATGACCGTCATCGCGACTCCCAGCGTCAGCACCGCGGTCAACATCGTCACCCGACGGCTGATGTACTTCGAGGACACCGCATAGCCGAGCGCGCCCACCAGGCCGCCGATGCTCAACGCCATCAGCACCCAACCGAGTTGCACGGGTTCGTCGCGGTCGGTGAAGTACTTGGGGAACAGGACCGACTCCATCGGCATGTAGAGCCCGGTCACCACCAGGTCGACGATCGCCAGCGTGCGAAGGACCCTGTTGTGCCAGACGAACCTCAGCCCTTCCACGACGCCCGCCCACACCCCCTCGGGCAGGGAGGTGCGGTCGGGCGTACCGGCTCCCTCCAACCGCAGGACGGCGATCGCGGCGATCGAGAGGACGAATGCCGACGCGGTGACCCACATCGTGTTGATGCCGCCCAGTGTGGCGATCAGCAGGCCGCCGATGCCGGGTCCGACGATGTAGGCGAGGTTGAACACCGCCTCGTAGACGCTGTTGGCGCGGTCCAGCGTCCACCCGGCGCCAATCGCCGCTTCGGGCAGCATCGTCTCGCGAGCGGTCATCCCCGCCGGGTCGAAGAAGGCGCCCAGCGCAGCCAACGCGGCGAGCACCGCGACGTTGACGGCCTCGACGCCGAACGTCAGCGCCAGCACGGGCACGGCGGCCACCGACAGCGCGGAAAGGGCATCGGAGATCATCGAGACCAGCCGCCGGCCCAGATAGTCGACGGCGGCCCCTGCGATCAGCGTCGCGACGAGCAACGGCAGCGAGCCCGCCATCGCCACGATCGAGGCGTCGAGCGCAGAGCCGTTGCGTTGCAACACCAGCCATGGGAACGCGACGAGCGAGATTCCGTTGCCGGCACCGGCCGTGAGCGCGGCGAAGAAAATCAGTATCAGGGGACCGCGCCGGCTATCCGTCATGAGTTATCGCGGCAGAATCTAACAGCGCACAGGCCCGTTCGGCATCAGATTTCCCTACCAGGCACAGTGGTGCTGTGCAGCGCTTGCCTCACCCGCGGACCGGTGGGCGGTTCACGTCGCCGGTTCCTCCCGGCTCGGGCTGGCCGGGTGACCCCGCCACGTCTAGGACCGCCGTCGCGCAGACCGCCGCGCACGTCGTGTCGATGGCCGCGGCGACGCAGTCGCTCGCAGAGCTCGACGCCGAGGTATCGGTGTGCCGCGCCTGTCCCCGTCTGGTCGAGTGGCGTGAGGAGGCCGCTGTCGTCAAGCGCAGGTCCTACGCCGACGAGCCGTACTGGGGCCGTCCGGCTCCGGGCTGGGGGTCATCGCGGCCCCGGGTGTTCGTCGTCGGTCTCGCGCCCGCGGCCCACGGGGCCAACCGCACCGGCCGGATCTTCACCGGCGACCGGTCGGGCGATTTTCTGTTCGCGGCGCTGCACCGGGTGGGCCTGGCGAACCAGGCGCTGTGTGTCGACGCGGCAGATGGCTTGGCGCTCAACGAGACCCGCGTGGCCGCCGCCGTGCGCTGTGCACCGCCGGCCAATGCGCCGACACCCGCCGAACGCGCGACCTGCGCTCCGTGGCTGGATGCCGAATGGCGGCTGACGGCTGCGCACGTGCGCGTGGTCGTCGCGCTCGGCGGGTTCGCATGGCGGGCGGCGCTGCAGATGCTGCGCACGGGCGGTGTGCCGGTGCCGGTGCCCGCGCCGAAGTTCGGCCACGCCGCCACCGCCGAGATGGGCGGCGTCACGTTGGTGGGCTGCTACCACCCCAGCCAGCAGAACACGTTCACCGGCAAGCTGACGCCGCGGATGTTCGACGACGTGTTCCGCACGGCTAAGGCGCTAGCGTCCGTCGAATAGTCGCGAACTGGGCGACGGCCAACTCCTGCAGGGCCGAATCCGCGAAGTCGTCGTAGTGCGCGATGGTCCATTCGTCGAAGACCTGCAGAATTCGGAAAACGAGCTCCGCCTGCAACGGCTCGGGCAGGTCGGCGCGGACGGCACCGGATCGACGACCGACGTGCAGCACCCGGCGCACCCACTCCCGGACTGCTCCGAGCGCTCCGCCGACGGCGGTTTTCGCCGGGCCGGGGGCCTGCAGGTAGAACATCCGTCCCAGCAGCAGGAACGTGGGCTCGCGCTGCGAGGCCCAGACGAGCTTCGTGAAGTACCGTTCGATTTTCGGCCAGAATTCCGTTCCCGCGAATTCCTCGGGCTCGACGACGTCGATTTCGGCTGCCACGTCAGCGATCAATTCCCCCACCACGAATTCGTAGAGTTCCGCCTTCGAAGACAAGATGTAGTAGAACGAACTCTTGCTCATCGCGCAGTGCTCGATGATCCGGTTGAGCGACGCGTGTTCATAACCCGCGGAACCGAATTCGAGGGCCGCCGTCTTTACCAAACGCCGCCGCCTCTCTGCGGGCATGCGGGCGATTCTTGCCGAGGTCACGATTCAGGATAACAGAGTGGACCACCCGGTCCACTCAATGGTAGCGTGGAAAATATGTTGAGTCCGATAAGCCTAGAAGAGCAATACCAGCAGGCGACCGCGGACGAATTGCGAATTTTGGTTGTCGGCGCCGGGATCGCCGGTGTGACGGTTGCGCAACTGCTTCGCGGGGACGGCAGGCACCCGGTCCTGATCGAGCGCGCCGAAAGCGCGCCCGCGCAGGGTTACATGCTCGCGTTGATGCCGATGGTCGACGCCGCACTCGACGACCTCGCCGTGCGCGACGCGTACCGCGCGGCGAGCGTTCCACTGAAGCGGTACGCCGTGCACGGTCACACCGGCCGCATGCTGCGGACGGACTCGACCGTCGACCTGATGTCGCGGTACGGCGACTACCGCGGCATTGCCCGCGGTCGGCTGATCGATGTACTGGCCGATGCGGGCTGCCCGGTGACGTACGACTCGGTGGTCACCGACCTGGCGGAGACGTCGGCGGGTGTCGACGTCCGCGTGAGGAGCCAAGGCGCCGATCACCGCATGCATTTCGATCTCGTCGTGATCGCCGACGGAATGCACTCGAAGTCACGCGATTTCGTGCTCGACGGGCAATCGGTGCAGTGGGTGGACACCGGCTGGGGCGGCTGGGTGGTGTGGGCGCCCGACGAAGGCGACTCCGATCTCGGTGAGGAGTTGTGGGGAGCGGGCGGCATGGTCGCGATGTATCCGGTGGCCGATGCGCTCGGGGTGTTCCTCGGCGGGCCGCGTGAGGACACCGCGGCAGGTCCCGCGCCCTTCGTCACGGCGATGCGCCGTGGCCTCAAGACCGTCAACCCCAGACTGGACCGCGCGATGGCCGCCGTCGCCACCGACCCCGATCCCTACTACTGGTCATTGACCGACTGCCGCGCCCCGCGCTGGACCACCGAGCGCACCGTTCTGCTCGGTGACGCGGCGGCCGGGTTCCTGCCGACCGCCGGCGTGGGTGCGGGCATGGCGATGGAGTCGGCGTGGGTGCTCAGCCGCGTGCTCCGCCATGCGCCCCGCATCGCACTCGGTGAGCTGCTGCGCGCCTACGAACGCGGACAACGTCCCCGCATCGAGGCGGCCCAAGACAACTCGCGCCAACTCGCCAAGGTGATGTTCCGCCGCAGCCGGTCGCTCGCCGTCGCCCGTGAGCTCGCGATGCGCGTGATGAGCGTCGAACGCGCGCTGCGGCCGATCCAGCGCCTCCTGCAACAGCAGCCCGACCCGGAAGCGCTGGTGGACGCGGTACGGGGAACGTCCATGCGCTCAAATGCGTTGTGATTGCTATGCGTCTCTCAGTCCTTGATCTCGTACCGGTGCGCACCGACCAGTCGACCTCCGATGCACTGGCAGCGTCGACGCGGCTCGCGCAGACCGCCGACCGCCTCGGGTACACCCGCTTCTGGGTCGCCGAGCACCACAACATGCCCTCGGTGGCGGCCACCAGCCCACCGGTGCTCATTGCGCACCTCGCTGCGCACACCGAACACATCCGGGTCGGATCCGGCGGGGTGATGCTGCCGAATCACGCGCCGCTGGCAGTCGCCGAGCAGTTCGCACTCTTGGAGGCGGCCCACCCGGGACGCATCGACCTCGGCATCGGCCGCGCGCCCGGCTCGGACCCGGTGACGTCGATGGCGCTGCGCGGTGCCGCCGGTCGCGACGATCGTGACATCGAGGCCTTCCCCGACTATCTCGACGACGTGGTCGCTTTGATGAGCGCGCGGGGCGTGCGCGTGCCGATTCCGAATCAGCGTTACGTCCTCAAGGCGACACCCGCTGCGGTGAGCGAACCGAAGCTGTGGCTTCTGGGGTCGTCGATGTATTCGGCGCACCTGGCCGCCGCGAAGGGACTGCCGTACGTGTTCGCCCACCACTTCTCGGGCCAGGGCACCGCGGAGGCGCTGGAGGTGTACCGCTCGGAGTTTCGGCCCAGCGAGCTGGCGCCCGAACCCGTCACCTTCCTCACCGTCAACGCGGTCGTCGCCGAAACACGTGAGGAGGCAGAGGCTTTGGCGTTGCCGAACCTTCAGATGATGGCGCGGCTGCGCACCGGTCAACCGTTGGGTCCGTTGGATCTCGTCGAGGACGCCCAACAGCAGGAGCTCACACCGCAGGCGCAGCGCATCGCCGAAGCCTCCTTTGGGCGCGCTATCGTCGGGGATCCAACCGAGGCGGCCGAGCAGGTGCGCGCGCTGGCCGACCGGTTCGATGTCGACGAGGTCATGGTCAACCCGGTGGCTTCGGCCCGCCGCGGCACCGACCCGGCGACCGCGCCGGCCCGCGACAAGACGCTGGAACTGCTGGCCAAAGAGTTGTTCTAGGCGGGCGTCAACTGGCGGGCCGGTTATCAGGCGTCAACCGGCGGGCCGGTTATCAGGCGTCAACCGGCGGGCCGGTTATCAGGCGTCAGCCTGACCACCGGGATCGGACGTGACGTCCGCTTCTGATAGCCGATGTAGCGGTCCTTGTTGCCGCGCATGTCGTTGACGATCTTCCACAGTCGCGGGAAGTCGGGATCATCCTGAGTGACCGGAATCGCCGTGACCTTGATGCGCTTGGGGCCGACGTTGATCTCGACGTTCGGATCGGCCTTGAGGTTGTGATACCACCCGGGCGCCTTCGGTTCGCCTCCCTTCGATGCGACCACCAGATAGTCGTCTCCGTCGCGCGCATAGGCGAGCGAATTGGACCGCCGCAGACCGGTTTTCGCACCGACCGTGTGCAAAATCAGCATCGACGGTGCGCCAGGGATGGTGTGGCCGATGCGGCCGTTGGTGCCCTTGTAGATCTTGTCGTGCAGCAACAGCATCGGGTAACCGATGTACTTCTCGTACCAGGGCATGCTCATGGGCTCAGTCTTGCGCAGCCGAGTCGAGTTCCGCCAGCGCCTCGCGCAGCAGCCGTCCCGACTCCTCACGGTCCGGGTCGCGGCGAAGGAGCATGTTCTTGGCGAACGAGAGCTTGTCGCCCTGCTGCCGCGGCAGCACGTGCAGATGGATGTGGAACACCGTCTGAAACGCGGCCTTGCCGTCGTTGATCACCACGTTGTTGCCGTCGGCGTGCAAACCGGACCGGCGTGCGGCACGCGCGATCCGCTGGCCCACCCGCGCCAAGGTGGCGACGGTCTCCGGCGGCGTGTCGGTCAGGTCCACCGTGTGCCGCTTCGGGATCACCAGCGTGTGTCCGCGGCTGAACGGGCGGATGTCGAGGATGGCGAGGACGTCGTCGTCTTCGTAAATGCGGATGGCGGGGGCCTCGCCGGCGACAATGGCGCAGAACACACAGGACATGCCGCCACGGTAGCGCTCAGCCCGCGACGTTCTCCTTCGCCCATGCGGCCAACCGCCGATCTCGCTCCTCACCAGAGATGTCCTCGACGCGTGTCATCACCGACCAGCGAGTGCCGAACGGGTCGACTATCGACGCGAACCGGTCGCCGGTGACGAACGTCTGCGCCGGTTCTCGCACGACAGCTCCGGCCTGTTCGGCCCTCGACACGACCGCGTCAACGTCCTCGCAGTACAGCCCGATCGAATACGTGGCAGGTCCGGATGGGTCCGGCGCGGCGATCTGGTACGCCTCGGCGGGATCGCCGAGTTGCAGGCGGCCGTTGCCGAAGTCGAGTTCGGCGTGCGCCACGGTGCCGTTCGGACCGTCCATGCGGTCGACCAGCGTGGCGCCGAACACCGAGGTGTAGAAGTCGATCGCGGCCGCGGCGCCGTCGAGGCAGAGGAAGGGGGTCAGGCTGGTGTAGCCCTCGGGCATCTTGTTGACGGTCATGGTCGCCACTTTGGATGCCCCGTGCCCCGGGGTTATTGGAATTTCGCGACAGTCCGAATGCCTCGGGCATGGCGACGTTTCGTAGCCTCGATCCCATGTGCGATGGCGGAACGTCGGTACATGCGAAGCCCGTGCGCGGTGTCGTCGGGCGCGCCGCGAGCGCCTCGGTATTCGACCTCGACCGCTGCGCTCCTTCGCGCCGAGCGGCTCCGTTCGTTGAGCACTTCTGGTCGGTTCAGTGGGATCTCGCTGACGAAGAGCCGTTCACCAGCACGGTGATCACATTTCCGTCGGTGCACATCACTCATGAATGGGGCAGTGACAAAGCGCGCCACGGCTTTGCGTTACCGAACAATTTGGTGCACGGCGTCGTGGACCGCGTGTTCGAGACGACCATCGGCGGACGCGGCGCAGTGGTGGGCGCGCGATTCCACCCCGGAGGCTTCACCGCGCGCTTCGATCGCGACGCGTCGACCCTGACCGGACGAGTGGCGCCGGTGGACGATGGTCTCTTCGGCTCGGTGGTCGATCTCCACGACGATGTGGCATCGGCCGCCCTGCGCCTCGACGATTTGATCGCGGCACACAGCGGTGGACTCGGCGAGACCTACTTGGCCCTCCGCGATCTGGTCGACCGGATCAGTGACGACGATCGGCTGCACCGGGTGGAACAGGTGATGCAGCTGTCGCCGTGGAGCACGCGCACCACACAACGGGTCTTCCGCCGGTATGTCGGCGTGCCGGTCAAGTGGGTGCTGTGCCGTTACCGACTGCAGCAGGCGGCGCTCGAGATCGAGACGAACCCGGGCGTGGACTTCGCCGACCTCGCCGTGCGCCTCGGGTGGTACGACCAAGCGCATTTCATCAACGATTTCCGGACGATGCTGGGTGCTACACCCGGTGAATACGCCGACCGACACCGGGTCTGAGCGGCTACGCTGCGGCCGTGGACACCAGCGAGCTTGTCTTCGCAGGCGCCGCTGAGCAGGCGCGGTTGCTCGCGTCCGGCGTCATCACCGCTCCCGAATTGCTCGGCCACTATCTTGAGCGGATCGCTCGACTCGACACCACGCTTCGCTCGTACCGCGTGGTGCTCGAAGCCGGCGCACGACGCGAAGCGGACGCCGCGCAACGGCGGCTTGACGCGGGGGAGCGGGCGCCGTTGTTGGGCGTGCCGATAGCGATCAAGGACGACGTCGACATCGAGGGTGAGACGACGACCTACGGCAGCGCCGCACACGGGCCCGCCAAGACCCGCGACGCGGACGTGGTGCAGCGGCTACGCGACGCGGGCGCGGTGATCATCGGCAAGACCACGGTGCCGGAGATGATGCTGTGGCCGTTCACCGAGACGGTGACGTTCGGCGCGACCCGCAACCCGTGGAACGTCGACTTCGCGCCCGGCGGCAGCAGCGGCGGAAGTGGCGCGGCGGTGGCCGCCGGTCTGGCGCCGATCGCGCTCGGTTCCGACGGAATGGGCTCCATCCGCATTCCGGCGACGTGGTGCGGATTGTTCGGCCTCAAACCGCAACGAGACCGGGTGCCGATCGCGCCGCACGACGACGCGTGGAACGGCCTCAGCGTCAACGGCCCGATCACCAGAACGGTGGAGGACGCGGCGCTGTTCTTGGAGGCGACGACGGGGGAGTCCGGATTCGTCGCGGCCGCCTCCGCAGAGCCTCGACGCCTCCGAATTGCGTTGAGCGACAAGCTTCCTCCGCTGCTGATGAGCCGGGTGGGGCGCGCGCAGCGCGCGGCGTTGAAGGAGTCGGGTGAGCTGCTGCGGGAACTCGGTCACGAGGTGGTCGACCGCGACCCGGATTACCCGGCCTCGGTGATGTTCGACCAGGCACTGCCGCGGTATTTCAGGGGCTGCTACGACGACGTCCAGACGCTGCCCCATCCGGAGCGGCTGGACGCCAGGACACGCAGCTTCGCTTGGGTCGGCGGAATGATCTCCGATCGGCGGATGGCGGCGATCCGCGACGCGGAAGCCCGTACCCGCGACCGGATTCAGTCCATTTTCGACGACGTGGACATGGTGCTCACCCCGGGAACGGCCAGGGGCCCCTCGCGCATCGGGACGTATCAGCGCCGGGGGATGCTGTCGACGCTGTTGTCGGTGGCCTCGCGAGTGCCGTTCCAGGCGTTGTTCAACGTGACGGGTCAGCCGGCGGCGGTGGTGCCGTGGGGTTTCGACGGTGCGGGCGTACCGACGTCCGTGCAGTTGGTGGGCAGGCCCTTCGATGAGGCGACGCTGCTGTCGCTCGCCGGGCAGATCGAGCGCGTACGCCCGTGGGCGCACCGGCGTCCGCCCGTGTCCTAAGTCGCCGCCTCGGAAAGGGCTTCGCGCCAGATCGTGAGCTTGTCGGCGAATGGCATGGTCTGCGCCGGGCTTGTCGACGGCAGTCGTCGGTACCGCAGATCGCTCGCGACGCGGACGAGCCGCGTGAAGTTTCTCTCGGCCGCCGCACCGTTGAACAGCACCACTTCGATGCCGCGGTGTTCATCGAAGAACCGCTGAAAATCGTTCGGAACCATGCTTTCCGGCCTCACCGCGGAGTCGAGGCTGCCCTCGCGCTGACAGGAGTGCAAGACGTCCCAGGCGGCGATCCCGTGAGCCGTCAGGGCGGCGCAACGCTGCTCGTACGGCGCGTCGGCCGTGAACCCGAAGACGTCGCCCATGATGCGCCAGAAGGCATTGCGTGGGTTGTCGTAATACCGCTGGGCGGCGAGCGAGATGACGCTGGGCATATTGCCCAGGATCAAGGTGTGTGCATCATCGCCGACAATCGGCGGCAAGCCGTACAGCACCGCTGAACCCATTCCTCGACTATCGCACGCGGTATACGTTGGGCCGGTGGCCGATGACTTCGACGTCGAAGGGTCGGGTCTGCTCGACGGGCTCGAAGGTGACGAGCGCGCCGAGCGCGCCGAGCTGGTCGAGTGGTTGGTGAGCAAAGGCGTCGACGTCGAGGTGATCCGAGAGGCGTTCCTGCCGATGCTGCTCGGCGCGCGTCAGGCGCTCGGCGACGACGGGGTCTACGTCTCCGCGCGCGAAACCAGCGAGAAGACCGGTATCGATCTCGAACTGCTGCAGCGTATTCAACGCGCGATGGGACTGCCTACAGTCGATGACCCCGATGCCAAGGTCTATCTGCGTGCCGATGCCGAAGCCGCGGCGTACGGTCAACGTTTCATCGAGATCGGAATCCTGCCGGACCAGATCATCCAGATCACGCGCGTGCTCGCAGAGGGGCTGTCGAAGGCCGCGGAGGTGATGCGGTACGCCGGGCTGGCTTCGGTGCTCGACCCTGGCGCATCCGAAGTCGTCATCGCCAAGAACGCCGAGGCCCTGGTGCGTACGGCCGATCCGCTGCTCGGTCCGATGATCCAGGACATGTTGCGGTTGCAGTTGCGCCATCTGATGGAGACCGAGGCGATCACCGCGTCAGAGCGCGCGAAGGGTCAACGGCTGCCGGGCGCACGGCTGGTGACGATCGCGTTCGCCGATCTCGTCGGTTTCACCAGACTCGGCGAGGCGGTGCCCCCGGAGGATCTGGAACAGCTCGCCCATCGGCTGTTCGATCTCGCGCATGAGGCGTCCGTCCCGCCCGTGCGGTTCGTCAAGACGATCGGCGACGAGGTGATGCTCGTGAGCCAGGAACCGGTACCCCTGCTCGACGCGGCGCTGACCCTCGTCGAGCAGACCAACGACGACGAGGACTTCCCACGGCTGCGCGTCGGCCTGGCCACCGGAATGGCGGTGAGCCGCACCGGTGACTGGTTCGGCGGGGCGGTGAACCTCGCGAGCCGCATCACCAGCGCCGCGCGGCCCGGCACCGTTCTGGGCTCGGAGTCGACGCGCGACGCCGTCGGGGACGATGAGGGGTTCTCGTTCTCGTTCGCGGGGGCGCGACATCTCAAGGGCATCAAGTCGGATGTGAAGTTGTTCCGCGTGCGGCGGGGAGGCGACTGAACTTGGCAGCGGTTCGAACCATTGTTCGAGGCAGCGAAGGGCCGTGAGACGACCGCTGGCATTTCGAAACGGCTGCTGGCGTAGGTGATCTACGATCCAGGAATGAGCCGCGTCGCAAAAGCCGTGCTGGTCACGCTGTTCGTCGCATCATCCGGGCTGCTCGGTGTGGGTGCGGCGAACGCCCAACCGCCGCAGCCGGCATGCGGCTACACGCTGTCGCCGCCGCAGGTTGTGAACACCGGCGGCGTGAGCAAGGTGACGGCGACGGTCTCGTTCCTCGCTTGCGGCGCGCCGTTCCAGCCGGCGTACAGCGTCGCGTGCGTCCACCAGGCCGGCCATGATTCTCAGGGGCAGTGCACGCAGGCGCGGGGGCCGGCCGCCGCGCAGGTCTTCTTCGAGCCGTATCAGCCGGGCGGGACCTACATCGCGAGCGGGCGCGGCTGCGGCAAGGTCTTTCAGGACGCGCTCGAGCCGAACTGCGACATGCTCGGCCCGATCAACGCGACGCTGTAGATCACCGCGACGCGGTAGCCGAGAACCGGCGCAGCCGAAGGCTGTTGCTCACGACGAACACCGAACTGAATGCCATCGCCGCACCGGCGATCATGGGGTTCAGCAACCCGGCCGCCGCCAACGGCAACGCCGCGACGTTATAAGCGAACGCCCAGAACAGGTTTCCCTTGATCGTCGCCAGCGTCCTGCGAGACAGGCGGATTGCGTCGGGGACCGCGTTCAAGTCGTCGCGGACCAAGGTCAGATCGCTCGCCTCGATCGCGACGTCGGTGCCGCTTCCCATCGCGAGTCCGAGATCAGCCTGGGCGAGGGCCGCCGCGTCGTTGACGCCATCGCCGACCATCGCGACCACCTTGCCGTCAGCTTGCAGGCGCTGAACGGCATCCACCTTGTCCTGCGGCAGTACTTCGGCGACGACATCCTCGATGCCCACCTCCGCGGCGATCGTGCGGGCCGCGGCCTCGTTGTCGCCGGTCACCATGATCGGCTTCAGCCCCAGCGCACGAAGCCGCGAGATCGCTTCGGGTGAGGTCGGTTTGATCGCATCCGCGACCACCAGCACCCCCCGGGCCTCACCGTCCCATCCGACGACGACGGCGGTGCGACCCTGTGACTGCGCCTGCCGCACCGTGACTTTCAGCGACGCGGGAAGCTCGTGCGACGACAGCAGCCGTTGCCGTCCGACGGTCACATCGCGCCCGTCGACCCGTCCGCGCACCCCGAGACCGCGCAGGTTGGTGAAACCTTCCACCGTCGACAGCTCACCCAGCTTCTCCCGCGCGCCTGTCACGATGGCCCTGGCGATCGGATGCTCGGAACCATCCTCGACCGCACCGGCCATCCGTAACACGTCGTCGGGCCGTTCAGCGTCGGCGGCGACGACGTCGATCAACGTCATCCTGCCGGTGGTGATGGTCCCCGTCTTGTCCAACACGATGGTGTCGATCCGCCTGGTCGACTCCAGCACCTCGGGCCCCTTGATCAAGATGCCCAGCTGCGCGCCGCGACCCGTACCGACCATGAGCGCGGTCGGCGTGGCCAACCCCAGCGCGCACGGGCATGCGATGATCAGCACTGCCACCGCCGCGGTGAAGGCCATCGCGGCCGACGCCCCGGTGCCCAACCAGAAGCCCAGAGTCGCAACCGATAGCGCGATCACAACCGGCACGAACACACCCGAGATCCGGTCGGCCAGCCGCTGTGCGTCGGCCTTCCCGCTCTGGGCGTCCTCGACCAGCCGCGCCATCTGGGCAAGCTGCGTGTCGGCGCCGACCCGCTTGGCCCGCACCACGAGTCGGCCGTCGACGTTGACCGTCGCACCCACGACCTCGTCACCGGGTCCGACGTCCACCGGAACCGCTTCGCCAGTCAGCATCGACGCATCCACCGCCGAGGCGCCCTCGACCACGACGCCATCGGCGGCGATCTTCTCACCGGGCCGCACCACGAATTCGTCACCGACACCGAGCTGATCGATCGGAATCCGTTGTTCGCGGCCATCGCTGCGAGTCACGACGTCCTTGGCGCCCAGCTCCAGCAAGGCACGCAGGGCCGCGCCCGCGCGCCGCTTGGAACGCGCTTCGAAATATCGCCCGGCCAGAATGAATGTGGTGACGCCTGCGGCGACCTCGAAGTACACGCTGCCCGAGCCGTCGGTGCGTGACAGCGTCAGCTCGAAGCCATGGGTCATTCCCGGGGTGCCTGCGGTGCCCCAGAACAACGCGTAGACCGACCATCCCAGCGCGGCGAGCGTGCCCATCGAGATCAGCGTGTCCATGGTGGCGCTGCCGTGGCGCAGGTTCGCCCATGCGGCACGGTGGAAGGGCCACGCTCCCCACACCACCACCGGCGCCGTCAGCGTCAGCGAGAGCCACTGCCAGTTCGTGAACTGCAGAGCGGGGATCATCGCCATCGCGATCACCGGAACCGTCAAGGCGAGCGAGACCAGCAGCCGGTGCCGCAGGGTGGCGGTCGGATCGTCTTCGACGGCGGTCGCCTGTTCGGTAGGCAGGTGCGCTTGATACCCGGCGTCTTCGACGGTGGCCACCAACGCCTCCGGGGTCACGTCTGCGCTGTACTGGACGCGCGCCTTCTCGGTGGCGAAGTTGACGGTGGCCGTCACGCCCTCGATCTTGTTGAGCTTGCGCTCGATTCGGTTCGCGCATGACGCACAGGTCATACCGTCGATGGACAGCTCGATCGTGTCAGTGGCCATGGTCGGCCTCGCCGTGGTCGTGGGTAGGGACGTCCTGCTGCGCGGAGGAGGGATCGACCGACACGGTGAACTCGGCTGTGCGCACGACGTCGCGGTGTTGGAAGTCAAGGAAAAGGCGGTACTTCCCGGCGCTGGGGAACGTGGTGTGGAACTCGATCGCCGGGCCCGGGCGGGTACCCGCGTCACCGGGTCCGCCCATCGGATGCACGTGCAGATATGCGAGGTCGGCGGCCCGCAGCGCAACGAGGTGGCCGTAGGCCCCCAAGTACGGCTGCAGGTTGTCGACCGGAATCCCGTTGCGGTGGACGTTGAGCGTAAGAGCCGATGCCTCACCGGCTTTTGGGGTCCCGCTGAGCGTGACGGTGTAGTCGTCGACGGTCGCTGACGTGTCGGCCGCGGGCAGTGGAACGGGGGAGTATGGGCCTGCGACATGCACGTTGGCCCCGAGCGTGAGCGCGGGACCGCCGCTGGGCACGAAGTCGGCGAAGACGCGGTAGTCGCCCGCGCGGCCGAAATCCACGAGAGTCCGCCATGCGCCGCGGTCGTCGAGCACAGGGTGAAGGTGCTGGAAAGCGGACAGGTCGTTGCGGACCACGATCAGGTGCAACAGCTTCTCGTGAGTTTCGTCGAAATTCGTCACCGGAGAACCCTGCTGGTCGAGGATCCTGAACTCCAGAGGAGAGTCTCGGTTCGCCGGCGGGAGCGGTTGTGGCACGTCCAGCGTGTAGCCGCTCTCGGTCACCTCTAAGCCGCCGGGCGCCTCGGTGGGCTGTGCATCTGCGTGCGCGGTGGAGTGCTGCGCGGTAGCGGCATCACCCTCAGGGCCGAACGAGCGGCCGACCCACATCGAGGCTGCGAACACCACCGCGAGCGCGGCGATGAACGCGGCGATCCGAGGGGCGGTCTTCATCAGCTCGCCAACTTATAGCCGGCCTCTTCCACGGCGGCCTTGATGGCGTCGGCCCCGACGGGTGCGTCACTGTCGATGGTCACCGCTCCGCTGGCGACATCCACGTCGACCGCCTTGACGCCCGGGATCTCCCCCAGTTCCTCGCGCACCGATGCGGCGCAGTGTTGGCAGGTCATTCCGGTGACTGTGACAGTGGTGGTAGCCATGGAACCAGCGTACCTGATACCCCCTAGGGGTATTCATTCAGGTGCGCTTCCCGGCCCCGGCGCGGCCACCGTGGCAGCATCGGCATCCATGCGTGTTCTCACCCAACGGGTCACTTCAGCAGCCGTCACGGTGGACGGCGAGGTCGTTGGGGCGATCGAGCCCAAGGGGCAGGGTCTGCTCGCCTTGGTCGGCGTGACGCACGACGACGACGCTGCCAAGGCTCGGCGGATGGCCGAAAAGGTCTGGCAGCTCCGGATTCTCGACGACGAGAAGTCCGCCTCGGATGTCGGCGCCCCGATCTTGGTGGTCAGCCAGTTCACCCTGTACGCGAACACCGTCAAGGGCCGGCGCCCGGCATGGAACGCCGCCGCGCCGCGCGCGACCGCAGAGCCGTTGGTCACCGCGTTCGCCGATGCGCTGCGTGACCTTGGTGCGTCGGTGTCGACCGGCATATTCGGCGCTCACATGCAGGTTCAGCTGGTCAACGACGGCCCGGTGACCGTGCTGCTCGAGCTGTGACTATGTGGTGGCGACCGGCGGTGCGCCTTCCGAGGGCTGCACGATCACGAACCCCTGCCCGTGGAACGCGACCTGGATCGCCTCACCGGAGCCGCGGCCGATGAGCGCGCCGGCCTTGAAGCTGGTCTTGAGCTGAGTCTGGAGATTCGCCGACCACGCCACCACCGCATTGGTGTCGGCGAACGTCGGCGCCTCGGCGGCATTGAGCACCACCGGGGGCCCGTCGGTCGTCAGCGCCACCCAACCGGTTCCGCGCAGCGTGGTGTTGAACAGGCCGCCGGTCGCGATGCTGCCGCCCCGCACGCGTTCGATGTTCCAGTTCAGGTTCGAGGAGAACGCCAGCACGTTCTTGCCGCTGATCGACAAGCCGGAGTTGGTCAGCTGCAGCAGATGCACGTCGTAGCCCCGCTCGGCGAGGAAGACGTCGCCCTGTCCCTGGCAGCGCATCAGCGGCAGCCCTTCACCGGTCAGTGCCTTCTTGATGAACTTCGAGGCACCGCCGCCCTCGAACGCGAAGTCGACGTTGCCCTGGTACGCCACCATCGAGCCCTGCCGCGCCATGAACGGCTCCCCAAGGCGCACCCGCAACATTTTGGTGTTTTGATTGGCGATGGCCTTGGCTTCTTTTTCGCTGAACCGGCCGTCCACCAGATCGCCGCTGATCCCTCCGAAGCCGTCGCCTGCAGGCTGCCCGACCGCCATCGCCTGCGCAGGGGCGGCCTGCTGTGGTGGAGCCTGGCGTGCTGGGGGAGGTCCCCCGAGCGAGGTCAGCGGTGCCCTGCCGACCTGCCCTTGGTGCGACACCTGGTCGGTCCAGTTGTGCCCGTCCCACCAGCGGTACTCATAGCGACCTTCGGGATCGGGTCGCCAGCTTCCGTTGCTCGGTGCTGTCATGGTCTACAAACTAACCGGACGGCCCTCCTGCGGTGAGGTACTTTGCGCGCTGATCCATCGCGCCCGAAACCACTCGACGACTGGCATTCTTGTGCCATGGCAAAGGAAATCGACCGGGTCCGGGCGCAGAGCGCCTTCGCGGTCCTCAAGCAGCATCCGGGCATGGCGCTCTTCGTCGCCTCACCTGCGCTCATCGCGGTCGGGCTGGTGTGGTGGTTGGTGAGCCCGACGCTGGCCGTTCTGCTGTTGATCGCTGCGATCGTCGGCGGCGGCGCGCTGCTGCTGCGCAAGCGCGGCTAGTCACAGACGTCGTCCGGTTTTGTCGGTGTCGATGACCCCTTCTGACCTGGAGCGTTCGCTCTCAGCGAACAGTCACCTCGGAGGGGTGTAACGGTGTAAGCATGTAATCATGCGACACAATATCCATGGCCGGCGCCGCCAAGGCGGCTGGCAACAGGCTCAGCAGCCCGATGCGGGCGACGCCGCCGACTGGTTCGCCGGTCGGCTTCCCGAGAGCTGGTTCGGCGGAGACCCGACGGTGGTGGTCGACCGCGAGGAAATCACCGTCATCGGAAGGCTCGCGGAACCCGAAGGCGACGAGAGCGAGGCCCGCGCATCCGGACGGGCCGCGCGGTTCCGTGAGGAGACCCGCGCCGAACGCATGCGCATCGCCGATGAGGCCGAGGCGCGCTACGGGCGCAAGGTCGCGTGGGGCATCGAGATCGGGGCGCCGGGCGCCGACAACTATGAGCGAATCATGTTCACCAACATGGCCGTTCCGGTGATGACGCGACTGCGCCAACCCGAACGTCAGGTGCTCGACACGCTGGTCGACGCGGGTGTGGCGCGGTCCCGCTCGGATGCGCTGGTGTGGTCGGTGCGGCTGGTCGGTGAGCACGCCGAGGAGTGGCTGGGCAAGCTGCGCGATGCGATGCGCAACGTCGACGAACTGCGGGCCGAGGGACCGAACCTCTAGATTCGCTCCACGCCAACGTATTGCGAACTCAACGCCGCCGTCTGGGACAGCGGGTCCACCGGAGCGCCTTCGACCAACAGGTTGCGGTTCGCACCGTAAGAGACCGGCGCGTCGTGGCCGCGCGGATCGAAAACCCGTGAGCCCCAACCGTGGTCGACGATGATCACCCCTTGACGCGGACGGTCGTCCACCACCGCCGTCAACTCGACCTCGCCGACCGGAGAGAATACCCTGACCAGGTCGCCGTCGCCCACCCCGAGATCGGCCGCGTCCTTCGGGTGAATGATCACGTCGTTGCCCTTACCGGCGGGATGAAGCCCGGGTAAGTCGTTGAGCCACGAGTTCATCGAGTGCCGGTGTCTGCGGTTGGCCAACTGGAACGGATAGCCGACGGGTGCCGCCGGAAGCGGATCGGCGAGCAGTTCGCGGGCCCGCGCGACGAACTCGGGTGGTGCCACGTGCACCTTCTTGTCGTCGGTTCTCAACGCGTCGCGGAAATGCCCGAACTCGCGGGGACCCAACACCCAGCCGTGCGGGTGCGATATGACGTCTCGCCATTTGATCCTGCGCCCGTTGGACTTTCGTGACGTCGCCACGATCAGGCGGTCGATCCAATGCGGTCCGAACTCCAGGGCCGGCCTGCGCGTCACACGCGCCGCGGCCGGCGTTGCCTTGATGAATCCGTTGAGGCCCTTGGCGCCGAACAGCGGTCTGCCCATCGCGATCGCGAGGTCGGTGAAGATGCGCCACTCCTGCCGGACTCCCGGCGGCGGCTCGACGACCTTGGCGCCGTACTGCAGATACGGCTCGTCGTGCATGTTGCTGGTGAACGCGAGCAGGTCGTTGCGCTCGAGCCAGTGGGCCGCGGGCAGCAGCCAGTGTGCATGGCGGTGGCTCTCCCGCTGGACGAAGTCGATCGCGACCAACAGGTCCAGATCGGCCAGGGCACGGTCCAGCTTGTCGCCGTCGGGGCCGGAGATCACGGGGTTGCCGCAGTTGATCAACAGCGCGCGAATCTGACCGTGGCCCGGTGTGGTGATCTCGTCAGGCAACTCGCTGAGTGCGTGTGCGCCCGCGACCATTTCGCGGCCCAGCAGCCGACTGTAGTGCGGCTTGGCCTTGACCATCGCCGACATCCGGATCGCGTCGACGTAGCCGGGTTCGAAGCGACGTCCGCCGGGCCGGTCCATCCGGCCGGTGATCACGTTGAGCACATGCCCGAGCCACTCGGCGACGGTGCCCGCCATGTGCAACGACACCCCGGTGCGCGTGACCACCATGGCCCCGCGCGCTGCGGCGAAGTCGCGGGCAACCCGCTCGATCTGGTCGCGGGGGATGTCGCAGCGGGCGGCGAGTTCGTCGAGGTCGACGTCGGCGACCAGCGCATGCAGATCGCCGACTCCGGTGGCCAGTTCCGCGCAGTCCTGCCGATGTTCGAGACGCTCATCGAGGATGACCTTCACCATCGCCAGCAGCAGCGCCCAGTCCTGCCCCGGACGCACCGGGAGGTGCACGTCGGCCTTCTCGGCGGATTCGGTGCGCAGCGGGTCGACCGCCACGATCGTCGCGCCCTGTTGTTGACGTGCCAGCGCACGTCGCCACCCACCGGGTACCGTCTCGAGCCAATTCCACGCGCTCACAGCGGGGTTCGTGCCGACCAGCAGGAAGTAGTCGCAGTTGTCGACGTCGGACACGGGCACCATCAGCATCGAGCCGTACATCGCCTCCGCGACGACGTGCATCGCGTTCTGGTCGACCGAGCCCACGGCGTAGCGGTTCTGGGTCCCGAGCGCGTCCAGCCAGCCGTTCATGAAGATGACGTTGGACGAGGAGAAACCCGCAGGGTTGCCGTAGTAGACACCGACTGCGTCGGGTCCGCCCGCCTCGATCGCGGCGTTCATCCTGGCGGCGATGTCGGCGATGGCCTCGTCCCAGGTGGCCTCCACGTAGGAATCGCCGACGCGGCGCATGGGGTTGAGGATCCGGCGCGGATGCTCGACGAGCCTGTGTGCGGTGCGGCCCTTGGCGCAGAAGTCCCGCCAGCTGTGCGGATTCTGCTTGTCGGCGGCGATCTTCGTGACGCGGTTGTCCTCGACCGTCACCTCGAGTCCGCAGGAGGCCAGACAGATCCGGCAGAACGTGTAGACCGTTTCGCTCATCGCCTTGAGCGTACGACGCTTAGGCCTGCGTCATGGACCAATAAGCGCCATGCTTAGCGACCAACTCCGCATGGGTGCCGCGTTCGACGATCTCGCCCGCGTCCATCACCACGATGCGGTCGGCGTCCCGGATGGTCGACAGCCGGTGGGCGATGATGAAACTCGTTCGGTCGCGGCGTAACTCGGCCATCGCCTGCTGGATCAGCAGCTCGGTGCGGGTATCCACCGAGCTGGTCGCCTCGTCGAGGATCAGCAGGCTGGGCTGGGCCAGCACCGCGCGCGCGATTGTGATGAGCTGTTTTTCGCCGGCGCTGATGGAGGCGCCGTCGTCGCTGACGTGGGTCTGATAGCCGTTGGGAAGCATGTGGACGAACCGGTCGACGTATGCCGCCTTGGCCGCCGCGATCACCTCGTCCTCGGAGGCATCAGGTCTGCCGTAGGCGATGTTCTCGAAGATGGTGCCCGCGAACAGCCAGGTGTCCTGGAGCACCATCCCGATGCGGGACCGCAGCGAGTCCCTGCTGACCGTCGAGATGTCCACGCCGTCAACCAGGACCCTGCCGGAGTCGACGTCGTAGAACCGCATCAGCAGGTTCACCAGCGTGGTCTTACCCGCGCCCGTCGGCCCGACGATCGCCACCGTGCTGCCGGGTTCGGCAATCAGCGACAGATTCCGGATCACCGGGGTGTCGGGGTGGTAGCCGAACGTGACGTCCTCGAACTCCACCCGACCGGCCTGCCCGCCCGTTCCCGGCTTCACGACCGGTAGCCGGTCCGCGGGATCGGGCGCCTCCTCTTCCGCGTCGAGAAGGTCGAAAACCCGCTCCGCACTGGCCACACCGGACTGCAGCGTGTTGTACATGCCCGCGACCTGCGTCAGCGGCTGGTTGAACTGGCGGACGTACTGGATGAACGCCTGGATACTGCCCAGCGTGATCTGGCCCGTGGCCACCTGCAACCCGCCGACCACGGCGACCGCGACATAGCTCAGGTTGCCGATGAACGTGGTGGCCGGCCCGACCAGACCGGAGAAGAACTGGGCGCCGAAGGCGGCGTGATACACGTCGTCGTTGCACTCGCGGAACCGCTCCTGCGCCGCGGCACGGTGACCGAAGGTCTTGACGATCGTGAAGCCGCTGTAGGTCTCCTCGATGTGGGCGTTGAGCCTGCCGGTGTTCGCCCATTGCGCGACGAACAGTCGCTGCGACCGGCGCGCGATGGCCCGGGTCGCCCACAGCGACAGCGGCACCGTCACCACGGTCAGCAGTGTCAGAAGCGGTGAAATGGTCAACATCATCACCAGCACCGAGAACACCGTCAGCACGGACGTCAACAGCTGGCTGATGGTCATCGACAACGAGCCCTGGATGTTGTCGACGTCGTTGGTCACCCTGCTGAGCACCTCGCCGCGTTGACGAGAGTCGAAATACGACAGCGGCATTCGATGCAGCTTGTCCTCGACGTCGGAGCGCAGCCTGGCCATGGTGCGCTGCACCGCGACGTTGAGGAGCAGGGCCTGCAACCACACCATCAATGCGGCGACGAGATACAGCCCCAACGCGAGCAGCAGGGTCCGCCCGACGGCCTCGAAGTCGACACCTCGCCCCGGGACGACGTTCATCCCCGACAGCAGATCGGCGAAGGTGCTGTCACCACGGGCGCGGGCGGCGTCGATGGCCTGCTCCTTGGTGATCCCCGCGGGCAGCGCACGGCCGACGACGCCGTTGAACAGAAGATCGGTGGCGTGCCCCAGTATTCGCGGGCCGATGACGCTGATCGCGATGCCCGCGACGCCCAGGAGTATGACGCACGCGGTCAGGCCGCGTTGCGGTGTCAGCCGCTTGACCAAGCGGATCGCCGAACCCTTGAAGTCGCGCGAGCGTTGGGTCGGGGCCTGCATCACGCCGCGGATCGGCCGGCCCATCGGGCCGGTCACTGGGTGTCCCCGACGATGGCGAGCGACTGGGAGTCGGCGAACTCGGCGTACTGCGGGCAGTCCCTCAGCAGGGTTTCGTGAGTGCCGACGCCGACGATCCGGCCGTCGTCGATCACCACGATCTGATCTGCCTCGATCACCGTGGAGATGCGCTGGGCGACAACGATGACCGTCGCTTCTGCCGACGCCTCACGCAGCGCAGAGCGCACGCGGGCGTCGGTGTGCACGTCGAGTGCGGAGAACGCGTCGTCGAACAGATACACCGCGGGTCGGCGGATCACCGCCCGGGCGATGGCCAGCCGCTGACGCTGTCCGCCCGAAAAATTAGCCCCGCCCTGCGCGACCTTCATGTCCAGGCCGTCGGGGTGGGCGCGCACGAAGTCGTCGGCCGCGGCCACCCGCAGCGCGGCCCACATCTCCTCGTCGGTGGCATCCGATTTGCCGTACCGCAGATTGTCAGCGACGGTGCCCGAGAACAGGTATCCACGCTGCGGCACCAGGCCGAGCACCGACCACAGCTGCTCGGGGTCGTAGTCGCGTACGTCGACGCCGTCGAGATACACCGAACCGCTCGTCGCGTCGTACATCCGGCAGATCAGCGACACCAGCGTCGACTTGCCCGACCCGGTGGAGCCGACCACCGCCGTCGTTGTACCCGAGCGTGCCGTCAGCGAAATATCCTGCAGTACAGGTCGTTCAGCGCCGGGATAGCTGAATGTCGCGGCCTCCAACCGGATCTCGCCCCGGATCCTCGACGGCCGCACCGGGTCTTCGGGGCTGACGATGTGCGGTGCGACCGAAAGCACCTCGGAGATCCGCTCAGCACACACCGACGCACGCGGGATGATGACGAGAATGAACGTGGCCAGCAGGACCGCCATCAGTATCTGCATGAAATAGGCCAGGAACGCGATCAGCGAACCCACCTGCATCTGCCCGGCGTCGATCCGCAGCCCACCGAACCAGATCAACGCGACGCTCGAGACGTTGATCACCAGTGTCGTCGTGGGCAGCATCAGCGCCTGCCACCGTCCGGCTTCGAGCGCGGTGACGGCCAGCGCGTGGTTGGCTTCGGCGAACCGGTTGCGTTCGAACGGTTCTCGGGCGAACGCGCGGATCACACGCAGGCCGGTGAGTTGGTCGCGCATCACCCGGTTGATGTCGTCGACCATTCGTTGCATGCGGCGGAAGATCGGAAGCAGGTGACGCACGATCCAGTAGTTGGCCAGGGCCAGGATCGGCACGCTCACCAACAGCAGCCAGGACAGCCCGGCGTCCTGATGCAGCGCCATGAAGATTCCGCCGATCGACATGATCGGCGCGGTGACCAGCATGGTGCAGGTCAGCTGCACCAGCAGTTGGATCTGCTGGACGTCGTTGGTGGTGCGGGTGAGCAGCGACGGTGCCCCGAAGCGTGCAGCGTCCTCGGCCGAGAACCCGGTCACGTGGTTGAACATCGCCGCGCGCAGGTCGCGGCCGACGCCCATGCCCGCCCGCGAGCCGAAGTACACCGCCCCCACCGCGCACACCACCTGCAGTGCGGTGACCGCCAGCATCACACCGCCGAGTTCGACGATCCGGCGCAGGTTCCCGACCGCGACGCCGTCGTCGATGATCGCGGCGTTGACCGTCGGCAGGTACAGCGAGGCGAGCGTGCTGACCAATTGCAGCGTGGCGACGGTGGCGAGCAGCGCCCGATATGGCCGCGCGTACTGTCGCAGCAGCGCCCATAGCATCCCGTTACTGTCGCACATCCGATATATGTGCAGGTCAACCGGCATGTCGGTGGTTGACCTCCAGAGCTGCCGCTACAGTGCATGGCGTGACTCACAGCACGCGCGTGACCCGCTGCCTGGCCCTCGCGGCGGCGGTGGTCATTCCGCTGTCCGCATGCTCGGATTCCGAACCCGCAGGCCCGCAAGTGCCCGAGGACACCACAGCTCCCACGGAGAACGTCTCGCACGGCCCGTTCTTCCCCCAATGCGGCGGCATCAGCGACCAGGAGGTCATCAAGCAGACCCGGATTCCCGGGCTGATCAACACCGCCAAGACCTCCGTCGGATGTCAGTGGCTGGCCGGTGGCAGCATCCTGGGTCCGCACTTCTCGTTCACCTGGTTCCGCGGCAGCCCGATCGGGCGTGAACGCAAGACCATGGAACTGTCGCGCACCGCGGTCGAAGACATCAGCATCGAAGGCCACGACGGGTTCATCGGGTACAGCGAGGACCCGATCAACGGCGTCAACCTCTGCGAGATCGGCATCCAGTTCGACGACGACTTCATCGAGTGGTCGGTCAGCTACGGCGCGAAGCCGTTCCCGGATCCGTGCGAGGTGGCCAAGGAACTGACCCGCCAATCGATTGTGAACTCCGAATGAGAACCGCGCCCGCTCGTCGGCTGATCGCGGGCATGGTCGCCGTGCTCGCTTCGTTGTCCGTGCTCACCGGTTGCACCCAGACGGTCGAAGGCACGGCGGCCAAATCGGGGACGGGCGGCGGACCGCGCAACGAAGACTCCGAGCGCCAGTACCCGAACCTGCTCAAGGAGTGCGAGGTGCTGACCGAAGACATCCTCGCCGAGACCGTCGGCGCCGACCCCCTCGACATCCAGAGCACGTTCGTCGGTGCGGTGTGCCGCTGGCAGGCGGCCAACCCCGGTGGCCTCATCGACATCACCAGATTCTGGTTCGAACAGGGCGATCTGGACCACGAGCGCGAGGTGGCCCAGCGACTGGACTATCGGATCGAAGACCGCAGGGTCGCTGGGATCCAGTCCATCGTGATGCGGCCGAACGATCCGAACGGGGCGTGCGGTGTGGCCAGCGACGCGGCCGGGGTGGTCGGCTGGTGGATCAACCCGCAGTCGCCGGGGATGGACGCCTGCGGAATGGCGATCAAGCTGATGGAGTTGACGCTCGCCACCCGCGCGTAGCTTCGCCGGCTAGCGCGGCACGTGGAAGGTGACCAGCGCGGCGCCGTCGAGGGTGAGCCGGTCCCACGGTTCGCCGGTGCGCAACACCGCGATGGACGACGTCGGGAACTTCAGCGAGATCTGTTCGGCCGCACCGATGTTGCTGCCGTCCACGGTGGCCAGGCCGAGCGCGACACCCGACATCGCCGGCTCGTGGCCGATCACCAGCAGGGTGCTGACCTCGAAGTCGAAGTGTGACCGGACCCGGTTGATCTCGTCGATCACCGTGCCCGGAGTCGCGTCGTAGAGGCGATCGCGGTACTCGACGGGCGCGGCGATGCGGGCGCGTGCAAGCGTCTCGCGGGTTCGGGTCGCGGTGGAACACAACACGGCGTCGACGGCGGGCGCGTGGGCGCGCAGCCAGTCGCCGGCCAACCCGGCCTCGCGCACGCCCCTCGGCGCCAGCGGGCGATCGTGGTCGCCGACCCCCGGCGGGTAGTCCGACTTGGCGTGCCGGAGCAACAGCAGCGTGCGGTACCGGTCGGTCACCGGACTAACGGTAAGGCATGCCGCCGCACCTCCCGGGACTTGTCGGCGTGCCGCCCTACACTCGCGGTGCCCGGCAAACACACCAGGGGAAGGGGGCGCTGAGATGCGATTCGTGCACACCGCCGACTGGCAACTCGGGATGACGCGATACTTCCTCAATGGTGAGGCGCAGCCCCGTTATTCGGCAGCGCGCCGCGACGCGGTGGCCGAGCTGGGACGGGTGGCCGCCGACACCGGTGCGGAGTTCGTCGTCGTCGCCGGCGACGTCTTCGAGCACAACCAGCTCGCGCCACGCGACATCAGCCAGTCGCTCGAGGCCATGCGCACCATCGGCGTTCCCGTCTACCTGCTGCCGGGCAACCACGACCCGCTCGACGCCTCGTCGGTCTACACAAGCCCGCTGTTCGTCGCCGAGTGCCCCGACAACGTGTCGGTCCTCGACCGCGCCGGTGTGCACGAGGTGCGGCCCGGCCTCGAACTGGTCGCGGCGCCGTGGACCTCGAAGGCGCCGTCGTCGGACCCCGTTGCGGGCGTGCTCGAGGGTCTTTCCGCCGACGGGGTGACGCGGGTCGTCGTCGGCCACGGCGGTGTGGACATCTTCGTGCCGGACAAGGAGCGGCCGTCGCTGATTCGGCTGGCGGCGCTGGAGGCGGCCGTCGATCGGGGCGCCGCGCACTATGTGGCTCTGGGCGACAAGCACTCTCGGATGCAGGTCGGGTCCACCGGGCGGATCTGGTATTCCGGGTCGCCGGAGGTCACCAACTACGACGACATCGAAACGGACCCGGGCCATGTGCTGATCGTCGACATCGACGAGGACGACCCGGCCCGTCCGGTGACCGTCGAACCGCGGAAGGTGGGCCGCTGGCGGTTCGTCACGCTGCGCCGCGGAGTGGACAGCGACCGCGACGTCGCGGACCTGGACATCAACCTGGATCTGTTGCCGGACAAGGAACGCACCGTGGTCCGGCTCGCGTTGACCGGATCGTTGACGGTCACCGACAAGGCCGCCCTCGACACCTGCCTGGACAAGTACGCCCGACTCTTCGCCGCGTTGAGGGTGGACGACAAGCAGAGCGACATCGCGGTCGTTCCCGCCGACGGCGAGTTCGACGACCTCGGCATCGGCGGCTTCGCCGCATCGGCCGTCGACGAACTGGTCGCGACCGCACGCTCGGACGGCGAGGCGGCCGATGACGCCCGAGCGGCCCTGGCGTTGCTGCTGCGGCTGTCGGATCGGGGTGTGGCGTGAAACTGCACCGTTTGGTCCTCACCAATTACCGAGGTATCACCCGCCGGGCGATCGAATTTCCCGACCACGGCGTGGTGATCGTCAGCGGGGCGAACGAGATCGGCAAGTCGTCGATGATCGAGGCGCTGGACCTGCTGATCGAAGCCAAGGACCGGTCGGGGAAAAAAGAGGTCAAAGAGGTCAAGCCGACGCATGCCGACGTCGGTGCCGAGGTCGAGGCCGAAATCTCGACCGGCCCATATCGTTTCGTGTACCGCAAGCGCTTTCACAAACGCTTCGAGACCGAGCTGACGATTGTGGAGCCACGCCGCGAACAGTTCACCGGCGACGAGGCGCACGACCGCGTTCGGGCCATGCTCGACGAGACCGTCGACACGTGCCTGTGGCAGGCCCAGCGGGTGCTGCAGTCCGGGTCGACGGCGGCGGTGGACCTGTCCGGATGTGACGCGCTGTCACGTGCGCTCGACGTGGCTGCCGGTGAGGCCGTGCAACTTTCGGGTGCCGAACCGCTGCTGGTCGACCGCGTCGAAGACGAATACCTGCGTTACTTCACCCGCACCGGCAGGCCCACGGGTGAATGGGCCGCTGCCGTCAACCGATTGCGAACGGCCGAGGAGGTGTTGGCCGAGGCGGCGGCCGCCGTGGCGCAGGTTGACGACGCCGTCCGCAGGCACGCCACGCTCACCGACGAACTGGGCCGGCTGGCCGCACAGCGCGCTGACGCGGCGAAGCAGGTCGCCATTGCGCAGAACGCCGCCGACGAGGTGGCCGCGCTGAGGGGACAGCTCAAGGAAGCCGAGCTGGTTCTCGCGGCGGCACAGGCCAACCACGACACGTCGCGTACCGCGGTCGAGGAGCGGCGCCGCCTGCGTGCGGACATCGAGCAGCGGACCGCCGCGATGGCCGACCTCGAGACCGCGGCGGCCCAGGCCGGCGAGAACCAGTCGACGGCCGCCGAGGTGGCCGAGCTCGCCGAGGCCGCCGCCGAGCAGGCGCGGAAAGCGTTGGCGGACATTCAGTCCCGAGTCGAAGCGGCGCGCAGCGCCGTTCAACGCCTTGCCGACCGCGACGAGGCCGATCGCATCACCGCGCAACTGTCGAAGATCGAGACCGCTCAGCGTGAACTCGACCGCGTGCAGGACGAACTCGCCGAGGTTCGGGTGACCGGTGAGAGAATGCGGGCCATCGAATACGCCAAAGCGACGGTCGACGCCGTGGCGGCACAGGTCGAGCTGGCGTCGGCGCACATCGAGCTGATCGCGACGGCCGCCGTCGAGGTACGCGTCGGAGACCAGGCGATCGCCCTCGGCGCCGGCGAGGCGTGGACGGCCAGCGTCAGCGCCGAGACCGCCGTCGAGGTGCCGGACCTGCTGATCGCTCGGCTGGTGCCCGGCACGCCCGCCTCGCAGACACAAGCCAAACTCGATGCGGCACAAGATGTGTTGGCGTCGGCGCTGACGGTGTGCGGCGTCGACGACGTCGCCGAGGCACGCGCCCTCGATCAGCGGCGGCAGGAGTTGATCACCACCCGGGACCGGCTGGGCGCGAGGGTCGAGGCGCTGACGGGCGACGAACCGGCCGACCGGCTCAGCGCGCGGCTTGCTGACCTCAAGGCGCGTCAGCCGGAGGTGGCCGAACTGTTCGATATCGACGCCGACGCAGCCCGCGCCGAACTCGACGCGGCGAGCGCCGCGCAGAAGCAGGCGATCGCCGATTGTGAAAAGCAGCGCAAGGTCGCCGAGGAGGCCGCTAAGCGGTTGGGGGAGTGCAACACCCGGTCGACTGTGTTGCACGAGAAGTTGGTCGGTGCGCAGTCCGAGCTCGCGTTTGCCCGGGAGCGGTTGGAGGGGCAGCGCGCCACTGTCGGTGACGACGAGCTGGCGGTGCGGGCTCAGGCGCATGCCGACGAAGCGCTGCGGGCCACGGCGCTGGTCGAGGAATTGAGCCAGGAGCTGGCCCGCGCCGAGCCCGACGCCGTGGCCGTGGCTCTTCAGGAGGCGACGCGCCGGGCCGACGCCCTGTCGGCCGGGTACGACCAGATGGCTGAGGAGTTGCGGGAGGTCAGCACGCGGCTGACGGTGTACGGCACCGAAGGCCGCAAGGGCAAGCTCGACGAGGCGGCGACGGAGCGGGAGCACGCCCTCGCCGAATACGAAAGAGTGCAGCGCCGCGCGCGGGCCGCGGAGCTGTTGCGGTCGGTGATCGCTAGGCACCGCGACTCCACCCGGCTGCGTTACGTCGAGCCGTTCCGCGGCGAAGTGGAGCGGTTGGGCCGCATGGTGTTCGGGGACAGCTTCGAAGTGGAAGTCGACAGTGCGCTACGGATCTGCACCCGTACGCTGTCGGGCCGCACCGTGCCATACGACTCGCTGTCCGGTGGGGCCAAGGAACAACTCGGCATCGTGGCGCGACTGGCCAGCGCGGCGCTGGTGGCCAAGGAGGACAGCGTGCCGGTGGTCATCGACGACGCGCTCGGATTCACCGATCCCGACCGCCTGGTCAAGATGGGTGCGGTGTTCAACGCGGTGGGCGGCGACGGGCAGGTCATCGTGCTGACGTGCAGCCCGCAGCGGTACGCGGCCGTCGACGGAGCCCAGCACATCGCGCTCACGGCATAGCCGCATCCGTGTACGGACCGGCTGTCGGTGGCGTCGATCTCCGGTCGGGTTTCCTCCACTTGCGCGTTTCTCCGTCCCGAAAAACCTAGACTCCGGCGGATGGAAGCCGACTACATCGTCGTGGGAACCGGCTCGGCAGGGTCGGTGGTGGCCGCCCGGCTCAGCGACGATCCGTCCGTCCGGGTCGTCGCACTGGAAGCGGGTCCGCATGACAAGGACAAGTTCATCCGCATCCCCGCAGGCTTCGTCAAGTTGTTCCGCGGCCCGATGGACTGGGACTACCTGACCGAACCGCAGAAAAAGCTCGAGGGCCGCCAAATCTATTGGCCGCGAGGCAAGATGGTCGGCGGGTCGTCGTCGATGAACGCGATGATGTGGGTCCGTGGATTCGCCGCCGACTACGACGATTGGGGCCAGGCCGCCGGCGAGCAGTGGGACTACGCGCACCTCGAGCCGTACCTGCGCCGTATCGAAGCGGGTCCGCTCTCGATCAGCAAGCAGCGCAGCCCGCGCAGCGCCACCGCCAAATGGCTCACCGCTGCCGAAGAGTGCGGCTACCGAATCGAGAAGCCGAACCAGGCGGCGCCAGAAGGCTTCTGCGAGACGCTGGTCACCCAGCGCCGCGGTGCCAGGTGGAGCGCCGCCGACGCCTACCTCAAGCCCGCCCTCAAGCGCAAGAACCTCACGCTCGAAACGGAGGCGCTGGCGACCAGGGTGGTGTTCGAGGGCCGGCGCGCCGTCGGCGTCGAGATCGACCAGCACGGCACCCGTCGCGTCATCAAGGCCCGGCGCGAGGTGGTGTTGTGCGGCGGCGCCATCAACAGCCCGCAGCTGTTGATGCTGTCGGGCATCGGCGACGGCGAACGGTTGGCCGAGCACGGCATCCAGACGCTGGTCCATGCCCCGGACGTCGGAGCCAACCTTCTCGACCACTTCATCGCGGCACTCGGCTTCGACGTACCCAACGACAGTCTGTTCGCCGCCGAGAAGCCGCTTCAGCTGCTCAACTACCTGCTGCGACGCCGCGGGATGCTCACCTCGAACGTGGGGGAGGCCTACGGTTTCGTCCGGAGCCGATCCGACCTCGCGTTGCCCGATCTGGAGCTGATCTTCGCCCCGGCCCCGTTCTTCGAGGAGGGCATCGGCGACCCCTACGACACGCACGCCGTCGTCCTGGGGACAGTCCTGCTCAAGCCGGCCAGCAGCGGCACCATCGAACTGCGTTCGGCCGACCCGGCGGACAAGCCGATCATCGACCCGCGCTATCTCACCGATCCCGACGGCGCCGACCGTGCGGCGGTGATGGCCGGCCTGCGTATCTGCGCCACCATCTCCCAGGCGCCCGCGCTCGAGGGCGTCATCGGCAAGATCGCGCGGCCCCTCGACTCAGCGGCGCTCGATGAAGCGACGCTGGAACGCGCGCTCGCCACGTTCTCGCACACGCTGTACCACCCGGTCGGCACGTGCCGCATGGGGCGCGACGACGCGAGCGTGGTCGACCCGAACCTGCGCGTCCGCGGCGTCGAAGGGCTGCGAGTCGCCGACGCGTCGGTGATGCCGGCGATCATCCGCGGGCACACCCACGCGCCCAGCGTGCTCATCGGGGAGAAGGCCGCCGAGCTGCTGCGTGCCTGATAGCCGCGAGTGTCAAGATGGTTCCATGGCCGAGCGCGACCGCGACGACGCCGGGCGTCCCCGCAACACCCGACCCCGCGATGCTCTGGGGCGTCCGCTGCCCCACGGCAGCGAGGGTGTCGAGCGCATCCCCGACGACCTCGACCTGCCGCCGACCGAGACACTCGCCTACGCCCAGGAGCTCCTCGACGACGGCATGGCGTTTCACGCGCACGAGGTGTTGGAGGCGGCGTGGAAGAACGGCCCGGACGCCGAACGCACACTCTGGCAGAGCCTGGCCCAACTCGCCGTCGGCATCACGCACATCCAACGGGGAAACACCCAGGGAGCGCTGGCGGTGTTGGACCGCGCACGCGCTGGTCTGGCCGACGCCTCAGTCGCCCACGACGTCGACGTCCCGGGACTCATCGACTATGCCCAGACGCTCATCGACGACCTCGAAGCGGGAGCGGCGATCGACCCGCAGCGATTGCGGCCGCGCCTGTCCTGATGCGGTCTGTGGATTCGCACCGGCGGCCAGCACCGCTACGACTCCACAAATCACTGGGTGGGTGAGGGTCAGAAGTAGGCGTTCGAGGGAATCGGGGTGCCGTGCAGCAGGTTCTGCCAGATCACCCTGGCCTTTGTCTACCGACGCCGCGCGTCGCGGGCACTGCTTTGACTCAGCGCGAACCTAAGACTCCGCCAACGCCAGCACCTCCTGGAATCCCTCGACCAGGCAGTCGTGGAACAGGTCGTAATCCGGTATCGCGCCGGTGTCGACGTTGATGCCGAAATGACAGGTGCCCGCATAGGTCAACAACGTCACGTTGACGGCTGCGCCGATCGTGGGCCCGAACGCGTACTGCGCGCCGACGCGCGCCCCACCGAGATAGACCGGGACCGGGATGCCCGGCACGTCGCTGGCGACGAAGTCGACGTGGCGCAGGATGGACCCGATGTACCAGCGGGGCATGAGGTTGAGCGCCCCGGCGATCGTCTGGGTGTAGGGCAACGAGCGTTCGTGACGCACGTTGTCTGTGCGACGGCGTATTTCGCTGATCCGGTCGGACGGGTCGGCCACTCCCGCGGGGATGTCGAACCGCATGAGCGTGATGTGGTTGCCGCCCATCGCGTCGGTCGTGGCCCGCAGGTTGATCGGCATGGTCAGATGCAGATCGCCGATACCGACGCCGTGCTTGTCGTGATAGCGGCGCAATCCGCCGGCGACTGCGGCGACGAAGGCATCGTTGAGGGCGCCGTCGCAGCGGTGCGCCGCCTCGCGCAGCCGATGCAGCGGAACGTCGTGCACGGCGAGGTGGCGCACGAGGCTGCGTCGCGTCATGAGGGGCGAGCCGGTGCTGTTCACCGGCCGGACCGTCCGGTAGATCGATGCCGCCGTCGCCGCCGCGGAACTCAAAGTCTGCTGGGGTCGGCGAATCCCGCCGAACAGCCATCCGGGGGCCGACTTGACCACGGCGCTGACGGCTGCGCCGGCCAGCCCGGCGTTGTACCGGATCGTGTCCCCATAACCCGTGAACCACGACGCGGCCTGCGCCTGCGGCTCCGCGGGCAGCGGCTCGACGGTGCTCGGGCCTTCCTCCAGGTCGAATAGGATCATCCCGATCTGGACGCCGCCCACACCGTCGGTCAACGCGTGATGGAACCGGCACAGCAGTGCCGCCGCGCCATCTTCCAAGCCGTCGATCAGGGTGGCTTCCCACAGCGGCCGGGCCCGGTCGAAGTCGGCCATCTGTGCCAGTCGCGCCATCTCCAGCACCGTCTGGAGCGTGCCGGGCGCCGGCGCGGTCACTCGCCGAAGATGGAAGTCGAGGTCGAAGTCGGGTGCAGACTCCCACCGCGGCGGTGCCGGCGGCGGCGACTGCGCCACCCGCTGGCGGAACATCGGCAGCATGCGGCTGATCCGGTCGAAGCGGTTTCGGACCGCGGCCCAATCCGGAACCCGCTCGAGCATGATCACCGTCACCACCGTCGACCTCAGCCGCGGGTCGGTTTCCATCGCCCAGGTGAAGGCGTCCGAGTTGCGCATGAATGCAGTCATAAGATCTCCCGCACTCACGCTACGACGGCGTGTCACTCACCGCGATGCTCTCGCGGAGCCAGAGGACCAAAGACCCCGAAGATGACCACGAAAGTCCTACCGGACCGGGTCAGGGCTTCATGAAACCGATCTTCGTGTAGTCGGCGTCGGCCAGGCCGAACGCACCGAAGTTCGCCAGATTGCTTCGCGTCGCGATGTTTCCCGGCGACTGGGTCAACGGCAGGCTGAACACCTCTTCGAACAGCATCTTGTCCAGCTCGTTGGCCAGCACCCGGGCTTTCGCGGGATCCAGTTCGCCGACGGTCTGCTCGATCTTCGCGTCGATCTGTGGGCTGCCGATCTGTCCGAAGTTGCTCTCGGCTCCGGTCCGGTAGATCTGCGTCAGGCTGGCGAGCGGGAAAGCGTCACCGCTCCAGGAGAATTGAGCGATGTCGAAGTTGCCGACGGTGACGTAGTCGGTGAAGAAACCGGCCGCAGGCCGGACATCCAACTCCAGTTTCACGCCGATCTGGGCGAGGTTGTTCTGCGCGATCTGTCCGTACTGCCGGGTGCTGAGCGAGTCGAACAGCACGTCGCGGATCACGAGTTGGCGGCCGTCCTTCTCCCGGAACTGGCCATTGAGTCGCCAACCGAGCGCGTCGAGTTCCTGCTTGGCCTTCTCCGGGTCGAAGGCGATCGCGCCGCTGTTGTCCTGGTAACCCTCCTGGCCCGCAACGAAGATGTGGTTGTTCAGTGGTGCGGGGTTGTCGGCTAGCCCGCGCTGGGTGACTTCGGCGATGGTCTTGCGGTCGATGCCCTTGGCGATCGCGCGTCGCAGCGCGGGGTCGGCCAAAATCGAACCCGGGGAGCCGTTGAACGTGAAGTGGTACCAGGCCAGACCGGGCGCGCGCCGGATGGTCACGCCCTGCGTGCGTCGAGCGATCTCCATCTCGTCGAGCGTCGCCAGACCGGTGGCGTCGATCGTGTTGTTCTGCAGCGCGGGGATGCGTGCGGCGTCGTCGAGGACCAGGAACGTGATGCTGTCCAGCAGCGGCTGCTCACCCCACCATTTGGGGTTGCGGGTCAACGTGATTCGTTTGGCACCACGGTCGAGGTTGGAGACGATGAACGGTCCCGCCGACGGGCCGGGGCCGTTGAGCTGACCCTTGTTGAAGACCTCCGGGTTCTCCGTCGAACTCTTGGGCACCAGCATGCTGGTGCCCGCGAACATCCCGCGCCAATCGGACCACGGCTCGGCGAACGTGATGACGGCCTGGCGGTCGTCGACGCCCCGCTCGACCTTCTCGACCCGGTCGCTGCCGTTGGTCGCGGCGATCGCGAACCGGTCGTCCTTGCCGCTCGTGGCGTTGATCTGGGACTGGATGTCCTCCCAGGTGATCGGCGCGCCGTCGCTCCACACCGCTTCCGGGTTGATCGTGTAGGTGACGACCTGCGGGTCGGTGCTCGTCAGCTCCACATCGGTGAAGTAGTCGGTGTTGACGGTGGCCGAGCCGTCGGGGCCGATCCGGAACGCGCGCGGCATCGCCGGTTTCATCAGCGAGTTGTTGTCACCGGTGTTGCCGTCGATGTGCAGCGGGTTGAAGTTCGGCGGGAACTCGTTGATCGAGAGTCGGAGGTTGCCGCCCTGCTGCAGGTTGGCGACGTCCTGCGGGTTGATGTCGTTGGTGTTTCCCACCGCCGCCTCGCCGCCGGCGGAGGGGGCTTCCTCGGAACCTCCCGAGCACGCGGTCAGGGTCAGCGCGGCGATCATGGAAGCCGCAGCAAAGCGTCGCATCCTCATGCGGTCCGACTTTAGCGGCGATTCACCTGCGGTCGCGGCACCGCGGCCAGCAACCGCCGGGTGTAGTCATGCTGTGGGTCGGTGAACACCTGGTCACCGTCGCCCTGCTCGACGACGGTGCCCTTGTACATCACCGCCACCCGGTGGGCCAGGTGCCGCACCACGGAGAGGTCGTGGGAGACGAACAGATAGGACAGCCCGAAGCGCTGCTGCAGATCCAACAGCAGGTTGATGATGCCGGCCTGGATCGAGACGTCCAGGGCCGACACCGGCTCGTCGAGCGCGAGGATCTTCGGCTGTAGCGCGAGCGCCCTCGCAATGCCGATGCGCTGCTTCTGCCCGCCGGAGAACTCGGCCGGATACCGGGTGGCGTCTTCACGTTGCAACCCGACGATGCCGAGCAGCTCGCCGATCCGTTCGTCGCGCCGGCGCTTGTCGAAACCGTTGGCCTGCAACGGTTCGGCGAGCACCTCGAACACCGGCAGCCGCGGGTCCAACGAGGCCACCGGGTCCTGGAACACCACCTGCAGGTCCCCGCGCAGCTCGCGGCGGGCCCGCCGGTCGAGTGAGGCCACATCCTTGCCGAGCACCTCGATGGAGCCGCCTTCCGGGGCGGTCAGCGCCAGGATCTGGTGCAGGGTTGTCGACTTGCCCGATCCGGACTCTCCGACGATGCCCAGCGTGCGACCCTGGTGCAGTGCGAAGCTGATGCCGTCGACGGCGCGCACCTCACCGACCTGGCGGCGAAACACCACACCCTTGGTCAGCTTGTAGGTCTTGACCAGATCATCGACGCGCAGCACCACCGGCGGCTCGGCCGAAGACGGTGTGTCGGGCGGGGCCGTGGACACGCCGTAGATCTCGGCGGCGCTGCGGCCGACGACGTGTTCGGTGCGGATGCACGCGGCGAAATGGCCCGACCCGGAGTCCATCGGCAGCAGCTCGGGCTCGGCGGCGCGGCAGTCGTCGATCGCAAGCGGACAGCGCGGGGCGAACGGGCACCCGGGCGGCAGCGCGGCCATCGACGGCGGTGCCCCCGGGATGGGGATCAGGCGCGCGCCTTGGGCGGCGTCGAGGCGCGGCACGGAGCCCAGCAGCCCGACGGTGTAGGGCATGCGGCGGTCGCGGTAGAGCTGATCGACGCCGGCCACCTCGACCGCACGCCCCGCGTACATCACCAGGGCGCGGTCGGCGAATTCGGCGACCACCCCCAGGTCATGGGTGATGATCAGGACGCCGGCGCCGGTCACATCGCGGGCGGTCTTCAGCACTTCGAGGATCTGCGCCTGCACCGTGACGTCCAGAGCGGTCGTCGGCTCGTCGCAGATGATCAGGTCGGGATCGTTGGCGATGGCGATGGCGATCACGACCCGCTGGCGTTCACCGCCGGACAACTCATGCGGAAACGACTTGGCCCGTCGGTCGGGCTGGGCGATGCCGACCAGCTCGAGCAGTTCGACCCCGCGCTTCCTGGCGGCCTGCCGACCGATGCCGCGCTGGTGGATCCCGATCGCCTCGGCGATCTGGTCGCCGACGGTGTAGACGGGGGTGAGCGCCGACATCGGGTCCTGGAACACCGTGCCGATGGCCTTGCCGCGGATCGCCGACATCCGCTGGTCGGACAGGCCGATCAACTCGTCGCCGTGCAGGCGGATGGAACCCGACACCTCGGCGTACTCGGGCAACAGCCCGACGACGGCCATCGCGCTGGCCGACTTGCCCGCCCCGGATTCGCCGACCAGCGCCACGACCTCGCCCTTGCCGACGTCGAAGTTCATGCCGCGCACCGCTTCCACTGGTACCGAGTCCGTGGGGAACTCGACGGTGAGGTCGCGGACCTGGAGCAGGCTCATCGCTTGCGCCTCCGCAGCTGACGCGCACCAGGATCGAGCGCGTCGCGCAGGCCATCGCCGACGAGGTTGGCGCACAGGATGATCAGGACCAGTACACCGCCGGGGAACAGAAACAGCCAGGGGAACGTCGTCGCCGACTTCGTGCCGTCCGCGATCAGCGTGCCGAGCGACACATCGGGCGGCTGGATGCCGAAACCCAGGAAGCTCAGTCCTGTTTCGGCCAGCACTGCCACACCGACGTTGAGTGCCGTGTCGATGATGATGATCGACGCGACGTTGGGCAGGATGTGGCGGATGATGATCCGCCAGTTGCTGACACCCATATAGCGTGCGGCCGCGACGAATTCGCGGTCGCGAAGGCTCATCGTCATGCCACGGACGATCCGGGAGCTGATCATCCAGCTGAACAACGACAGCAGCACGATCATCCAGATGATGTCACCTTTGGTGCGCTGCACCACGATTGAGATCAGCAGGAAGCTCGGCACCACCAGCATCAAGTCGACCAGCCACATCAGGGTGGGGTCTCGCCAGTCGGCGAAGTACCCCGAGATCGTGCCGACAGTCGCCGCGATGATCGTCGAGATGAACGCGACGCAGACACCGATCAGCATCGACTTCTGCATCCCGCGCAGCGTCTGGGCGAAGAGGTCCTGTCCCAGCGCGTTGGTGCCGAACCAGTGCTCGGGGCTGGGCGGCTGCTGCAGCGCGAAGTAGTCGAGATCGTTGTAGCTGTAGGGCAACAGGGGCGGCAATGCGTAGCACCCGATGAACATGACCACCAACAGCACCAGGGAGATGACGGCCGGCTTGTTGCGCAGGAACCGGCGGAACACCAGCGTTCGTCGCGACGCGAAGCCCTCCGAGACGCCGGATTGCGCGGTAGTCGACTTCTGTGTGGTGGCGGGTTCGGTCATGACGCCCGCACCCTCGGATCGAGTGCGGCGTAGACCACGTCGGAGAGCAAGCCGGCCAACAGGATCATCGCGCCGGACAGCACGGTGATCGCCGCGACGATGTTGATGTCCTGGTTACCGATGCCGGTGACGATCCATTCCCCGATGCCGTACCAACCGAAGATCTTCTCGATGAACACCGCACCGGTCACCAATCCCGCGACGCTGTAGGCGAACAACGTCGCCATCGGGATCAGCGCGGTGCGCAGGCCGTGCCTGACGAGCGCGCGCCGCCGCGTCAGGCCCTTGGCCCGCGCGGTGCGGATGAAGTCCTGACCGAGGACGTCGAGCATGGCGTTGCGTTGGTAGCGGCTGTAGATCGCGATCGAGGAGATGGCGAGCGTCATGCTGGGCAGCACCAGGTGCTGCAATCGGTCGACGAACTGGTTCCACGCCCCCTCGATGGGGAAGGGCGAAGTCTCGCCGGTGTATTCGAAGATCCGCACGCCGAGCACGTTGTTCACGCCCAGCGCGGCCAGGATGAAGAGGTTGGCCAGAACGAAGGTCGGCGTGCTGATCACCAGAAGGGACAGCACTGTCACGACGCGGTCGCTGAGCCGGTACTGCCTGATGGCGCCCCACGCCCCGGCGGCCACGCCGATCACCGTCCCGACGACCGAGCCGATCACCAACAGGCGGAGGCTGACACCCACCCGGCGCCACAGCTCGTCGGTGACCGGCTGCCCGCCGATCGTCATACCGAAGTCGCCGCGGATGGCGCCCGATACCCAGTGGGCGTACTGCTCGAGCACCGGCTTGTCGAGATTGAGTTCGACGCGTTTGGCGTCGATGACGCTCTGTGGCGGGCGCGGGTTGCGGCTCTCCAGGCTGTCGAGGGGATCGAACTGCCACGACGCGAGCAGGAAGACGAGGAACGAGGCCAGTGCCAACAGCACGACGTAATTGAGCAGTCGGCGCGCCAAGAACCGCGTCATGCGGAGCGTCCGTCGGTCGGCTGCATGCGCTCAGGTTAGGAGATTACTGCCGCGATGGCCGGTATGCGGGCCGTGGAGCGCGGCAAGCTGCGCGATTTGGCGAATACGCACCCAGGGTTCAGCACGCTCGCAGGAACGCCCTGTTCAGTGAATGCGCAACTGAGTTTGACCGATGGCCGCGCCGACGGGGCGACTGGGTAACCACGAATGGAGTGACTCAAGTGGTTCGTGACGGGAAGCGACGAACAATTCACTTCAAAGCTATCTCTGCGGTTCTCGGCTGCGCCGCGATCGTCGCGTTGACGGCGCTCGGCACGGCGGTCGACCAAACGTCCGACCCGACTTCGATCGCGATTCCGAGGATGACCGTCGGCGCAACGGACACTCAGACCACACCGTCCAAGGCGCCCGGCGTGGGCAGGGCGGAGCCGACCATCAAGGGCCCTGCGCCGTTCGCCGTGAAGAGGTGAGCGGCCGCCCAACACGTGGGGCCGTGTGACCGGCCCGTTTCGCCGGGCTTCCGTTCGGTTATCCACCACCTGAGGGTTCGACGACGAAACCCTGTTTGCGCTGTTAGACGGGCCGCGACGGCGATCGCGCCCGCCGGACCAAACGGAGACCGAAGTGAACACGAAACAGGTCAAGTTGTTCTCGGCAGCGGTCGGGACCAGTGCCCTGCTCGCGATGGGGGCCTTCTCGGTCGCCTCCACCACGGCCGCCCAGGATGACGAACCACCCGTGACCCCGGGACCGGTGACGACGTCGGAGATCACGACCGGCGAGACGGTCACCGATAGCAAGGCTCCCGAAACCCCCACGACGTCGGTGGCCACGCCGCCGGTGACCGCCGAACCGGCGCCGACCGGCTAACCGAGCCGGGCGGTCTCACAGCCGGCACAAAGGACGCGCACAGCCGCTCCTCATGGGGGCCGCGATAATGGAGCCGTGGCGACCCTCGGCGTGAGCGAGCAGGACTCGGGCCGAGTCGTCATGCGTCGCGCCGACGGCACACCGATCCACGTACTGGTTGTCGACGACGAACCGGTGCTCGCCGAGCTGATGTCGATGGCCCTGCGCTACGAGGGCTGGACCATCACGACCGCCGCCGACGGGGCTTCGGCCATCGCCTCGGCGCGCCAGACCGCGCCCGACGTCGTGGTGCTCGACGTGATGCTGCCGGATATGAGCGGCCTCGACGTGCTGCGCAGACTGCGCGAGCAGATTCCCGGGTTACCGCTGCTGCTGTTGACCGCCAAGGATTCGGTGGAGGATCGCATCGCGGGGTTGACCGCAGGCGGCGACGATTACGTCACCAAACCGTTCAGCATCGAGGAAGTGGTCCTGCGCCTGCGCGGGCTGCTGAGGCGCACCGGTGTGGCCACAGAACCGGACGGCGCGAAGATCGTCGTCGGTGACCTGGTGCTCGACGAGGACAGCCACGAGGTGACGCGCGGCGGTGAGCTGATCACCTTGACCGCGACCGAATTCGAGCTGCTGCGGTTCATGATGCGCAATCCCAAACGCGTGCTGAGCAAGGCGCAGATCCTCGATCGCGTATGGAGTTACGACTTCGGCGGCCGCTCGAACGTCGTCGAGTTGTACGTCTCGTACCTGAGAAAGAAGATCGACAACGGGCGAGCGCCGATGATCCACACCCTGCGCGGTGCCGGGTATGTCCTCAAGCCCGCGCGCTGACGGGCCGTCGACGCGGATCCGCTGGCCGCGGACGTGGTCGTTGCGCGCTCGGCTGCTCGCTTCGCAAATCGTGTTGCTTGCACTGGTGTGCGCGTCGGTCGGGATGGGGACCGTCCTTGCGCTGCAACACTTTCTGGTCAACCAACTCGATGGGCGTTTGGCCGAGACGGCTCGACGGTCGGCCGGCCTGTTCGAGTTCGGCCCGCCTCCGGGGCCGCCGGGAGTGCCACGACCGGGTTTTCGTCATCGCATGATGATCCGAGACGATCTCGGGCCGGGGCCCGCGTTTCTCAACGCGCCGGGGCAGGCAGCCCGCACCGTCGGCGCGGTCGTGTCGGGCGACACCCCGGTCGACGCCGGCGTGATCAAAGCAGACGGCACCCGCAGCCAGATCAGCACGGCCGCAGCACAACAACTCGCGCGCGTGGCGCCGGACTCGCCGACCACCATCGACCTCGACGGGCTCGGCCGCTACCGGGTGGTCGCAATGCATTCGCCCCGACGCGGCGACACGATCGTGATCGGGCTGCCCACCTCCGACGTCGACGACACGTTGTTCACCGTCGCGATCATCTTCTGCGTGGTCGGGGCGACCGCGTTGATCGGCGGGACGACGGCAGGCGTCGTGATCATCCGCCGCCAACTCGCGCCGTTGGCAAGGGTTTCCGATGCGGCACGCCAGGTCGCCGATCTCGAGCTCGACCGCGGCGAAGTACGATTACCGACGCCGATCGTGAAAGTCGACCCGGCCGGCGAACATACCGAGGTCGGACAGCTGGGCTCCGCGCTGAACCGGATGCTGGACCGGATCGCGTCGGCGTTGTCGGCGCGCCACGCCAGCGAGACACGCGTGCGCCAGTTCGTCGCGGACGCCAGCCATGAGCTCCGCACGCCGCTGGCCGCCATCCGCGGCTATACCGAACTGGCGCAACGCAAACGCGATGACGTCCCCGATGACGTCGCCCACGCAATGAACCGAGTGGAGTCCGAGACGCGGCGCATGACCGAACTGGTCGAAGACATGCTGCTGCTGACGAGGCTCGACACAGGGCGCCCGCTACAGAGCGAGTCGGTGGATCTTTCCCGATTGATCCTCGACGCTGTCGGCGATGCCCACGTCGCCGGGCCGGACCATCGGTGGCAGCTCGATCTCCCCGAGGAGCCCGTCGTCGTGGTCGGCGATCAGGCACGCCTGCACCAGGTGCTGGCGAACCTGCTTGCCAACGCGCGTACGCACACTCCGCCCGGCACGTCGGTGACGACCTCTTTGCGCGTGGCCGATGACGGGTCTGCGGTGCTGACCGTCGCCGACGACGGCCCCGGAATCCCCGGGTGGCTGCAGCCCGAGATCTTCGAGAGGTTCGCTCGCGGCGACTCGTCACGGTCTCGTCGCGACGGGGGGACCGGCCTCGGGTTGGCGATCGTGGCCGCCGTCGTCAAGGCCCACCGCGGCACCATCGAGGTGGTCAGCGCCCCCGGCGACACCCGCTTCGTGGTGACCTTGCCCAGCCGGTGATCTGCTCCTTCATTCGATCGGCCTGATTTTCTTGGGCCTCTTCTCGGGGGCGCGGTTATATGGTCGACGGATGTCTGTGACCGACGAATATCTGAAGAACAACGAGGAGTACGCGAAGACGTTCTCCGGTCCGCTGCCGCTGCCGCCGAGCAAGCACGTTGCGGTGGTGGCGTGCATGGATGCCCGTCTCGACGTTTACCGGATTCTCGGTCTGGGCGACGGTGAGGCCCACGTCATCCGCAACGCCGGCGGGGTCATCACCGACGACGAGATCCGCTCGCTGGCCATCAGCCAGCGGCTGCTCGGCACTAAAGAGATCATCCTGATCCACCACACCGACTGCGGCATGCTGACCTTCACCGACGACGGTTTCAAACAGCAGATCCAGGACGAGATCGGCATCAAGCCCGAGTGGGCGGCCGAGTCATTCATCGACCTCGAAGTGGACGTGCGGCAGTCACTTCGACGGATCGAGGCGAGCCCGTTCGTCACCAAGCACGAGTCGGTGCGCGGGTTCATCTTCGACGTAGCGACCGGCCGGCTCACCGAAGTCACCCCGTAGCCCCTTTTCTCACTGCCGCGAGCGACCGTGTCTGTACACGAAACGCCGCCAAATTCCGGCATTTTGCGGTCGCTCACCGCTCGCGAGTGACCGCTAACCGACCTTGTAGGTCGCGATCGCCTTCGCCACGGCATCGCCGTCGACGGTCACGACGTCGACTTCGCAGTTCACCAACGTCTTGCCTCGCCGCAGCACCCGCCCGATGGCGACCAGGTCACAGGCGCGAGCGGGCGCCAGAAACTGCATCGACATCGACGTGGTGACCCCGCGCAGTGACTTCGGCACCTCGGCTTGCGACCACGCCGCGGCCATCACCGCGACGTCCGCCAACGCCGCAATCGCGCCGCCGTGCACCATGTCGCCGACGGTCACGTTCGACTCATCCTACGGCAGTCGCAATCGGATCGCGTCGCCGTCGAGTCGCTCGGCGACGATGCCGAGTTTCGCGACGAACGGGGACTGCGGGATGAACTGCGCCATGACATCGTCACCCGTCCGGGGCGGGGAAGTGGTGGTCATGGGTCGAGTATCGGCACTGGGCGCGTCGAAGCAATTACCTCGCGGGTAAGCGTTGAGCGCACGCTCGCGTTCCCTTGAGCGCGGCCAAACTGTCGACTTTTGGCGGTGTGTCCTGGGCAAACACGCACGCTCGCGCCACGAAGGGGAGGCACGAAAGGGAAGCGGGGCACCGACCGGTCGCGTTGACACTCCGGGCGGCAGCGGTGTCTAATATCGGGTAATGATCGTAAATATGGTCATTCCTACCAACTTTACGAGGAAATCATGACGACCACGAGCGAACAGCTCAACGCGGGGCGCTATGAGCTCAGCCATCTGCGGTCCCTGGAAGCCGAAGCCATCCACATCATCCGTGAGGTCGCCGCCGAGTTCGAGCGGCCCGTGCTGCTGTTCTCCGGCGGCAAAGACTCCATCGTGATGCTGCATCTGGCGCTCAAGGCGTTCCGCCCGGGGCGGCTGCCGTTCCCGGTCATGCACGTCGACACCGGACACAACTTCGACGAAGTGCTGCAGACCCGCGATGAGCTCGTCGAGGAGTTCGGTGTTCGGCTGGTCGTGGCCAAGGTGCAAGACGATATCGACGCCGGCCGCGTGGTCGAGACGATCCCGTCGCGCAACCCGCTGCAGACGGTGACCCTGCTGCGCGCGATCCGCGAGAACAAGTTCGACGCCGCGTTCGGCGGCGCCCGCCGCGACGAGGAGAAGGCACGCGCCAAGGAGCGGGTGTTCTCCTTCCGCGACGAGTTCGGCCAATGGGATCCGAAGGCCCAGCGGCCCGAGCTGTGGAACCTCTACAACGGCCGCCACCACAAGGGCGAGCACATCCGCGTGTTCCCGCTGTCGAACTGGACCGAATTCGACATCTGGTCCTACATCGGCGCCGAGAAGATCAAGCTGCCGTCGATCTACTACGCCCACCGCCGCAAGGTGTTCGAGCGCGACGGCATGCTGCTGGCCGTGCACAAGTACCTGCAGCCCCGCAAGGACGAGGAGATCGTCGAGAAGACCGTCCGGTTCCGCACCGTCGGCGACGTCACCTGCACCGGCTGCGTGGAGTCGCACGCCGCAACGGTTTCCGAGGTCATCGCCGAGACGGCGGTCTCGCGGCTCACCGAACGCGGCGCCACCCGCGCCGACGACCGCATCTCCGAGGCCGGTATGGAAGACCGCAAGCGAGAGGGCTACTTCTGATGACTCGCACCACCGAGCGGCCCACCACCCGGACCGCCGCGACGCTGCTGCGAATCGCCACCGCGGGTTCCGTCGACGACGGCAAGTCGACCCTCATCGGACGGCTGCTGTTCGACTCCAAGGCCGTCATGGAAGACCAACTGGCCTCGGTCGAGCGGACTTCCAAGGAACGCGGTCACGACTACACCGACCTGGCGCTGGTGACCGACGGCCTGCGGGCCGAGCGTGAGCAGGGCATCACGATCGACGTCGCCTACCGTTACTTCGCAACGCCCAAGCGCAAATTCATCATCGCCGACACCCCCGGCCACATCCAGTACACCCGCAACATGGTGACCGGTACGTCCACCGCACAATTGGCGATCGTCCTGGTCGACGCGCGCCACGGTCTGCTCGAGCAGTCGCGGCGCCACGCGTTCCTCGCGTCGCTGCTCGGCATCCGGCACATCGTGCTCGCGGTGAACAAGATGGACCTGATCGATTGGGACAGAGAGCGTTTCGAGAAGATTCGCGACGACTTTCATGACTTCGCCGCCCGCCTGGACATCCACGACGTGACGACGATCCCACTGTCGGCACTCAACGGCGACAACGTCGTCACCAAATCCGACAACACCCCGTGGTACGAGGGTCCGCCGCTGCTGAACCACCTCGAAGAGGTCTACATCGCCGGCGACCGCAACCTCGTCGACGTGCGGTTTCCTGTTCAGTACGTGATCCGTCCGCAATCCTTGGAGCATCACGACCACCGCAGCTATGCGGGCACCGTCGCCGGCGGCGTGATGAAGGTCGGCGACGAGGTCGTCGTGCTTCCCGCGGGGCTGACGTCACGGATCGCGGCGATCGAGGGACCCGCCGGTCCGATCGATGAGGCGTTTCCTCCGATGGCGGTGGCGATCAGCCTCACCGACGACATCGACATCTCGCGCGGCGATCTCATCGCACGTCCGAACAACCAGCCGCGGGTGGCGCAGGAGTTCGATGCCACCGTCTGCTGGATGGCCGACGGCTCCGCGCTGGAACCCGGCCGCGACTACGTCATCAAGCACACCACCCGCACCACGCGGACGCGGGTCACGGCGCTGGACTACCGCCTCGACGTCAACACGCTGCACCGGGACAAGGACGTCACCGCGCTCAAACTCAATGAGCTGGGCCGCATCTCGCTGCGCACACAACAGCCGCTGCTGCTCGACGAGTACAGCCGCAACGCGACCACCGGCTCGTTCATCCTGATCGACCCGAACACCAACGGCACGGTCGCCGCCGGCATGATCCTGCCGCAGGTGACCGCCCGCACCTCGAGCCCCAACACCGTCCGGCACGAGTCGCTGTGCAAGGCCGAGGACCGGCTGAGCAAGGGCAGGACCGTGTGGTTCACCGGCCTGTCGGGCTCCGGCAAGTCGTCGGTGGCGATGCTCGTCGAGCAGAAGCTGATCGAAAAGGGCGTTCCCGCCTATGTTCTCGACGGTGACAACCTGCGTCACGGTCTCAACGCCGACCTCGGTTTCTCGATGGCAGACCGCGCCGAGAACCAGCGCAGGCTGGCCCACGTCGCGGCGATCCTCGCCGACTCCGGACAGGTTGTGCTGGTGCCCGCGATCAGCCCGCTCGAGGAGCACCGGGCCCTGGCCCGAAAGGTGACCACCGAGGCCGGGCTCGACTTCTTCGAGGTGTTCTGCGACACCCCGCTGGAGGACTGTGAGCGACGCGATCCGAAGGGCTTGTACGCCAAGGCCCGTGCTGGTGAGATCACTCACTTCACCGGCATCGACAGCCCTTATCAGCGGCCGAAGAATCCTGACCTGCGCCTGACACCCGAACGCGATCCCGAGGAGCTCGCGGACATGGTCATCGAGCTGCTCGAAAGTCGCCAGTGAGCGATCACGATCTCGCCGCCCGGCTGGCCACGGCGGCCGGAAAGCTTCTGCTCGACGTCCGGGACGAGCTCGCCGACGCGACCGCCGCCGAACGAAAAGCCGCCGGAGACAAACGCTCCCACGATTTCCTGACCGAAGCGCTGGCGACGGAGCGGCCAGACGACGCGGTGCTGTCGGAGGAGGGCGCCGACGACCCGGTGCGCCTGACCGCCCAACGTGTCTGGATCGTCGACCCCCTCGACGGCACCCGGGAATTCTCCGAACTCGGACGCGACGACTGGGCGGTGCACGTTGCCCTCTGGCAGGCAGGAGGACTGGTGGCCGGGGCCGTCGCGCTCCCGGCGCAGGGTATGACGCTGGCCACGCCGACGGTCACGCCGCCCCCGCCGCAACCCGAGACGCCGCGGATCGTTGTGTCGCGCACGCGGCCTCCGGCCATCGCGCTCGCGGTGCGCGACGCGCTGGGCGGCACGTTGGTCGAAATGGGGTCGGCCGGAGCGAAGGTCGCCTCCGTCGTGCAGGGACGCACGGATGTCTATGTGCATGCGGGAGGCCAGTACGAGTGGGACTCGGCAGCCCCGGTCGCCGTCGCCCGCGCCGCCGGGCTGCACACCTCACGAATCGACGGGTCGCCGCTGTCCTACAACCGCCGCGATCCGCTACTGCCCGACTTGGTGGTGTGCCGGCCCGAACTGGCCGACGCGGTGCTGCGGGTCACCGCGGCCGACTAGCCCGAAACCCTAGTCCAGGAACGCGAATCGTTCCCGGATCTGCTCGGGAATCAGACCGAACTCCTCCGGGGTGTAACGGTGTTGGCCCTTCCCGTCGCGGGGATTGGCGCGGTTGTACTCATCGACCAATGCGTCGAGATCCTCGGGCGGAGTCATTCCGGCGGCTGAATAGACATGCTGCAGGGCCGTTTTCGGTGACGACACCAGGTCGCGGTAGTCGATGTCGACGAACGTCGCCGCATGCGTCGGCGTCCGGTCGCGCACCTGGAGGGCACGCCGGAACCACAGCTCGCTCTGCGTGACCTGTTGGCGGCCCACCTCGAACGCGTCGACATCGTCGCTGTAGGTGCTGCGGTACACCGCGAACAGGCTTGCGCCCGAGGTCAGCGTCGCCACGATGTTGCGGTGGATCTGCACAACCACCAACCCCGGAAACGTCTCGATCAGGTGGTCCAACTCGGCGGTGTGCGCGGGAGCCTTGAGCACGAATCGACGGTCGTCGTGGCGGGCCAGCAGTTGCAGTGCCTCGCGGTAGCGCGCGTAGGACCCGGTGAAGTCCTGCGCGGCAAGCCATTCGGCGTAGCCCGGCAACCGCATCATCGACGTGAAGCCCCAGTTGCGCAGGTCGGTGCCCATCGCGAGCACGCACTCCTCGGGCAGCGACGGACCGGACGGATGCACGATCGCCATGTCCGGGTTGAGCGTATGCAGCAGTTGGCTGGCCGTCGCGCTCACCTCGGTGGGGTCGGGACGGAAGGGTTCGATGAACAGCCAGGGCGATACCAATTCGGCAGGCAGCGGTGCGCGCAGACGAGGGTCGGTGCCCAGCAGGCGGAACAAAAACGTCGTGCCGGTGCGCCACCCGCCGATGATCACGATCGGCGGGGGCAACGCGGCGTCGCACAGATCGCGCCGCGCAGCACGGCACTGCGCAATCCGCGCACCCGCGAGCAGCCTTCCGGTCGCCGACTGCAGCGCCATCCGGATGCCGAGGGCGTTGAGCCTGCCGTCCTGGTCGGCCGAGCCCAGGAAGGCGTCCAACCCGTCGGCCCATCCGGGCGCGAACTGCTCAGGGGTGTATTCGCCACGCCGGCATGCCCGTTCAACCACACGTTGGGCGTCGAACCGGTAGCGGTGCGGATTCTCGGCCCGGTCCTTGGCCGCCTCGGTGTAGATCTGCTCGGCCACTTCGGTGCGCCGCGGCGGCCGCCACGTCATCGCAGCTCCTCCAGCCGGATCCGGCGCGCCGTGGGCAGTTCCGGTTCTCCGACGGGGTGGAGGAACCGCAGGACGAACAGCCCGAAGGGCCGGCCCTCGGTGTCGAGCCAGTCGTAGCCGTCGACACCCGGGTTCTCCGCCGCGAGTACGAACCGAAACCTGCCATCGGTCAGGGTGGTCGAGGCCGCGGTACGGGTGACGGTGCGGTGACGGTGGTCCAGCGAGTTGAGGAAGCGGTTGTACAGCACGATGTTCCAGTGCCGACACGCCGGCACCGAGCCTTCGAGCACCAACGCCTCACCGTCGGCCAACTGCCATGCGCCGCGAACGTAGTGGATGCCCGGCTCGGTGAACGCTGCGCCCCCGGCCATCGCCGACCAGTGCCGCACGCCGTTCGGTGCTTTCAAGTCGGCGGCTGTCGACAGTTCGAAAACGTTGGTCACGTTGGCGATCACGGTGCCCAGCCGCGAGAGCCCGCGGTCCAGATCAGTAGGGGAAGGGGGTGTGTCGTCGGCGTCGAGCACCTCGATGTGGCACCAGCCGGGGCTTGCCGGATCCGAGCTGTGGTGCGCATAGCGCACCCACACCGACGACGACCCCGGCGGCAGGTCCGCCAGCGTGGCGGTGAACTTCCCGTCGGAATCGATCTCCAGGTCGCCGGTCTCCAGGCGTGCCACAGCTGCCGCGTCGGCGACACCGGTCCCGCTGTACACCGTGATCGACTGGTACACCGAGTCTCCGACGTTGCCCGAGATTCGGTAGGTCCGGTTGTCGCGAATGTCGGTGATCCAATACCGGAAGTCGGGATTGTCCATGAAGAACTTCTCCCGCCAACCGTTGAACGGCACCAGTTCCGGGCGATCGCGGTCGACTTCGAGGCGGCCCAGCAGATTGTTGAGGGCCCGCGTCAGTGCCCGCTGGCCGTCGGCCTGTTCGCTCGGGTCGAGCCCTTCGGTGAACTCGGCCAGCGTCTCCCCGGCCGTGCGCATCCCGTCGACCAGTGTCCGCCAACCCTCACCCGCCATAGCTGCCGAACGTACCAACCGGGTCGTGCACGCGGTCAGTGGCAGAATCCTTCAGATGCGTATGTCGGCCAAAGCGGAGTACGCCGTCCGCGCGATGGTGCAACTGGCCACCGCCGACGACGGTGTCCTCGTCACCACCGACGACCTGGCCAAGGCGCAGGGCATTCCTCCGCAGTTCCTCGTCGACATCCTGTCCGCCCTGCGCACCGATCGACTCGTGCGCAGCCACCGCGGCCGCGAAGGCGGCTACGAGTTGGCCCGCCCGGCGAAAGACATCAGCATCGCCGACGTGCTGCGTTGCATCGACGGCCCGCTGGCCAGCGTTCGTGACATCGGACTGGGAGATCTGCCCTATACGGGCCCGACGACGCCGCTGACCGACGTCTGGCGTGCACTGCGCGCAAGCATGCGATCGGTGCTCGAGCAGACGAGCATCGCCGACGTGGCCGCCGATGCGCTGCCCAAGCGCGTCCGCAAGCTCGCCGACGACTACCGCGATCAGGAGACCAAGCGGGGACACTCGCTGAACTAGCCTCGTTGGCGCGGGTCAGGTCGCGCCGGAACCGTAGGGCCGGGTGATGATCTCGAGATAGTGGCCCGCCGGGTCCTGGAAGTAGACACCGCGACCGCCGTCGTTGTGGTTGATCTCGCCCGGGCGCATGCCCCGCGGATCTGCCCAGTGCTGCAGGCCGCGCGCCAGGACGCGGTCGTAGATGTCGGAGAACTCGTCCTCGGACACCAGGAATGCGTAGTGCTGCGGACGGATGTCCTCGTCCGGGCCGACTTGGGCGTAATCGAGGCTGGCGTCGTGCGCCAGGTCCACGACCAGAAAGTGACCAAACTCCCGGGCAGGGGGCAACCCGAACAACTCGGTGAAGAACCGGGCCGATTCCTCGCGGTCTTTCGAGGCCACGATGGTGTGGTTGAAGGTGATGGCCATACCGATTCAGTCAACCACCGCGGTGGCGCGCCGACAACGATGCACGATGGACGCGTGACCTTCGACTTCAGGGAACTTGAACATCCCGTCATCGTGGCCCCGATGGCGGGCGGCCCCTCCACGCCGCAACTCGCCGCCGCGGGAACCAGGGCAGGCGGACTGGGTTTCGTCGCCGCCGGTTACCTGACCGCCGAGGTGTTCGGCGAACGCCTCAGTGCGACACAGCGGCTGACAACCGGCCCGGTGGGTGCGAACCTGTTCGCATCGCAGCCCAGCGCCGCCGATCCCGAGACGATCGCCCGCTATACGCAGGCACTGATCCGCGACGCCGAACGCTACGGCGCCACGCTCGGTGAGCCCCGGTTCGATGACGACGCCTGGGCGGCCAAGATCGACGTCTTGGCCGACCTCAAGCCCGCGGTGGCGTCGTTCACCTTCGGTCTGCCCAGCGCCGAGGAGATACAGCGGTTGCGCGCGGCCGGCATCACCACGGTCGGCACCGTGACCACGCTCGCCGAAGCGCAGCAGGCGGTGGCCCGCGGCGTGGATGCGGTCGCCGTGCAGGGCCCCGGTGCCGGAGGCCACCGCGGCACGTTCGACCCGACCGCGCGGCCGTCAGAGGTCCCGCTGGACGAACTGCTGGCTTCGGTGATCGCCGACGTCGACGTGCCCGTCGTCGCCGCGGGAGGCCTGATGAGCGCCGACGACATCGACCGGGTGCGGTGCGCCGGTGCGGTGGCCGCACAACTGGGCACCGCGTTCCTTCTCGCCGACGAGGCCGGCAGCAGTGCCGTGCACCGTGCCGCACTACAAGACCGTTCCTTCACCGAAACGGTTGTGACGAAGGCATTCTCGGGCCGCTACGCACGCGGCCTGCGCAACCGGTTCGTCGACGACCACGAAGACGAGGCGCCGCTGGGTTACCCCGAGGTGCACTACCTGACCAGCCCGTTGCGGGCGGCCGCCGTGCGCGCGGGCGACCCGCACGGCGTGAACGTGTGGGCGGGTACGGGCTTCCGCGACGCGAAGCCGGGTTCGGTGGCCGACATCATCGGCAGGCTCACCTGAGGGTCACTTCGGGGCGCTCAGCTCCAGCGCGATGTTGTCCGGGTCGCGGAACTCCAGGATGTACATCGGGCCGATGTCCTTGATGGGTTCGTGGTCGATGCCGAGATCGTCGAGATGGCTTTCGGCGGAATCGAGTTCGTCCTTGCTGTTCAGCCGGAACGCGACGTGGTCGAGGCCGGTGCGGTCCTCGTCAAAGGTGTCGGTTCCCACGGGCCGCAGAGCGACCAGGACGCCACCTAGGTCGTAGATGACGCCGCCGTACAGGAAGCTCAACGCCTCGCGAGTGGCCGCATTGGCGCCCTCCGGAAGCTCGATGAACACGCGCCAGCCGAACACCGACTCATAGAACTCCCGCGACCGTTCGATGTCGGTGACCGTGAGCCGGAGGTGCGCGATGGACGTGGTGGTGATCGCCATGCCCCACATGCTGCCAGTCGTGCCAGAATCGCCGTTGTGCAAGTCGGAATGACGATGCCGGTCATGGAACCCGACCTCGATGCGAAGACGCTCGAGACCTGGGCCCGCGTGATCGACGAAGGGCCGTTCTCGTCGCTGTGCTGGGGTGAGCGCATCGCGTTCGACAACCCGCATTCGCTGACGTTGCTCGGGGCGCTCGCCGTGTGGACCGAGCGCGTCCGGCTCGTGACGACCGTCATCGTCCCGCAGTTGCACGATCCCGTGATGCTGGCCAAGGCGCTGGCCACCGGCGACATGCTCTGTGGCGGCCGGCTGACGGTCGGTCTGGGCGTGGGCGGCAGGGAGGAGGACTACCGCGCGGTGGCCGCGGACCCGACCGGCCAAACAATGCGCGGGATGGCCGATCGTGTCGCGGTGATGCGCAGAATCTGGGCGGGGGAGAAGGTCACCGAATCCGTCCTCCCGGTCGGTCCGGTGCCGGTTCAGCCCGGCGGACCCAAACTGTTGGTCGGCACGATCGGGCCGAAGACCGTCCGCAGCGCGGCCGGATGGGCGGACGGGCTGGCAGGTACGACGCTCGATCTCGATGTCGCCCGACAGAACGAACTGTTCGACGTCGCCCGCACCGCGTGGGCCGAGGCCGTTAAGCCCGCGCCGCACCTGGCGACGTCGTTCTGGTTCGCGATCGGCGAGGGTGAACAGCCCCGCGAACAGGTACATCGACATTTGCGGCGGTACATGAACTGGATCCCCGGCGACATCGTCGACGCGATGGCGCCCACGACGGGTTGGGCGGGCACCGAACAGGAACTTCTCGATGTTCTACACCGGTTCGAGGACATCGGCACCGACGAAATTCATCTGATTCCAACGAGTTCGGACATCGAGCAGGTGCGCAAGGTCGCCGAGGTGATCAGCGAGTTCGCGCCGTAGGGCGGTTGGCGGTCGGTTCCGCGCGAATGGCAGGATGGGTCTGTCGGGGAAGTCGTGAGGGTCGCATGGCGTTGGACTGCAATACGAGCGTCCATAGCAGCGGCGGGGGCAGATTGCCGAGAGGAAATCACGATGACGATGACAGGATTGAAGAGGTTAGCGGCAGGAGCCGTGATGGTCGGGGCGTTGGGATTCGCCGCAGGCCTCGGCGCGGGCCAGGCGGTGGCCGACGACCACTGGTGGCACCCGCCAGGACCGGGGCATATCGTTCCGCCACCAGGGCATATCGCGCACATCCCGGGGGTTCCGCCGCCCGGGCATATCGCCCATATCCCCGGCGTTCCGCCGCCCGGACATTGGGACAAGCCCTGGAAGTGGTGGAGGTGACCCGGGGCCGCCGCTAGAACTTCAGGTGGTGGCTGGTGTCGCCGACCTGGTCGATGAAGATGGTGCGAGTGTCGAACCACCACGCGCCATCGACGCGGTGGAACGTGTCGCGGTAACGACCGGTCACGATGACCTGCAGTGGTAGGTCCGGTGTCGCCTGCGTGACGCAGTAATAAGCGCTCCCGCGGGCGGTACCGGCCTCGTCGTCGACGAGCACGGTGACGTTCGTGGTCAGGTGTTTGGTCCTCGGTGTGCCGTCGTCGTAGAGGCGCACCGCCATTGCGAACATCTCGCGTGCGCGGTTCGCACCCTCGAACACCGTGTCCGGCGGTCCGTTCTCGACGGCGTTGATCCGCCCGTGGGCAAACAGTGCGCCGACACCTTCGAGGTCGCCGGCATCGATTCGCTCGGCGTATGCGTAGACGAGATTCTCGATCTCGCGGGCGGAGTCGCTCATCGGCGAGTAGACAACCAGCACCGATGTGTCGTGTCAACGATCGCGGGTGTCGGGGTTGTCGCTAATCTCGTGCGATGGCTACGAACTGGTCGCCGAGCAGGCTGGGCAATCTCAGCGGACAGCGGATCGTCGTCACCGGCGCGACGAACGGTGTCGGGCTGGCGACGGCGCGGGCGTTGGCCGGTGCGGGCGCGCACGTGATCCTCGCCGTGCGCAACCTCGAACTCGGCGCACAGCGGGCGGCCGAGATGGGCGGAGACACCTCGGTGCTCAAACTCGACCTCGCCGATCAGTCGTCGGTGCGCGCCTTCCCCGAGTTGCTCGAGGGCGACGTCGACATCCTCATCAACAACGCGGGCCTCGTCGCGCAGAACCGGCGCGAGACCAACGACGGTTTCGAGATCACGCTCGGCACCAACTTCCTCGGACCGTTCGCGTTGACCAACCTGCTATTTCCACGGGTGCGCTCGAAGATCATCAACGTGGGCTCCGACGCGCACAAGTCGGCGACGTTCAATTTTGACGACCCGCATCTGCGCTCGAGCAAATGGTCGGCGTTCCCGGCCTACGCCCGGTCGAAGCTGGCCGTGATGTGGTGGGGGCTGCAGCTCGACCGCCGGCTGCGTGAGGCCGATTCGCCGATCAGCAGCTTCCTCACGCATCCCGGCTGGGTGGCGTCCAACCTGTCGAACGTCTCGGAAAAGCCAGTCATGGCCGCGTTTCACGGGGTGGTCAAGACGGTGGCGCGGGTGCTCGCCAACGATCTCGACGCGGGCGCCGCTCCGACGTTGTACTGCATCACCGAGCCGATCCCGCCCGGCAGCTATGTCGGCATCGACAGCCGGTACGGGCTGAAGGGTGGGCCGACGCTGAGCGGTCGCGGCGCGGTCGCGTGCGATTACGACGACGCCCGCAGGTTGTGGGAGTTCGCCCAGAAGGAAACCGGCACCAGCCTGCCGGTATAGTCAGCCGCTCGCGATCTACGCGACGAGCAGCACGAGACGCGCCTTCGCTTCTCAGGTTCATCATCCGTTGGTATATGCACGTACTCAGGCTCAGTACAGCGAATTCACATACAGCAGAGTTACTTTGGTATTACCCCTCTCAATAAGCATGGAGGTGAGAGGTAATGAAGATTGGATCATTCGCCGCTCTTTTTGCGTCCGGAGCCGTCGCGGCCGTTATCTTAACGCCGGTGGCGCAGGCCGCACCCCCGGCAGAGCCCACAGCTAGTTCCGTTCAATCCGTTGGTAATCAACAGATTCAGCCGTCCCCGATGAGATGCACCACCACCAGAGTGGCAAGCATGTGCATGTCGCCCGGTAACGCGCAGATCAACGACTCCCCGCCGTTCGTCGACAACTATCCGATGTACGGCTACTTCCCGTGGATACTGTGACCGGCATCCTCGACCGGACTTATCCGCAAGTGCTGATTCTGCCGATTGCGTTGGGGCGGTCGACGGTTGGTGAGGTTGTGTTGACCTTCCGGGAGGACACCACATGACCATCGACGATCACCGCGCTGACGAGCTCAACGCGAACGAACCACTTGATGCGCTGCTCGATCCGCGTGCTCGACCGACATCAAGCCTCGAAAGAGTCGATGAACGTGAGTTCGCCGGCGGCATTCCGCAAGTGCGCGCGAATGTTCCGTCGTTTCGGCTCGGTCGGCGGTGGGTCAACTGCTTATGGTTGGTGCTGCTGGGCTGCGTCGGGATCGTGATCGCCGTCCTGGTAGCACGACAGTTGCGGCAGTACGCCTGGATGCAAAACTTCATCATCGAGTATCCGGGTACCGCAACAACTTACGCACCGGCGGTAACATCAGGCTTCCCGGCCTGGCTGCGCTGGCAGCATTTCTTCAACATCGTGTTCATGATGTTCATCATCCGTGCGGGGCTGCAGATACTCGCCGACCACCCACGGTTGTACGTGAACTCAGGATGTCGGCCGGGTACCGAATGGTTTCGGATGCGCGGCCCGGTTCCGCCCGACCGGATGGACAAGAGCAACCCGTCGCGGGTGTGGACGTCGAAAGATGACGCCGTTGCGCTTCCGAAGTGGCTGGGGATACCGGGGATCCGCCATTCGATCGGGTTGGCGCGCTGGTGGCACTTCAGCTTTGACCTGTTGTGGTTGCTCAACGGCGTGGTGTTCTACGTGCTGCTGTTCAGCACGGGCCAGTGGCAGCGGCTCGTGCCACAGTCGTGGACCGTCTTTCCGAACGCGTTGTCCACCGCGGTGCAGTACGCCTCCCTCGATTTCCCGGCCAACGCGGGTTTCACAACGTACAACGGCCTGCAAATCCTGGCCTACTTCGTCACAGTGTTCATTGCGGCGCCGTTGGCCCTGCTCACCGGCTTGCTCCAAGCGCCGGCCGTGGCCGCGCGGTTCGGCACTGGCCGTGGTGTGCTGAACCGGCAGGTGGCGCGCACCGTCCACTTCGGCGTCCTATGTTGGATGCTGCTGTTCATCGTCTGCCACGTCACCATGGTGCTCGCCACCGACGCCGTGCAGAACCTCAACCACATCACTTTGGGGACCGATACGCGTTCAAACTGGGCGTTGGCGATCGTCGGGGTAGCCGCTGTGGTGGTGGTGTTGTTATGGCTCATCGCGACTCCACTGACCATCCGGTACCCCCGGCTCGTCCAGAGCACCGGCCGGTTCATCGTCGGCTGGGCCAAGGATCTAATGGAACGCACGACCTCGCGAGCCAGCTACCAGGAAAAAGACATCACACCCTACTTCTGGATGAACGGTCGGTTGCCAGACTCCGAGTACTACCGGCGGCTGCAGCGATCCGGATGGTCGGAGTACTCCCTGCGTGTCGAAGGGCTCGTTGAGAATCCGGTGCGCTTGTCCTATGGAACCCTGCTGGCGATGCCGAAACGGGAGCAGATCACCCAGCATTACTGCATTCAGGGTTGGTCGGGGGTGGCCAAGTGGGGCGGGGTCGGCATGAGCGACCTTCTCGACATCGTCCGTCCGCTTCCTACGGCGCGGTGGGTGGTGTTTTACTCCTTCGCCGACGGCGCCGAACCGAACACCGGTAGGTACTACGCCTGCCACAAGATCGAGCACATGCGCTCGCCGATGGCGATGTTGGCCTACGAGATGAACGGCCAACCGCTCAGCGAGGCCCACGGCGCGCCGTTGCGGGTGCGCAATGAACTCGAACTTGGCTTCAAACAGGTCAAATGGGTTTCGGCCGTCGAGTTCGTGGCAGATATTAGCGACATCGGATGGGGGCACGGCGGCTATAACGAGGACCACGAGTTCTTCGGATATCGCATGCCGATCTGACCTACGACGTCCATCCAGGCATCCCGTAACGGCCGTCGACTCGGCTGACGGGTTGATCCCCGGTAGCGGATGCTTTGCAACCGACCGATTAGCGAAGTATCCGAGTATTTCTCGAAGTCGCGATTTGATGCAGCCGCATCAACGTCTTGACGGCTGATCACGAAGTGGTGACTGAGTGCCCCCGGCAGGATTCGAATCTGCCGCTTCGTTTGATCGCCGGATAGCTGCCAACCTGCCTTTATGCCCCTCTACCTTTACGTTCACACGGTGGCATTCGTTGCAAGCAAGGGCACTGCGGGTACTGTGTTGAAACATAGATCGTGCAGAGATCGTGCAGGGGAGGCAAACAAGATGGCAGGCAAGCCGGGACGGCGGGGATGGGGCCACGTCGTTCGGATGAGGTCGAAGCGATACCAGGCGAGCTACGTGTGGCCGCTGGGCGGGCCACGGCACTACGCGCCGATCACCTACACCGCCAAGACCGACGCCGAGCACTGGCTCGGCAACGAGCGCCGGTTGATCGAGCGCGGGGAGTGGACGCGACCGGCCGAGCGGGCCGCTGCGGCGACGGTGGCCGGGATGACGCTGGCCGTCTACGGCGATCAGTGGATCGAGCAGCGCAAGCTCAAGCCGCGCACCCGGTCGCTGTACAAGTCGCAGTTCACCCGGCTGATCGAGCCGACACTGGGCAAGCTGCCGGTCACCTCGATCACCCCGGTGCGGATCCGTGGCTGGTACGCGGCGCTGGACGCGGGTACCAAGCGCCAGAACTCGCAGGCATACGGGCTGCTGCACTCGATCCTGGCGACGGCGGTGAAAGATGGCCTGCTGGCGTCGAATCCGTGCCAGATCGATGGGGCGATGAACATCCACCGCGAGCGTGAGCCGGTCGTCTTGTCAGTGCGCGACATGGGGCGGCTGGCTGAGGCCGCGCCGGACAACCGGCGTGCCCTGATCCTGCTGTCGGCGTGGTGCGGTCTGCGGTGGGGTGAGGTCAGTGAGCTTCGCCGCCAAGACCTCAGTGAGGGCTGCGAGATCCTCACCGTGGCACGCTCGGTCACGCGCCGCGACGGCAAGACCTACATCGACACCCCGAAAACGGGTAAGCCGCGAAAGGTGGTGCTGCCGCCGCACATTCGCGAGGCCGTCAAGCACCACCTCGATGTGCATGTGGCTGCGGAGCCGGACGCGTTGCTGTTTCCCAACAGCCGGGGCGGGCATCTCAACGACAAGGTGTTCGCCGATTCGGTGTTCCGGCCCGCCCTGAAGGCCATTGGGCGCGAAGGGGTTCGGATACACGATTTGCGGCACTTCGCCGGAACACAGACGGCACGGGTGGCGAACCTGGTCGAGACCATGCAGCGGCTGGGCCACTCGACGGCCAAGGCGAGTCTTCAATACCAGCAGCAGGTCGACGGCCGGGACGTGATAATCGCCGACGCCCTGTCGAAGCTCGCGGATCAGGAGGTCGGGGCATGACTACGGGCGACGTCGACGCGGAGCCAATAGACCCGCAGGGGAGGTCGGGATTATGAGCACCACGCCGATTTGGGTGCCACTGGTCGTGGCGGCACTCGGGTTCATCGGCACACTCGGCGGTGCGCTCGGCGGCGTGGTTATCACCCAGCGAAGCGCCGACAGACGCGAGCGCGAGAGTCGAGCCGAGGAGTTCAAGCGGGAACGTGCGCGTTGGGCACGCGAGGATGCGGCAAGGACTTTTGAGGAGCGCCGCGACGCCTACCTCGGGTTCTACGAGGCCCTCCGTCAGGCGCTGGCGTTCGCGAATTCTTTCTTTGACGAAGGGGCGGACCTGTCCAGGCTGCCCTTGCCCTACGACTGGTATGGCCCGCTGTACCACCACCTTCAGCGAGTCGAGATTTATGGGTCTGAAGCAGTGATTGCTCTGGCGCAGAGGGCTTTCGAGATTACGACCGTGTGGGCCGGTACGTTGCGTCGGTCGTCCGATGACCCAGCGATGGTGACGCATGACGAAGATCTTGTCTACGAAGCGGACAGTTCGCCCTTCGTCCTCATCGCGGCAATACGCAAGGAATTAGGCGTGCCGGAAGGAGAGCCGCCGAAGACTATCCGCTGACACGTTGTGGCTCAAGCGATCTCACCCTCGGTGGGTGCCAGCACGTCCGCGAAGAACTTTTCGTTCGTCCCCTGCGGTGCATCGAGGTGATCGAGGACCGAATCGACCGATTCGCCGACGTGCTCGGCGATCTCCTCGATACTCATGCCGTCGTTCAGTAACCAGCGGATGCGAGTCGCCCGCCATCGGATATACAGGCCAAACTCGTATGCGTCGCGAAGCGCACCGGGAGGCCGTTTCTGCACTGCTATGAATGCCCGGTCGAACAGGATGCGCTCCAACCGGCGCATTTCGTCGGTAATGCGCTCGGCCATCTCAGCGGCCTCCTCAACGGTCGCGGGTATGTGAATCACGCGGCCTCGGGCCTCGCTCTCAGTTTGCATGCGAGCCAGAAAGTCTTCGTCGGATTCCTCGCCGTCTTCGCGGGCCTCGCGGTCATCGACGCTGTACTGCCTGCCGTCCGTGCCGGTGATCAGGTGCCCCAAACGGGGCGCTGCCTCAAGCTCGCGATGCACGGTGCCCTTGCCGATACCCAGCGCCTTGGCTATGGCTCGACTCGACATCCCGTGAGCGTCGAGGAATCGCACCACCTCACCTCGCTTGTCGCGCTCCAACTTCCACTGCCCGTCGAGGGCATCGGCGATGTAGGCGGTCCACGACGCGTAGCCCAGAGTCGTGTGGATGCTGTCAGCCTTGGCCTGCTCGACCAACGCGGCCAGCGCCTCGATGACGACGTGCGCGTGATGGGCCAGTGTGCGAATCTGCGAGTCGAGTTCGCGGGCGTACTCCTCGCTGTCGCTGCGCTGCTCGATCTCGCTCACTGCAGTACCTCCCTGGCGTCGGCCTGGGCGGCAGGCCGCTGACCGAAGAGCCACCCGGCCACGTCGACCAAGTCGAGGCCGAAGCCCCGGCCGGTGGAGTGGTCGGCGAACACCACGAAGTCGGTCGCTGCGTCGACCAGCATGTAGGTGCCGTACAGGTGTGAGCGCGGATCCTTCGCCCTCGACTTCACCAGCCGCAGACCTTGGCGCTCGGCGGCGCGGCGCAGCCGGTTCTCCAGCACCTTGTGCTCGGTGTCGGACATGGACTCGATCTCATCCCGCGTCGGGATACTCATGTCAACATTCATGCCGAAAAGTGTACGCGCACTGATGCGCGAGGACCGCGAATCATGTTGTCGCACCTCCTCTTTCATAGCCTATTAGCTGCTACGGGAGCAGCTACTTCCTGTTCCCCCAGGTCAGTTGGTGCGCCCGTTTTGGGAAATTGACCCAACCGGGCCAATAAGCCCGCCCAGGCCATCCCAGCCAGTGGACCCCACCGGGGATCTGGGATCCGAAGCCAACCGATTGTCCAGACCGGGCCGGTGGGGGTTCAGCTATGGGGGAGGCATCCCCCACCGGGGGGTTTATGCCGTGCAGCTAACTCGTAACTGTCTCAGGTGGAACAGTTGGTCGTCCGGTGTGTTGGGCGCGGGCCGTCGGGTGGCTGATGGTGTCGGCGCTCGGGGGTGCGCTGCGGGTGGCTGTGTGCCTCGCTGAGCGCCGTTGGTGGCGTGGTGTGGTGGTGGCAGCGGCCGTGCGGCAGAGAGGCTCTCAGGCGTCCTCGTCGTCGTCCAGGTGCGCGAGGATGATCGCGGCCTGGTCCTCGGCGTACTCCAGCACCCTGCTGACGTTGAGGGTGCCATTGGGTCGGGTGCCGAGTTCGATGGCGCGACGGCGAAGTTCGGCGGCTTCAGCGGCTGTGACGAGACCGTGAGCCGCGAGGGCGTTGAGGATGTTGTTGGCGCGGTGGTAACGCTCGATGGTGCGGCGGCTGCCGAAGTCTTCGCCGAGGACGGCTTCGATTGCGGCGCGGCCAGGATCGCGGGGTCGGCCTGGGCGCTTGACGGTGTGGGAGTCGCCGTGGCGGCGGTGACGGGCGTAGTGGACGGCGCAGAGCCCGCGTGCCTTGTGCGGTTTGGCGCATCCGGTGATCGAGCAGTCGGTCATTCCCCCACGGTAACAGAATTCATGTCAATTGGCATTGAATGTGTCACCTTCGGGTTAGGCCCGTTTCCTGGCCTTGGCGCGGGCCTTCTTCGCCACTGCGGCCGGACCACCTGTGCGCCGGTCGCTCTCGGGTGTGCGATACGGGGAGCGGGCAGCGTGGGCGCGGACGCGGTCATCGTCGCGGGCGTCGGCTGCGGCCTGGACGCGGCGAGCACGGTCGGCAGCCGTCGAGGTCGCAGCGGCGGTGACGGCGTCGATGGCGGCACCGACCAGGGCATCGTGGTCGGCGCTCCAGTCCGCTCGGCCACGTAGCGTCATCAGCCGGTCAGCGATGCCGGTGAGATCGGCGGCGAGCTTCTCAGCGGCCTGTACAGGCGAACCGACAGCAGTCATGTTGTCCTCCAACAATATTCAGTGGTGGTCGGAAAGTCCTCGCGGATCCGCGGATCCGCGGATCCGCGAGGGGTTTCGGTGCGCCAGCATTACCCACCCGTGGGTAATGTCGGCGTCTGGCGTCATCGGTTGGTGTGGCTGGCTCGGGCAGCATGCTTGGCGGTCTTGCGGCGATGACACGGGATGCAAACCGCGATTCCGTTCTCGACGCTGTCGACGCCGCCGTCGGACACCTCGCGAACATGGTCGACCTCGGTGGCGCGGCCAACGCAGATGCCGGGGAAGCGAAGCTGGCACTGGTAGCCGTCACGGCGCAGCACAGCCGGTCTCACAACCGCACGCCAGCGATGACGGCCAGTCGCCTGCGACGACGCGGTCTGCGGGCTGGTGTTCCAGCCGCTGCACGCCTCACAGTGCTTACGGGGCGGGTACACCAGTCGCTTACATCCGTTGCGGCCGCACGGTTTTGGTGCTCTCGGCATGCGTGAAACCTCCTGTGTCAGGCCACGTTCGGTGCGCCTGGTCGAATGCGGTGTGGCATCGGCGGCAACGTGGCTCGTAGAAGTCGGGGTTGGCCGAATACAACGCGCCGGTTTTCGGGTCGGTCTTCTCGTTGGGGTCGGCGTAGTTGTAGCTCCAGTCGGCGGCACGCTCGCTACAGGCGATGCAGTTGTGCTGCCTCGCTGGTCCTTTCAGTTTCTGGAGCCGCTCATGGGCTGTCCGATAGGCGATGTCGTCGCCTCGCCACCCAGGGCTGTCAGCGCCGCGTTTGAACCGGCGCTTAGGGACGAAGTGCGGGTCGCCGTAGCGCCGGACCCGCGTTTCATGCTTAGGACACAGGCCGTGCGGTCCACAGTCGAGGTTCTCGCACCCGTCCATCACGCAGACACCGCGAGACTCCCGCCGCCGCGTAGCCATCGGGTGCCCATTCCGGCACAGTCGATGATAGTGCCTGGCGCACAACGCCACTGAGACGACCTTGGCAGGACTGCCGCACCCGTCCATCGAGCAAGGCGGGTGACGGTCCTGTAGCTCGCGGTAGTAATGCGACCAGCACAGAGGTGCTGGGCCACCAAGTCGGCGAGATGCCTTCTTGTCACAACCTGGCGCGGTGCAAATGGGCATCGGGACTCCTCACACGTTTGGTGCGGCACACCAGCCGACGGCCCGAGGCAGGAGCTTCTTCTGGCTTCGCGCTCAGAGCAGCCGACCGTCGGCCGGGTGCCGCCTGAACCGTGTCAATCCCGTTGCTGCGCAGGAGGAACCAGATCCGCAGAGCCGGGACTGACCGGGTCAGATCCTGTTACGAGCCGTCGGGTCCGATGCGGACGACGCTCTGCGGGTGCGGGAACGCGAAGTCCACCCTCATCACACACCGGACTGCGAGGCTGTCGGAGCCGAAGAAGAAGCTCGGGTCCACTTGCAGGTCAACGTCTTTGCGCAGGACGACGAACACCTTCGACCGGTCGTATGCCCAGACCTCGTCCTCATCGAGGACGGTGTCGGGCACCGTCCACAGCCGCACGCCGAGCATCTGGCGCTCGATGCGCTGAGTCGCGCCGGTCGCCAGGTTCGGCGACAGCAGCGGTTCGTTGCTGTCGGTGGCCTTCTTCAGCTTGCTCAGTGAGAGCACGGTGCCAGCGGACCCGACGAACGCCGTCGGCGTCGAGCCGGTCTGCTCGATGGCGCTGATCGCTTCGGCGAACGGGTCGCTGTTGGCGTAGTTGCCGCCGACGACGGCACCGGCCGTGCCGATCAGTGAGCGCAGGCCCGCCGGACCCTTGGCTGTCGAGGCGGCGAACCACGCCTGGTCGACCTTGCGGGCGATGTCGCGGGCCACCGACTGGCCGACGAGCGCGGTCGCCTCGGGCGAGGAGTCCTCGGCCAGTTCGCGACTCACCTTGGTCAGCGACTTGAGCGCCTTCGGAACGGCGACGACAGCGTCGACCTCGGGGTCGGTGAGGTTGATGTCCTCGCCTTCGTCGTACCAGCCAGCCGCCACGTCGTCGGTGATCACAGGGAAGCGGAATTCCCGTGTGCTGGTGGGGATTACGGTGGCGGTCTGCATCGCTACCGACGCTTCCTGCGTGGGCTGGACGATGAGATCGTGGACTTCTTCGGGCTTGAGAATCCCGGCAGCATTTGAGCCGAGCAGAGTCATGTTTCACGCTCCAGGTGAACGGACCCGGCGTGCAGGCCGGGTCGACGGTGTGAGGTTCACGCGAGGGCCACGGGCCTGCTCGCGGTGCCCACCTGGGGCGTTCGTGACATTCGGTCGGCCACGGGCCGGTGGTCGAACGTCACATCGAGTGTGGCTCAGCGACGGGCAGATTCACAAGTCGTCGGCGTCTGCTCCGGTGAGGGCGCGGTCGAACACACCTTTCCACGTCGCCGTCGTGCCGCCGCCGTCGCCGTGACCGGGCTTCCCGGCACTGGTGACTGCAGAGGCGGGTGCTGCGGCGCTGCGGACCCAGTGCGGGCGGCTCACACGCAGATCGTTGACGACGCGGTCGACGCGGGCCGGGTCGACCTGCCCGGCGTCGGTCAACATCTGATCGAGGCTCACACCGGACGCCCAGATGTCGGACGGGTCGATCAGGCCGCGTGATCCGGCGAGGCGTTCGACCTCGCTGCGGTGGTAGGTCTCGACTTGTGAGCGCAGCCGGTCGCGTTCGGCTTCGGCTGCCCGCAACTGACGCCGGTACCGAGCGGCCTCGCGGTCACCGCCTTTGTCGTCCGGCTCCTGGTCGCCGTCCGGCTCACTGGCGTCGTCCGGCTCCTGGTCGGCCGGTGCCTCGTCGGTGGTGTCCGGCGTGTCCGATGTGTCCGGCTCAGTGGTCGAATCCTGTTGTGGCTCACCATGATCAGTGACTGCCGGCGAATCGGATGCTGTTGTGTCCGTTGATGTTTCAGTACTCACTAGCTTCTCCCTGTCAGTGTTCGGAATACGGTGTCGGTGGCGGCGAGCGTGTCGAGGGCGTTGTCGCGTGCGGCGGCGCACCGCAGTCGAGGTTCGATGCTCACGCCGATCTCACACAGCGCCGCTGCGATGCCTCTGACCTCCCGGTCGTCGGGCAGCATGTCCAGGGCGCGGTCGACGGCGGCGCTGTCGCCGTCAATGTGCCCGAGCCACAGCATGATCAGCGCTGCTCTCACCGAGATCGGCAAGGTCCGTGTCAGCGGCCCGACACGCTGCGATGTAGGCCGCTGCGGATGCTGGCCGTTGGTGCTGCTCACAGTTCCTCCTGAGCGGTTCGATGGTCAAGCCCGCGTGCGGGGTGCATGGGGCCTCGATGTGGCGGGTCAGCCGTCCGATGTGGTGGATGCCCGAGCAGAGCGGGCAGCGGACCCGGTAGACGGTGACGCCGTCGCGGACTGTCGCGCCGACGATGAGCGCGATCCTGTTGGGCAGTGGCATGCGTCAATCGTCGCGCTCCTCGTCCTCGCTGCACGCCAACGCGGCCTGCAGTTGGCGCAGGCTGGTTTCCACGTCGGTGACGCCGACGACTTCGGCGAGCCGGTCGGCTTGGTGGTTCACCAGATACAGCAGTGCCGCGATGGTGAACGACAAGCGGTGTTCGCGTTCGGCTTCGGCCAGGACGACGGCGACGCCGTGGGTGTCCTCTCGCCGCCACAGGATGACGGCCTCGATGGCGCGGCGTAGGTCCGCAGCGTTCGGTAGTTCGAGTGTGGTCTCATCAAATGCGTTGTCGGACAATGGGTATTACTCCTCTGTTTTCGTGGGGTACAGGCGGTCGAATTCGGCGATGCGTTTGGCGACGATTCGTCGGCGGGATGTGCGGGCGCGGTAGCTGGCCTGGCGGCAGTGAGGACTACAGAACCGGGTGGTGCGGCGCTTGGAGTAGAAGTTGCCGCCGCAGCGCTCACATGTCAGGAGCAGCGGCGGGCTGCTGGCGGCGAGCCGGACGACCGCATCGCGGAGAGCAGCATTGGCCTCGGGCACGGCCTCTCACTCCTCAGTGTCGTCTAGCGGAGGGGTGTCTGAAGTGTTTGAAGTGTTTGAAGCGAGGAGGTCGCGCTGGTCATCGTCACCAGTCGGTTCCTCACTTTCAGACACTTCAGACACTTCAAACAGGGGGGTGTAGAGACCTCGGGCGCGCTTACCGATGCGCCCCGACTCATAGAGGCGGCGCAGATATGTGCCCGCACTGTTGCCGTCGATGCCGAGATGCTCGGCGAGATCAGCGGGCCGTGTCTCACCTCGGCCATTGACGAATGCCACGGCCTCGGCGCTGCGGTCGCCGAGATCGGCCGATTCCCGTCGCCGTCGTGCGGTGGCCGCAGCATCCAGCAGATCCATGCCATCGAGCGACCAGCGGCCAGCGCTGCTGAGCAACGCGTATTCGTTCTCGGGCACATCACGTCCGGTGACGCTGAGCAGTGCCTCATCAGCGTGACGCTTGCGGTGGAGTACCAGCACGAAGTCGGCTGACCCGGCGATTCCCTGTGTGCCGGAAACGCTTTCGATGAAGTCGTGCGCCTCGGCCTTGCGCGTGTGATGCACAAGGACCATGCACCCGCCCGGTGCTGAGTCGATGCGGTCCTTGAGTGCGCCGCCGATGCGGTAGTCGGCCTGATAGGCGTCCTCGTTTGTCGCTCTGGGTGGCTTGACCTTTCCGAGGGTGTCAACGATGACCAACGGGGCCTCGCTGCCGTGTCGGCGCAGGAATTCGCCGATGATGGTCATCGCCTCGACTGACGTTGCGCGGGTGACCACCTGCAGCGCATCCGGCAAGGGCTGGTTCGCCATCAGAGTCCGGAACCGAGCCTGCAGCCGACGGTGGCCGTCCTCCAGGGCCAGCAGTAACACCGGTCGCTGCTTGACCGGTACCGCGCCGAGCGCCGTCCCGCCAGCGGCGCAGGCCAAGGCGAAATCCGCTGTCATCCAAGATTTCCCAGCTTTTGGCGGCGCAACCAGCAGGCCCAAACCCTCGGGCAGGATGTCGCGGACGGTCCACTCCAGCGGCGGGAATTCCTGCTGATCGAGCCACGCCGCTGTCACAGCGCGGCTGTCATAGAACTCTGCGGCTTCACGGGCGGCCTCGATCTGCTCCCACGTTTCATCCATCGGCCTCACCTCTCAGTACGGCGAGGCGGTGGGCGCAATCGGCGACCGAGACTGCGATCTGAGCGACCATCGGCGCGAGGTCAGCCTCGGGTTGCGCCCATGCAGCGGATTGCATTGCAACACTGGCAGTTTCAATGCGTCGGCGCAGTGAGCGGGCAACGACGGCGCAGGCGAGGTCGCGTGCGGCCTCGGGGCACACGCCTCGGGTGGATGCCTCGCGCAGCGCCGCGAGCACGCTGGTAACCGGGCCACAGCCGGAACGCCCCACCTGGGGCACCTGGCGCAGAAGCTCGTCACCGACGGTGACCGGTGTGATGATCCGGCCGGTGCGGTGCATCCACCGGATGACGCCGACGATGCGGTCGGCGGGCGCGTCGAGGTCGTCGTCGGCGACGTGCGCCAGGACGGCCGGATCGCCGTTCCAGAGCAACGCACAGACCAGATCGAGGTTCGGGTCGAGCTTGGGGGTGTCGGTGTGCGGCGGTACGCTGAGCGGGCTTCTGAGGGAAGCTGGGGCGGTACCGACACAGGTGCCGCCCCTCAGCGTTTCGGCCGCTCTACGCGACACCCAGCACCCCGCTGCGCATCAACTCGTCCAACTCGTCCAGGTCGACGCGGATGGTCTTCGGCCCGATGCGGTAGGTGGGCACCTTCCCGGCGGCGATGAGACCGCGAAGGGTGCGGGTCGAGCAGCCCGCGTATTCGGCGGCTTGCGTGACGTTCACCCGGCGTGGGCGTTGGTAGGCGACGGGCGGCATGTGGTTCCCCTTCTGGTGTGGTGTGTGACCTACACGGCCGTTGTTTGCTCGTACTCACCAAATGACACCAGTGAAATTCGTTGCCCGCAAGTCGCTGACCAGCTAGTTAACCGTGTGAGAATCAATGTGAGGCAGGCGAATTCATCCACAGGAGCATTAGCTGTGTAGGCCATTACAGGCAGGTCTGGATGACGCCGGGACCGAGGTGGCCTGTGGACAACTTGGGGATGGCGCTGTGCGGTCGGCCGTGGTCCGGCCGGTGAATTCGTTGGCGAGCAAACTGTGCTGGCAGGGCCGTCTTCAATTACGGTGCCAGCAAACGGGTTTGGCTCGCGATCCAGAGGGTCGGATCAGTCGTAGATCGGGCAGCGCCCCAACGGAATTCGAGAAAGTGGGCCTGACCTGCATCGCAGCTTGTGCCCCCGGCAGGATTCGAACCTGCGGCCTTCTGCTCCGGAGGCAGACGCTCTATCCCCTGAGCTACGGGGGCGCGTGAGAAACAGCGCCGATGGGCCTGCACAGCCTAACGCATTCAGCTCATCGGAAACGGATTCGGGGCCTGACCACCCGAGACCATAGGATGGACCCCCGTGACCCCCGCCGACCTGGCCGACCTGCTCAAGTCCACCGCTGCCGCGGTGCTGGCCCAGCATGGGCTCGACGCGTCAGCGCTGCCGGAGACCGTCACCGTCGAACGCCCGCGCAATCCCGAGCACGGCGACTATGCCACCAACCTCGCCCTTCAACTGGGCAAGAAAGTCGGCGCCAACCCGCGGGAACTGGCCGGCTGGCTGGCCGAGGCCCTGGCCGACAACGCCGGCATTTCCGCTGCGGACGTCGCCGGCCCCGGCTTCTTGAACCTGCGCCTGGAGGCGTCGGCGCAGAACGTCATCGTCACCGACGTCCTGACGGCCGGCGCCGCCTACGGTCACTCCGAGACGCTCGCAGGACGCAACATCAACCTCGAGTTCGTCTCCGCCAACCCCACCGGGCCGATCCACATCGGCGGCACCCGCTGGGCGGCCGTCGGCGACGCTCTCGGCCGGCTGCTGTCGACCCAGGGCGCCGCGGTCACCCGCGAGTACTACTTCAATGACCACGGTGCCCAGATCGACCGGTTCACCAGCTCCCTGATCGCCGCGGCGAAGGGCGAACCGACACCCGAGGACGGCTATGCGGGCGCCTACATCAAGGACATCGCCGCGCAGGTGCTCGCCAAGGAGCCCGACGCGCTGGCCCTGCCCGAAGACGAGATGCGCGAGACCTTCCGCGCCATCGGCGTAGATTTGATGTTCGCCCACATCAAGCAGTCGTTGCACGACTTCGGCACCGACTTCGACGTCTACACCCACGAAGACTCGATGCACACTTCCGGACGGGTCGAGCACGCCATCGCCCGCCTGCGCGAGGCGGGCAGCATCTACGAGAAGGACGGCGCAACCTGGTTGCGCACCACCGACTACGGCGACGATAAGGACCGCGTCGTCATCAAGAGCGACGGTGCGCCTGCCTATATCGCCGCCGACATCGCCTACTACCTGGACAAGCGCGAGCGTGGATTCGACCTGTGCATCTACATGCTCGGCGCCGATCACCATGGTTACATCGCCCGGCTCAAGGCGGTGGCGGCCGCGCTCGGCGAGGACCCGGCCACGGTCGAGGTGCTCATCGGTCAGATGGTCAACCTGGTGCGCGAGGGCCAGCCGGTCCGGATGAGCAAGCGGGCCGGCACGGTGATCACGCTCGACGACCTGGTCGAGGCGATCGGCGTCGACGCCGCCCGCTATTCGCTGATCCGGTCCTCGGTCGACAGCCCGATCGATATCGACCTCGAGCTGTGGTCGTCGGCGTCCAACGAAAACCCGGTCTACTACGTGCAATACGCGCATGCGCGGCTGTCGGCGCTGGCCCGCAACGCCGCCGAACTGGGTGTCGTTCCCAGCACCGAGAACCTGCAACTGCTCAAACATGACAAGGAAGGCACGCTGATCCGCAACATCGGCGAATTCCCGCGCGTGCTCAAAACGGCTGCCGCACTGCGAGAACCACACCGCATCTCGCGATACCTCGAGGATCTGGCCGGCGACTACCACCGGTTCTACGACTCCTGCCGTGTGCTGCCGCAGGGCGACGAGACACCCAACCAGCTGCACGGTGCGCGCCTGGCGCTCTGCGCAGCCACCCGTCAGGTGATCGCGAACGGCCTTGGCTTCCTCGGCGTCTCCGCTCCGGAGCGCATGTGATCGCCCATCCCGCCGGCCCCCGGCACGCCGAAGAAATCCACCACGGTGGTGCACCGCCGCGCCCGCAGTCGCCGTCTGAGCTTCTGTTGTTGGCGCCGAATGTGTGGCCTCGCAGCACCGTCCGCGATGACGATGGCCTGGTGTCGATCGGCGGTGTGCCGGTCACCGACATCGCCGCAGAGTTCGGCACACCGACTTTCGTGGTGGACGAGGACGACTTCCGCTCGCGCTGCCGCGAGATCGCCGCGGCGTTCGGTGGAGGCGACAACGTCCGCTACGCCGCCAAGGCGTTCATGTGTACCGAGGTCGCCCGCTGGATCGCCGAAGAGGGCCTCTCGCTCGACGTGGCCAGCGGAGGTGAGATGGCCGTCGCGCTAGCCGGTGGCTTCCCCGCCGAGCGGATCGCGTTGCACGGCAACAACAAATCGGTTGCCGAGCTGACCGCGGCCGTCAAGGCTGGTATCGAGCATGTGGTGGTCGACTCGATGATCGAGATCGACCGGCTCGACCAGATCGCCGGCGCCGCAGGAGTGGTCCAGGACGTGCTGGTCCGCGTCACGGTCGGCGTCGAGGCGCACACGCACGAGTTCATCTCGACCGCGCACGAGGACCAGAAATTCGGGCTCTCACTGGCTTCGGGTGCCGCCATGGATGCCGTCCGGCGGGTATTCGAGGCCAATCACCTGCGCCTCAAGGGTCTGCACAGCCACATCGGATCTCAGATCTTCGACGTCGCCGGGTTCGAGATCGCCGCCCATCGGGTGATCGGGTTCCTTCGCGACGTGGTCGCCGAGTTCGGCGTCGACAAGACCTCGCAGATGTCGATCGTCGACCTGGGCGGCGGCCTCGGTATTTCGTATCTACCCCAGGACGATCCACCGCCGATCGCCGATCTGGCGGCCAAGCTGGCCGCGATCGTGCGCGACGAGTCGGCCGCCGTCGGGCTACCCACTCCGCGGTTGGTCGTCGAGCCCGGTCGGGCCATCGCCGGTCCCGGCACGATCACGCTCTACGAGGTCGGCACCGTCAAGGATGTGGCCGTCAGCCCGACCGCACATCGCCGCTACGTCAGCGTGGACGGTGGTATGAGCGACAACATCCGCACGTCGCTCTACGGCGCGGAATACGACGCACGGCTGATATCACGCAATACCGACGCCGCGCCCACAATCGGGCGTATCGTCGGAAAGCACTGTGAGAGCGGCGATATCATCGTCCGCGACACCTGGGTGCCCGACGACATCCGGCCCGGCGATCTGTTGGGAGTCGCCGCGACCGGTGCGTATTGCTATTCGATGTCGAGCCGTTACAACCTGATCGGCCGTCCCGCCGTGGTGGCCGTGCGCGACGGGCGAGCCCGCCTGATCCTGCGCCGGGAGACGGTCGACGATCTACTGAGTCTGGAAGTGAGGTAACGATGACTGACTCGCAAAAGCCCATCGGCGTAGCGGTCCTCGGCTTTGGAAACGTCGGCAGCCAGGTGGTGCGCATCATCGAGCAGAGCGCCGACGACCTTGCTGCGCGCATCGGCGCGCCGTTGGTGCTGCGCGGCGTCGGCGTCCGTCGGGTGGCCGACGACCGCGGAATCTCCATCGACAAGCTCACCGACAACATCGAAGAACTCGTCTCCCGCGACGACGTCGACATCGTCGTCGAGTTGATGGGGCCCGTGGAACCGGCCCGCAAAGCGATCCTGGCCGCTTTGGAGCAGGGCAAGTCCGTGGTCACCGCGAACAAGGCGCTGATGGCGGTGTCCACGGGGGAGTTGGCCCAGGCGGCCGAGAACGCCCGGGTCGACCTGTATTTCGAGGCCTCGGTCGCCGGCGCGATCCCCGTGATCCGCCCCTTGACCCAGTCGCTGGCGGGGGACTCGGTGGTCCGAGTGGCGGGCATCGTCAACGGCACCACCAACTACATCCTCTCGGAGATGGACAGCACGGGCGCCGACTACGCCAGCGCGCTGGCCGACGCGAGCGCGCTCGGCTACGCCGAGGCCGACCCGACGGCCGATGTCGAGGGATACGACGCCGCGGCGAAGGCGGCGATCCTGGCCTCGATCGCCTTTCACACCCGCGTCAGCTCCAACGACGTGTACCGCGAGGGCATCACCAAGGTCAGCAGCGTCGACTTCGAATCGGCCAAGGCGCTCGGCTGCACCATCAAACTTCTGGCCATCTGCGAGCGGCTCACCAGCGATGAGGGCCAGCAACGGGTTTCGGCGCGGGTGTACCCGGCGCTGGTGCCACTGGATCATCCGCTGGCCGCCGTCAACGGAGCGTTCAACGCTGTGGTGGTCGAGGCCGAGGCCGCTGGCCGTCTGATGTTCTACGGGCAGGGCGCCGGTGGCGCGCCGACGGCCTCAGCGGTGATGGGTGACCTCGTGATGGCGGCCCGCAACCGCGTGCAGGGCGGCCGCGGACCGCGCGAATCGAAATACGCCAAGTTGCCGATCGCGCCGATCGGCTTCATCCCCACTCGCTACTACGTGAACATGAACGTCGCCGATCGCGCCGGCGTGTTGTCCGCTGTGGCAGCCGAATTCGGTAAACGTGACGTCAGCATCGCCGAGGTGCGCCAGGAGGGCATGGTCGACGAGGGTGGTCAGCGCTGCGGTGCACGCATCGTGGTGGTGACCCATCAGGCCACCGACGCGGCACTGTCGGAGACGGTGTCAGCGCTGGCCGACCTCGATGTCGTGCAGAGCATCAACAGCGTGCTGCGCATGGAAGGAACCAGCGAATGAGCACCTCAGCGCAGACCGTTCACCAGCCCTGGCCCGGCCTGATCGCCGCGTACCGCGACCGGCTGCCGGTCGAGGACAGCTGGACGCCGATCACCCTGCGTGAGGGTGGGACTCCGCTGCTGCCTGCGCAGCGGCTGTCCGAACTCACCGGGTGCACAGTGCATCTCAAGGTCGAGGGGCTCAACCCGACCGGTTCGTTCAAGGACCGCGGCATGACCATGGCGGTGACCGAGGCAGTGGCGCGCGGCCAGCAGGCGGTGCTGTGCGCGTCGACGGGCAACACATCGGCATCGGCAGCGGCCTATGCGGCCAGAGCGGGGATCACCTGCGCAGTGCTGGTGCCGCAGGGCAAGATCGCGATGGGCAAGCTGGCCCAGGCCGTCATGCACGGTGCGAAGATCATCCAGGTCGACGGCAACTTCGACGATTGCCTGGAACTCGCGCGCAAACTGACCGCCGACTTCCCGACCATCTCGCTGGTCAACTCCGTCAACCCGTACCGGATCGAAGGACAGAAGACCGCGGCCTTCGAGATCGTCGACGCGTTGGGAGTCGCGCCCGATGTGCATTCGCTGCCGGTGGGCAACGCCGGCAACATCACCGCCTACTGGAAGGGCTACACCGAGTATCACCGCGACGGTGTCTCGGATCGTCTTCCCCGCATGCTCGGCACGCAGGCGTCCGGCGCGGCGCCGCTCGTGCACGGGGAACCGGTCAAGAATCCGGAGACCATCGCAACGGCCATCCGAATCGGCTCGCCCGCATCGTGGACCACCGCCGTGGCCGCAGCGCAGCAGTCCGACGGTCGATTCCTGGCCGCCACCGATGAGGAGATCCTCGAGGCCTACCACGTGGTGGCCAGCAGCGAGGGTGTGTTCGTCGAGCCGGCGTCGGCGGCCAGCATCGCCGGTCTGCTCAAATCGGTCGAAGACGGTTGGGTCGCCAAGGGTTCGACGGTCGTGTGCACGGTGACGGGCAACGGGCTCAAGGATCCGGACACCGCGTTGAAGGGCATGCCGTCGGTCGTCGCGGTGCCTGTTGATCCCGTGGCCGTCGTCGAGCAGTTGGGGCTGGGATAGCCGGTGACTCACGTACTGCCGCCGGGACTGAGGGCCACTTCCGTGGTGGCGGCATCCAGCGCGAACCTCGGCCCGGGTTTCGACAGCCTGGGTATCGCGTTGAGCCTCTACGACGAGATCGTCGTCGAGACAACGGATTCCGGTCTGACGGTCGAGGTCGAAGGCGAGGGGCGGGGCCAGGTGCCGCTGGATGAAAGCCATCTCGTGGTGCGGGCCATCCGGCGAGGGCTCGACGCGCTGAACATCAGCGCTTCCGGCATGACGGTGCGCTGCCGCAACGACATTCCACACTCCAGAGGCCTCGGATCCTCGGCGGCAGCGGTGGTAAGCGGACTCTCGGTCGTCAACGGCCTTGCGGCGCAGACTTCTTCGGAGATCCTTTCCGAACACGACCTCGTCCAACTGTCCTCGGAGTTCGAAGGGCATCCCGACAACGCCTCGGCGGCGGTGCTGGGCGGCGGCGTGGTGTCCTGGACCGAAGGACCGGAGTCGGCGCCCCGATTCGACGCCGCGCCGATCCGGGTGCACCCCGACATCCGCCTGTTCGTCGCGATACCGGACGAGCGCTCGTCGACCGCAGAGACACGCGTGCTCCTACCGGAGAAGGTCAGCCATGCCGACGCGCGCTTCAACGTGAGCCGAGCCGCCCTGCTGATGGTCGCGTTGACAACGCGGCCCGACCTGCTGATGCCCGCGACCGAAGACGTCCTGCATCAGCCGCAACGGGCGTCGGCCATGCCGGCTTCCGCGGAATACCTGGGGGTCCTGCGACGTTGCGGCGTAGCAGCGGTGCTCTCAGGAGCGGGTCCGTCGGTACTTGCACTGTGCACGTCCCCGGAGTTGCCCGCAGAAGCTCTCGAGTGCGGTACCGCGAACGGGTTCACCGTCAAACCCATGACCATTGGTGACGGCGCGAAGTGGATGTCAGGCGCAGCAGCACGACGCTGAAAGCGGTCGGAACAGGAATCACAGGAGCAACACGACACCCATGTCTTTCTTGCTTCCCGTCCCGATGCGGGATATTCTCGCTGTCGTCAGGCAATCGCAGCGTCTCTACCTGCGCCGACAATAGGACACCACCCATTTTCCCCGTGGTCTACTCGTGGATTGACGGTTCGCCGTATACCGGCGAGGCCCGGCCATCACCGTTGCAGGGGCAATGGTGGGGCCCATGCGTTCAGTGGATCGACTGATCGCACCGAATCCCCGCACGACTCGTTCTGCGAGGGAAAGAAAGGACATCCGTGACTGAAACGGACCTGATCACGGCTGGGGGCAGCAGCGAAAACGGTGAGCTGCCAAACGCCGTGAGTTCAGATTCTTCTACTTCTGCGGCGGCGGACGCGCCGAACGCCACGCCGACCGCCGAAACCGCACCGACCGCCGAGGTCGCTTCGGGCAACCGCGGGGGCGCCTTGTCGACCATGGTGCTGCCCGAACTGCGCGCCTTGGCCAAGGAAATCGGCGTCGAGGGCGCGTCCGGTATGCGCAAGAGCGAACTGGTCGCCGCCATCCGTGAGCGGCGCGGCGATTCGAACGGCCGCGGAAAGGCTTCCGCCGGTGGCGAGGCTCCCGCGAGCAGCGAAGCCAAGACCGCCGAACCCGCCAAGGAGGCTCCGAACGCCGAGCAGGGCGCCGAGAGCGGCGACGACCGTAATTCCAACGCCGACGCCGAGCAGCAGCCCCGGCGCCGTGAGCGTCGTGGCGCGTCGCGCGGAGCCGGCACACCCGACGCTTCGGGTAACCAATCGGACAACGCCGCTGGCGACGCCAAGACGGGTGACCGCCAGAACGACCAGTCGAACAAAAGCGACCAGTCCAACAAGTCGGACAGCAAGTCCGACGGCGACCAGCAGCAGGGCGACCAGCAGGGTGGCCAGAACCGCGGCGGCGGAGGCGGCAACAACGACGACGACGGCGAAGGCCGGGGCGGTCGTCGCGGTCGCCGGTTCCGGGACCGCAGGCGTCGTGAGCGCGGTGGCGGTGACGGCGGCGGTGACCGCGACACCGAACTGCGCGAGGACGACGTCGTTCAGCCCGTTGCCGGCATCCTCGACGTTCTCGACAACTACGCGTTCGTCCGCACCTCCGGTTACCTGGCCGGCCCGAACGACGTCTACGTCTCGATGAACATGGTGCGCAAGAACGGTCTGCGCCGCGGTGACGCCGTGACCGGCGCCGTGCGCGTGCCCCGAGACGGAGAAGGCGGCGACAAGAATCCGCGGCAGAAGTTCAATCCGCTGGTGCGTTTGGACACCGTCAACGGCAAGCCGGTCGAGGAGGCCAAGAAGCGGCCGGAGTTCAACAAGCTCACGCCGCTCTACCCGAACCAGCGGCTGCGCCTGGAGACCAACACTGAGAAGCTGACCACCCGCGTCATCGACCTGATCATGCCGATCGGCAAGGGTCAGCGCGCGCTGATCGTGTCCCCGCCGAAGGCGGGTAAGACGACGATCCTCCAGGACATCGCCAACGCGATCACCACCAACAATCCGGAATGCCACCTGATGGTGGTGCTCGTCGACGAGCGTCCGGAAGAGGTGACCGACATGCAGCGCTCGGTCAAGGGCGAGGTCATCGCCTCGACGTTCGACCGGCCGCCGTCCGATCACACCCAGGCCGCCGAACTGGCGATCGAGCGGGCCAAGCGGCTCGTCGAGCAGGGTAAGGACGTCGTCGTGCTGCTCGACTCGATCACCCGCCTCGGCCGCGCGTATAACAATGCGTCGCCGGCCTCGGGTCGCATCCTGTCCGGTGGTGTCGACTCCACTGCGCTGTATCCGCCCAAGCGGTTCCTCGGTGCGGCCCGAAACATCGAAGAGGGTGGCTCGCTGACCATCGTCGCCACCGCGATGGTGGAGACCGGGTCGACCGGTGACACGGTCATCTTCGAGGAGTTCAAGGGCACCGGCAACGCCGAGCTCAAGCTCGACCGCAAGATCGCCGAGCGGCGCGTCTTCCCGGCCGTCGACGTCAATCCGTCCGGTACCCGCAAGGATGAGCTGCTGCTGTCGCCGGACGAGTTCGCGATCGTGCACAAGCTGCGGCGCGTGTTGTCGGGGCTGGATCCGCACCAGGCGATCGACCTGTTGATGAGCCAGCTGCGCAAGACCAAGAACAACTACGAGTTCTTGGTGCAGGTCTCCAAGACCGCTCCGGGCTCGATGGACGCCGACTGACCGCGTGCTGATTTCGGTGCCGCCGGTCGCGCTCAGCGCGACGAGTTGCACCGAAACCGCTCATCGGTAGGGGTCGGTGATCTCGCGCAGCGCCGTCAGTGCGTCGCGAAGTTGCTGAAACCGGCGCTCACCGAGGTAGCGTCGCCACTCGTCCTCGACGTTGGCGATCTCCTCGCCCGCGGCCCGGCACACCGCCATGCCCTTGTCGCTCAATGTGACGAGCCGAGCGCGCGCATCCGTGGGGTCCGTCGTGCGCACCACATAGCCGGACCGCTCCAGTTGATCGATCAGTGCGCCGGCGGTCTGCTTGGTCACGCGTGCCTGCTCGGCGAGATCGGTGAGCCGCATTCCGCTCGAATTCACCTGCCGCAGGTCGAGGCGTTGCATGAGCCTGGACTGCGCGAGCGTGATGTCGTCGGCACCTGCCGCGACCAATGCCTCCATGACGCGTGCCTCGGCAGCGCGATGGCCGATGAACATCAACGTCGCGGTGCTGACCCAGTCGCTCACCCCATTGACCTTAGTACGGGAACCTGACTATATTCGTCAGGATACCTGACTAACTGGAGGAGGCGTGCGTGAAATCCGACACCGTCTGGCGGCATATCGACGAACAGCGCGCGGGCCTTGCCGACATGCTCGACGGCCTCGAACCCGAACAATGGTCGACACCGACCCTGTGCGAGGGATGGACCGTTCGTCATGTGGCCGCGCACATCACACACTCCGCATCAGGTAAACCGAGACTGCTGTTCGAACTGCTGCGATCCGGCTTTCGGATCAACGCGATGATCTATCGAGTAGCGGTGCAGGACAACCGATCTCCTGCAGAGCTCACCGCGGCGCTGCGCGCTATGCGGGGATCGCGTAAACGCCCGCCGGGCACCGCCGAACTCGACCCGCTGATGGATGTGTTGGTGCACACCCAAGACATCGCGGTGCCTCTTGGGATCGACCGTCCTATGCCCGTGGACGCGGCGGCCGCTGCGGCCGAAAGGGTGTGGACGATGGGCTTTCCCTTCCAGGCGCAGCGACGCTTTCGAGGCGTGCAACTCGCCGCGACGGACGCCGACTTCCAGGCCGGCGAGGGCCGACGCGTCGAGGCGCCGATCCGTGACATCCTCATGGCGCTCGTCGGCCGGCCCGCCGTCGCCATCGACGTCGCCTAGAGATCACACGGCGGGGTGGCTCGCAGTCCCGGCATGACATAGCGGCGCAGGTGCCGCAACACCGCGTCGCCGTCGCTGGGATCGAGTGTCTTACCGGGTACCGTTGCCAGCGAAATCAGCACGCGGGCAAGCCATTCCGATGCCTCGGCGATATCCGTGTCGGGGTGGATCTCGCCCGACTCCCGCGCGTTAACCAGGTAGCGAGACCAGAAGTCGGCCAGGTCGGGCACCAAGCCCTGGACGCCGGCGCCCGCGCACGCGGCGAACTCCTCGGGCTCGTCGATGCGCAGCTTCATCAACAACGTGCCAGGGTCGTCATAGGCCGTGCGCCCGTGCAGGACGCCGGCGGCGAGCTGCCGGTCGAGGCCGTCGACGCGCTCGAGCATCTCGTGCGCCTCGGACCAATAGGCCTCGTTGAGCCGCACGATCGCCGCCCCCAGCAGCGAGACCTTGTCGGGAAAGTGGCGATACAGCCAACCGCGGGAGACGCCCGCCACCTCGGCTACCTCCGACACAGTGGTCGAGCGGATTCCCTTGGCGCGCAGGCAGACCTCGGCCGCGTCGATCAGTCGATCGTGGACGCTCTTGGTGGCGGCATCGCTCGTCACCGGGTGGGCTCCTCCGCTAACCTCGCCCTCAAGTGGGCCGATCGGAGCATTGTGTCATGGTAGACACAATCGCGAATCTGTTCACTGTCGGAAGGTGAGCCATGGCGGACACGCTCCAGCAGCTGCTCAACGAGCGTGCCGACCGCGACACCGTCGCCATTCGGTACGGCGACCGATCCTGGACCTACCGCCAGTACGTCGCCGAGGCCAAGACGCAGGCCGCCGCGCTCATCGGGGCCGCCGACCAGGACCGTCCCTTGCACATCGGCGTCCTGCTCGGCAACACCCCCGACATGCTGATCGCGCTGGCTGCGGCCGGCCTCGGAGGCTATGTCGTATGCGGTATCAACACCACGCGCCGCGGTGAGGCCCTGGCGCGCGACGTCGCCAAGGTGCACTGCCAGTTCCTGATCACCGACGCCGAGCACCGTCCGCTGCTCGACGGTCTGGACCTGCCGGGGGTCACGGTGCTCGACACCTCCACGACCGCCTGGTCCGATTTCCTGGCCACCGCGACGACATTCGTTGCGCACCGGGAAGCCGCGGTCGAGGACACATTCATGATGATCTTCACGTCCGGCACCAGCGGCGAGCCCAAAGCGGTCCAGGTCGCCAACCTGATGGTGCTGTTCGCGGGCAACGCCTTGGCCGAGAAGTTCGAACTCACCGAGCGCGACGTCTGCTACCTGTCGATGCCGATGTTCCATTCGAACGCCGTGGTGGGCGGATGGGCACCCGCACTCGTCGCCGGGGCCGCGATGGTGCCCGCCAAGTTCTCCGCGTCCCGGTTCCTGGCCGATATCCGACGCCACGGCGTGACCTACATGAACTACGTGGGCAAACCGTTGGCCTACGTGCTGGCCACACCCGAGCAGCCCGACGATCGCGACAACCCGCTGCGCGTCGCATTCGGCAACGAGGCCACCGACCGCGACATCGAGCAGTTCAGCCGACGCTTCGACGTCACCGTCGACGACGGCTTCGGCTCCACCGAGAACGCCGTGATCATCACCCGCACCCCCGACACCCCGAAAGGGTCGATCGGACAAGGCTTTCCAGGCGTGGCGATCTACAACAGCGACACGGTCACCGAGTGCCCGGTGGCGGAGTTCGACGAGAACGGCGCTTTGACCAACGCCGATCTGGCGATCGGCGAACTCGTCAACACCGACGGCAGCGGCCTGTTCCGCGGCTACTACAACGACCGGGAAGCCACCGACGAGCGGATGCGCCACGGCATGTACTGGTCGGGTGATCTGGCCTACCGCGACGCCGACGGCTACATCTACCTGGCCGGGCGCACGGCCGACTGGATGCGGGTCGACGGCGAGAACCTCGCGACCGCGCCGATCGAGCGGATCCTGCTGCGGTTGCCGGCGATCAACCGCGTCGCGGTCTATCCGGTGCCCGACGAACTCGTCGGCGACCAGGTGATGGCCGCCCTGGTGCTGCAGGACGACGCCGACCTCGATCCGGAGACGTTCGAGCAGTTCCTGGCGGCCCAGCGGGACCTGTCGCCGAAGGCCTGGCCGCGCCACGTGTGGGTGGCCGACGACCTGCCCAGCACCGCGACCAACAAGATTCTCAAGCGTGAGCTCGTGGCACGAGGAGTCACACCCGACGGCAGGACGCTGTGGCGGCGCGACGGCAGCAGGTACCAGCCTGTCTAGGCGCGAATGTGGGGATGTGCACGCCAAACCGGCCCCGCCGCGTGCCGGTAACCCACGTTCGGCCGAACGTGGAAGCGGAATACGGCCCGGTGCGCACGCGTTTAGGCACTTGGCGGCCCTAGCTGGCATAATTGACCGCCGACCCTCGGTTCCGGTTCACGCCCGTCACCTCCAGCACGGAGGGGCGACCCGGGGCCCACGATCGAAGAGGAAACCATGAAAACGGGTATTCACCCTGATTACGTAGAGACCACGGTGCACTGCGGCTGTGGCCACACGTTCACCACGCGCAGCACCAAGCAGAGCGGACAGATTCACGTCGAGGTCTGCTCGCAGTGCCATCCCTTCTACACCGGCAAGCAGAAGATCCTCGACAGCGGCGGCCGGGTGGCGCGCTTCGAGAAGCGCTACGGCAAGCGCACCGGGGCGAGCGCAGCGACGGGAAAAACCGAAGCCGCGGCCGACAACGCCGACAAAGGCTCAGCGGACAAGTAGCGTCCTTTCCGGCGCCCGTTCTGCCGCATCAGCGGCCAGGCCGGGCGCCGGTTTGCGTTCGCGAGGGGCCACGGAGAGGAGGTCGACATGGCTCGCGCGCAGTCCCCGACTCAGTCGGGAGGAGCGATCGACACGCTGCTGGCCGAGCATGCCGACCTCGAACGCCAACTCAGCGATCCGGACCTGCACGCCGACGCCGCCCGCGCCCGCAAAGTAAGTAAGCGCTTCGCGCAGGTGTCGCCGATCGTCGCGACGTACCGCAAGCTCGAGGCGGCCCGCGGCGACCTAGAGGCGGCACGGGAGCTGGTCGCCGACGACCCGTCGTTCGCGGCCGAGGTCGACGAGCTGGTGGGCACCGTCGAGCAGCTCGACACCCAGCTGACCGATCTGCTCGCACCCCGCGACCCGCACGACGCCGACGACATCGTCCTCGAGGTCAAGTCGGGGGAGGGCGGCGAGGAGTCTGCGCTGTTCGCCGCCGACCTGGCCCGGATGTACATCCGTTACGCCGAGCGCCACGGCTGGACCGTCACGGTGCTCGACGAGACCTTCTCCGATCTCGGCGGCTATAAGGACGCCACACTGTCCATCCGGAGCAAGGGTGACTCGGCCGACGGCGTGTGGTCGCGCCTGAAGTTCGAAGGCGGCGTGCACCGGGTGCAACGCGTCCCGGTCACCGAGTCGCAGGGCCGCGTGCACACTTCCGCGGCCGGAGTGCTCGTCTACCCCGAACCCGAAGAGATCGAGGAGGTGCAGATCGACGAGTCCGATCTGCGCGTCGATGTCTACCGGTCGTCGGGCAAGGGCGGCCAGGGCGTCAACACCACCGACTCCGCGGTGCGCATCACCCACCTGCCCACCGGCATCGTCGTCACCTGTCAGAACGAGCGGTCGCAGCTGCAGAACAAGGCCCGTGCGATGCAGGTGCTCGCCGCGCGGTTGCAGGCGATGGCCGAGGAGCAGGCGCAGGCCGACGCCTCGGCCGACCGCGCCAGCCAGATCCGCACCGTGGACCGCAGCGAGCGCATCCGGACCTACAACTTCCCGGAGAACCGGATCGCAGATCACCGGATCAACTTCAAAGCGCACAACCTCGACCAGGTCCTCGACGGCGACCTCGACGACCTGTTCGACGCGTTGGCCGCCGCCGACAAGCAAGCGAGACTGCAGGCCACATGATCCGGCCCAGCCCGGCGCCGGCATCCACCACGCTGAGCCAGACCATCGACGCCGCCGAGACGGTGCTGGCCGAAGCGGGTGTCGCCACGCCGCGCGTCGACGCCGAACTGCTGGCCGCGCACGTGTTGGGCACCGACCGGGGCCGTCTGCGGTTCATCGAGGCCGGACCTGAGTTCGCGCAACGATACGACGATCTCATCGCCCGGCGCGCCCGGCGCGTCCCGCTGCAGCATCTGGTCGGCACCGCCGCGTTCGGACCGGTCGACGTGCACGTCGGCCCTGGTGTGTTCATCCCGCGCCCCGAGACCGAAGCCTTGCTGGAATGGGCTCTGGCGCAACGGTTGCCCGATGCCCCGGTGATCGTCGACCTGTGCACGGGCAGCGGTGCGCTGGCGCTTGCGCTGGCGCATGACCGGCCCGACGCGCGCATCATCGCCGTCGACGACTCGGAATCGGCGCTCCAATACGCGCGACGCAATCTCGCCGGAACGGCCGTCGAGGTGGTCTGCGCCGATGTGACCGAACCCGCGCTGCTGCCCGAACTCGACGGCTCGGTCGACCTCGTCGTGGCGAACCCGCCCTACATTCCCGACGGTGCGCAGCTGGAACCCGAAGTGGCCGAACATGATCCGGCCCACGCATTGTTCGGGGGACCAGACGGGATGCGAGTGATCGAGGCGATCGTCGGCCACTCGGGCCGGTGGCTGCGCACCGGCGGGCTTGTGGCCGTCGAGCACGACGACACGACGTCGGACCGCACCGTCGAGCGTTTCAGCCACGCAACGCGCTTCGACGACATCACCGCCCGGCCCGATCTCAGCGGGCGGACACGGTTCGTGACCGCGCGGAGGACCGAATGACGCCCGAAGGAGATGTCGCGGGATGAGTCAGTTGTTCGACTGCTCCGACGCCGACCAGCGTGAGACCGGTATCGCGTCGGCGATCAGCGCGCTCAAAGGCGGCCGTCTGGTCGTGTTACCCACGGACACCGTCTACGGCGTCGGCGCCGACGCATTCGACGGTGAAGCCGTCGCCGCCCTGCTCGCCGCCAAGGGGCGCGGCCGCGACATGCCGGTGCCCGTCCTGGTCGGTTCGTGGCACACGATCGAGGGCCTGGTCTACAACGTGCCGAACAGCGCACGCGAACTCATCCGCGCCTTCTGGCCGGGTGCGCTGAGCTTGGTGGTACGCCAGGCGCCGTCGCTGCATTGGGACCTCGGCGATGCACACGGAACCGTGATGCTGCGCATGCCGTTGCATCCGGTGGCCATCGAACTGCTGCGCGCAGTCGGGCCGATGGCGGTCTCGAGTGCCAACGTCTCCGGACAACCCCCGGCCGTCACCGCAGAAGCGGCGCGCGAGCAACTCGGCGAGCAAGTCGAGGTGTACCTCGAAGCAGGGCCATCCGAGCGGCGGGCCGCGTCGACGATCGTCGACCTCACCGGCGCACACCCCCGCGTGTTACGCGAAGGCCCGGTTGGCGCGGATGCGATCGCGACCGTGCTCGGTGTCGAGCCGACGACTTTGACGGACTGAGATTGGCTTTCGTGCAGTACGGTTCACCGGTGGTCTACGCCACCGACACGCTGCTGGCACTCAACGATCGCGGTGCGGGCGTACCGATCCGGGAGCTCGCGCTGGTCGGTCTGACGGCCGCGATCATCACCTACTTCGCGACCGGGTGGGTCAGGGTCATGGCGCGTCGCTTCGGTGCCGTCGCGATCCCGCGCGACCGAGACGTGCACGCGCAACCCATCCCGCGGATGGGGGGGCTCGCCATGTACATCGGCGTCGCGTTCGCCGTCCTGCTGGCCTCCCAACTGCCTGCGCTCACGCGGGGATTCGTCTACTCGACGGGCATGCCGGCGGTGGTCGTCGCCGGCGGGCTGATCATGGTCGTCGGCCTGATCGACGACCGCTGGGGCCTGGACTCGCTGACGAAGTTCGCCGGTCAGATCACCGCGGCGAGTGTGCTCGTCACCATGGGGGTGGCGTGGAGCGTGCTCTACATTCCGATCGGCGGCGTCGGCACCATCGTCTTGGATCAGGTGTCGTCGATCCTGCTGACGCTGGCCCTGACGGTGTCGATCGTCAACGCGATGAACTTCATCGACGGGCTCGACGGGCTCGCGGCCGGCCTCGGGCTGATCACCGCATCGGCGATCTGCATCTTCTCGGTCGGGCTGTTGCGCGACCACGGCGGCGATGTCCTGTTCTATCCGCCCGCGGTGATCTCGGTAGTGCTGGCCGGGGTGTGCCTCGGGTTCCTGCCGCACAACTTCCACCCCGCCAGGATCTTCATGGGCGACTCCGGGTCGATGCTGATCGGCCTGATGCTGGCGGCGGCGGCCACCACCGCCGCGGGCCCCATCTCTCAGACGGCGTACGGGGTGCGCGACGTCTTCGCGCTGCTGTCGCCGTTCCTGCTCGTGGTCGCGGTGATGTTCGTGCCCGCGCTCGACACCCTGCTGGCGATCATCCGGCGTACCCGCGCGGGCGTGCATTTCACGACACCGGACAAGATGCACCTGCATCACCGGTTGCTCCAGATCGGTCATTCGCACCGGCGAGTCGTCCTGGTGATCTACCTGTGGGTGGCCATCGTCTGCTTCGGTGCGGCCAGCACGATCTTCATCGATCCGCGCTACAGCGGAGCCGTCATGCTGGCCGCGATTCTCGTCGCCGTCGTCGTGACCCTGATCCCTCTTCTCCGTCGACGGAACGGCCAATTCCAGCCGATGTACGACGAAAAGTAGTAGACCCCCTTTTATGCCTCCCACCATGTGTTAGGGTGCCTTCAGAACCCGAAAAAACCTCACGGGTTGCCGGCCCCCGGGCCATCGGTACACCACCGATCGGAACGGAACCACGACCGACAAAGGGAGCTGCCCCGTGGGTGATTCCAGCGAGCCAAACGCCCTCCGATACGCTCAGGGCGCATGCACGCAAATCATCGGGGCAGCCACCGTGAACCGCGGATTGAGGTGAAGTTGTGACGACGCCAGCGCAGGATGCGCCATTGGTGTTGCCATCCGTTGCGTTCCGCCCATTACGGCTCTCGGTGATCTGCTTTGCGCTGACCGTGCTCGCCACGGTGGCGACCGCCCTGCTCGGCCACCCGATGGTCGGAATCTTCTTCGGCATCGGCTTGGGCCTCGGCTTGTTCAACGCAATTCTGGTACGACGATCGGCCCTGCGGATCACCGCCCATGCTCACCCGCTGAAGAGCAAAATGGCCGTGAACTCCGCCGTCCGCTTGATGGTCCTGACGGTGATCGGCCTGGTGATCGCGTTTGCGTTCCGGCCCGAGGGACTGGGTGTGGTCTTCGGAATGGCGTTGTTCCAGATGTTGCTCGTGTTCACGACCGCCGTGCCCGTCGCGCGGAAACTGCGCGCAGGTAGCCCGACTGACACCGTTGGACCCCAAGGGGAGGCCATCCAGTAATGACCGAAACCATCCTCGCCGCCGACTCCGGAATTCACGTCGGCACGCATACCGAGGCCAATTGGTTTGGGCTGACTGTCAACACCGATACGTTGCTCTCCGCGTCGATCGCCGCTGTGATCGTGCTGGCGCTGGCGTTCTACTTGCGCGCGAAGGTGACGTCGAGCGGTGTGCCCAGCGGAGTGCAGCTCTTCTGGGAAGCCATCACCGTCCAGGTGCGCAACCAGGTCGAGTCCGCGATCGGTATGAAGATCGCGCCGTTCGTGCTGCCTCTCGCGGTGACGCTGTTCGTCTACATCCTGATCGCGAACTGGCTGTCGGTCTTCCCGTGGCAGTACAGCGACGAGACCGGTATTCACGAACTGCTCAAACCCGCGGCCGCCGACATCAACTTCGTGTTGGCGCTCGGCTTGTTCGTATTCATCTGCTACCACGCCGCCGGGTTCTGGCGCCGCGGTCCGCTCGGCCACCCCGTGCGACTGCTCAAGGGGCACGTGTCGTTCCTCGCCCCGATCAACCTCGTCGAAGAGCTCGCCAAGCCAGTCTCGTTGTCACTCCGACTTTTCGGCAACGTCTTCGCCGGCGGCATCATGGTCACGATCATCGCCTTGTTTCCGGCATACATCCTGTGGGCACCGAATGCCCTGTGGAAGTCGTTCGAATTGTTCATCGGCGCCATCCAGGCGTTCATCTTCGCGCTGCTGACGATCTTGTACTTCGGTCAGTCGATGGAGCTTGAGGATGAACATCACTGACCACGCGTAAATGCTCGACAAAACCACCTGGTAGGACTGCTACCAGAAATCAAGGAGGATAAGGAATGGATCCCACTATCGCTGCCGGAGCGCTCATCGGCGGTGGACTTCTTCTGGGCGGCGGCGCCATCGGTGCCGCGATCGGCGACGGTGTCGTCGGTAGCGCTCTGGTCAACGGCGTAGCCCGCCAGCCCGAAGCTCAGGGTCGGCTGTTCGTGCCGTTCTTCATCACGGTGGGTCTGGTGGAGGCCATGTACTTCATCAACCTGGCGTTCATGGCTCTGTTCGTGTTCGCCACGCCGGTCGGAGGTTAAAGCCGGCCATGGCTGACTCGAACGTCGTTCTGTTGGCGGCTGAGGGAGGCGGTCAGAGCAACTTCCTCATCCCCAACGGCACCTTCATCTTCGTGCTGCTGATCTTTTTGATCGTGCTCGGAGTGATCGCCAAGTGGGTCGTGCCCCCGATTTCTCGGGTCCTGCACGAGCGCGAGGCGATGGTGTTCAAGACGGCCGAGGACAACAAACGGGCAGCCCAGTTGAGGGCTGCCGCGGATGCCGACTATCGCAACGTGATGGCGGATGCCCGCCGCGAGGCGACGTCGGTCCGTGAAGAGGCCCGTGCAGAGGGTCGCAAGATCGTCGACGACGCGCGGGCCCGCGCCAACGCGGAAGTCTCGACACTTCTGCAGCAGGCGAACGAACAGCTCACGCAGCAGTCGCGGGCACTGACGACCGATCTCCAGTCGTCGGTGGAGACGTTGGCCGCCAACCTCGCAAGTCGGGTGCTCGGCGTCGACGTGGCGACGCGCACGGTGCCGGTCGCGACAGGACGGGAGCGCTGACGCATGTCGACCTTTATCGGCCAGCTCATCGGCTTCGTCCTCATTGTGTTCCTGATCGTGAAGTTTGTCGTGCCCCCGGTGCGCAACATGATGAGGACCCAGCAGGAGACGATCCGCGATCAACTCACCCAACACGCCGAGGCCGAGAAGAAGGTGGCCGACGCCGATACCGAGCACGCGAAGGCTCTGGAACAGGCCAAGGCCGAGGCTGCCAATGTGATCGAAGAGGCCCGCAGGGACGCCGAGATCATCGCCGAGCAGCTGCGCGCACAGGCCGACGTCGAGCTCGAGCGCATCAAGACGCTAGGGGCGCAACAGGTTCAGCTCCTTCGCCAGCAGCTCGTTCGCGAGCTCCGGCAGAGCCTCGGTGCCGAATCGGTGCAGCGGGCAGGCGACATCGTGCGCGACTTCGTCTCCGATAGCGCCGAACAATCCGCGACTGTCGACCGCTTCCTCGCCGAGCTCGACGAGATGGCCCCGTCGACGACGACGTTCACCGACGTCGTCACGGCGAAGCTTCGTGCCGCCAGCCGCGACTCCCTGGCTCAGCTGGTCGAGCGGTTCGATGGGGTGGCCGACGGGCTGGACGGGGAAGCGCTGACGCGGCTGGCCGACGATCTGGCGTCCACCTCGAAACTGTTGCGCCGCGAGCCCGTGCTCTCCCGGCATTTGGCCGATCCCTCCAGCGCTGATGAGCCCAAGGTTCAGCTCGTCGAGCGGTTGCTCTCGGGCCAGGTCTCGGACTCCGCGCTCGACCTGATCAAAACCGCTGTGTCGCAGCGCTGGTCGGCCACGTCCGATCTGATTCACAGCATCCAGCACCTCGCCCGGTTGGCACTTCTGGTGCGGGCCGAGGGGGAGGGTCAGATCGAGGACGTCGAAGATCAGCTGTTCCGGTTCAGCCGCATCCTCGATTCTGAGCCGCGCCTGATCTCGTTGCTGGGTGAATACACCGCCCCGCTCGAGGGACGAATCGGGTTGCTGAACAACGTGCTTGGGCGACGGGCGAGCAAGAACACCGCCGACCTGCTGCGTCAGACGCTCGATCTGCTGCACGGGGAGCGCGCCGACGAGGCCGTCCGCGAACTCGCGAACCTGGCTGTGTCGCGGCGCGGCGAGGTCGTCGCGCAGGTTCGCGCGGCCGCTGAGCTCAGCGACACCCAGAGCGAGCGGCTCACCGAACTGCTCACCCGTATCTACGACCGTCCGGTGTCGATTCAGCTCGACGTCAACCCCGAACTGCTCGGCGGCTTGACGATCGCCGTCGGCGACGAGGTGATCGACGGGTCGCTGGCCTCGAAGCTGGCAGCGGCCGAGACCCGGTTACCCGACTGACCCACCACACCAAGACCCACACACGAAGTAGGAAAGCGAGAAAGCCGCCGATGAGCGCTCGCGCGAAGAGGAGAAGACCATGGCAGAGTTGACGATCTCGGCGGATGAGATCCAGGGCGCGATCGAGGAGTATGTCTCCGGCTTCGAGGCGGACACCGAGCGCGAAGAGATCGGCACCGTCATCGACGCCGGCGACGGTATCGCTCACGTCGAGGGTCTCCCGTCGGTGATGACCCAGGAGCTGCTCGAGTTCCCCGGCGGCGTGCTGGGCGTGGCGCTGAACCTCGACGAGCACAGCATCGGTGCCGTCATCCTCGGTGACTTCGAGAAGATCGAAGAAGGCCAGCAGGTGAAGCGCACCGGCGAGGTCCTCTCGGTGCCGGTGGGCGACGCCTTCCTCGGTCGCGTGGTCAACCCGCTGGGCCAACCGATCGACGGCCGCGGCGAGATCGAGACGACCGAACGTCGCGCGCTCGAGCTCCAGGCGCCGTCGGTGGTGCAGCGCCAGGGCGTGAGCGAGCCGCTGCAGACGGGCATCAAGGCCATCGACTCGCAGACCCCGATCGGTCGCGGCCAGCGTCAGCTGATCATCGGCGACCGCAAGACCGGTAAGACCGCGGTGTGTGTGGACACCATCCTCAACCAGCGGCAGAACTGGGAGTCCGGCGATCCCGATCAGCAGGTCCGCTGCGTGTACGTCGCGATCGGGCAGAAGGGCACCACGATCGCCAGCGTGCGCCAGACCCTCGAAGAGGGCGGCGCCATGGAGTACACGACGATCGTCGCCGCGCCGGCGTCGGACTCGGCCGGCTTCAAATGGCTTGCGCCGTACACGGGATCGTCGATCGCTCAGCATTGGATGTACGACGGCAAGCACGTGCTCATCGTCTTCGACGACCTGACCAAACAGGCCGAGGCGTACCGCGCGATCTCGCTGCTGCTGCGTCGGCCGCCGGGCCGCGAGGCGTACCCGGGCGACGTGTTCTACCTGCACTCCCGGCTGCTGGAGCGCTGCGCGAAGCTTTCCGATGAGCTCGGCGGCGGTTCGTTGACCGGTCTGCCGATCATCGAGACCAAGGCCAACGACATCTCGGCGTACATCCCGACCAACGTCATCTCGATCACCGACGGTCAGTGCTTCCTGGAGACCGACCTGTTCAACCAGGGTGTGCGGCCGGCCATCAACGTCGGTGTCTCGGTGTCGCGTGTCGGTGGCGCCGCGCAGATCAAGGCGATGAAGGAGGTGGCCGGGTCGCTGCGTCTGGACCTGTCGCAGTACCGCGAACTCGAGTCGTTCGCTGCGTTCGCCTCCGATCTGGACGAGACCTCGAAGGCGCAGCTCGACCGCGGCGCCCGGCTCGTCGAGTTGCTCAAGCAACCGCAGAGCAGCCCGATGCCCGTCGAGGAACAGGTCGTCGCGATCTTCCTCGGCACCAGGGGTCACCTGGATTCGGTTCCCGTCGAAGACGTTCAGAAGTTCGAGCGCGAATTCCTCGACCACGTGAAGGGGTCGCAGGAGGGCATCCTCAAGGAGATCCGGGAGAGCAAGAAGCTCTCCGAGGAGCTGGAGGAGAAGCTCGAAAAAGTCGTCAACGACTTCAAGAAGGGCTTCGCCACCACCGACGGCAGCTCGGTCGTGCCCGACGAGCATGTCGAGGCAATGGACGAGGAAGACGTCGAAAAGGAATCGGTGAAGGTCCGCAAGCCCGCACCGAAGAAGAAGTAAGGCCTGAACACAGATGGCTGCCACACTGCGCGAATTGCGCGGCCGCATCCGCTCCGCGGGCTCGATCAAAAAGATCACCAAAGCCCAGGAGCTGATCGCGACGTCGCGAATCGCCAAGGCGCAGGCCCGAGTCGAGGCGGCTCGGCCCTACGACCGCGAGATCACGAACATGCTCACCGAACTCGCGAGCGCGAGCGCACTGGATCACCCACTGCTGGTCCCGCGTGAGAATCCCCGGCGGGCCGCCGTGTTGGTGGTGTCGTCGGACCGAGGTCTGGCCGGTGCGTACAACGCGAACATCTTCCGGAGGTCCGAGGAGCTGTTTGCCCTTCTTCGTTCGGAGGGCAAGGAACCGATCCTGTACGTGGTGGGCCGTAAAGCTCTCGGGTACTACAGCTTTCGCAACTGGGACATCCAGGAGTCGTGGACCGGGTTCTCCGAGCGGCCCGACTACGAGAACGCCCAGGAGATCGCGAGCACGCTGGTGGACGCGTTCACGGCGGGCATGGACGACGAAGGCGACGACCCCGGTGCCGACAACGTCCTCGGAGTCGACGAACTGCACATCGTCTTCACCGAATTCAGGTCGATGCTGTCGCAGTCGGCGATCGCACGCCGGATCGCACCGATGGTGGTGGAGTACAGCGAAGAAGACCCCGGGCTGCAGACGCTCTTCTCCTTCGAACCGGATGCCGAGACCCTCTTCGGCGCCCTGTTGCCCCGGTACATCTCGACCCGCATCTTCGCCGCGCTGCTCGAGGCGGCGGCGTCGGAGTCGGCCTCTCGCCGGCGCGCCATGAAGTCGGCGACTGACAACGCCGACGATCTCATCAAGGACCTGACCCTGATGGCCAACCGCGAACGGCAATCTCAGATCACCCAGGAAATCAGCGAAATCGTCGGTGGCGCGAACGCGCTTGCGGACGCCGCCAAGAAGTAGCCCCAGAAAGCGAAGAAGACAATGACTGCTACTGCTGAAAAAGCGACCAGCACCGACACCGCGGGTCGCGTCGTACGTGTCACCGGCCCGGTCGTCGACGTCGAGTTCCCGCGCGGTTCCGTGCCGGAACTGTTCAACGCGCTGCACGCCGAGATCGGTTACAAGGACCTGGCCAAGACGCTGACCCTCGAGGTCGCCCAGCACCTCGGCGACAACCTCGTGCGCTGCATCTCGATGCAGCCGACCGACGGCCTGGTGCGTGGTGTCGAGGTGACCGACACCGGCAGCTCGATCTCGGTGCCGGTCGGTGACGGCGTCAAGGGCCACGTGTTCAACGCGTTGGGCGACTGCCTTGACGAGCCCGGCTACGGCAAGGATTTCGACCGCTGGTCGATCCACCGCAAGCCGCCGGCGTTCGATCAGCTCGAACCCAAGACCGAGATGCTGGAGACGGGTTTGAAGGTCGTCGACCTGCTGACCCCCTACGTCCGCGGCGGCAAGATCGCCCTGTTCGGTGGTGCCGGCGTCGGCAAGACCGTTCTGATCCAGGAGATGATCAACCGCATCGCCCGCAACTTCGGCGGTACCTCGGTGTTCGCCGGCGTGGGTGAGCGCACCCGTGAGGGCAACGACCTGTGGGTCGAGCTCGCCGACGCTGACGTGCTCAAGGACACCGCGCTGGTGTTCGGCCAGATGGACGAGCCGCCGGGCACTCGTATGCGAGTCGCGTTGTCCGCGTTGACGATGGCCGAGTTCTTCCGTGACGAGCAGGGCCAGGACGTGCTGCTGTTCATCGACAACATCTTCCGATTCACCCAGGCGGGTTCGGAGGTTTCGACGCTGCTGGGCCGCATGCCCTCGGCGGTGGGCTATCAGCCGACGCTGGCCGACGAGATGGGTGAGCTGCAGGAGCGCATCACCTCGACCCGAGGCCACTCGATCACCTCGATGCAGGCCGTGTACGTGCCCGCCGACGACTACACCGACCCGGCCCCGGCGACGACGTTCGCCCACCTCGACGCGACCACCGAGTTGAGCCGTTCGGTGTTCTCCAAGGGCATCTTCCCGGCGGTGGACCCGCTGGCTTCCAGCTCGACGATCCTCGATCCGAGCGTGGTCGGCGACGAGCACTACCGCGTCGCCCAAGAGGTCATCCGAATCCTGCAGCGCTACAAGGACCTTCAGGACATCATCGCGATCCTCGGTATCGACGAGTTGGCCGAAGAGGACAAGCAGCTGGTGCAGCGCGCCCGCCGGATCGAGCGCTTCCTGTCGCAGAACATGATGGCGGCCGAGCAGTTCACCGGGCAGCCCGGCTCGACGGTTCCGCTGAAGGAAACCATCGAAGCGTTCGACAAGTTGACCAAGGGCGACTTCGACCATCTGCCGGAGCAGGCGTTCTTCCTGATCGGTGGTCTCGAGGATCTGGAGAAGAAGGCAGAAAGCCTCGGCGCCAAGATGGATGCCGGCGGCGGTGATGGCGCCCCCGCTCAGAAGGACTCGAACGGCGACGCCGACAAGGGCGACGATTCCGACAAGGACGAATAGCGATGGCAGATCTGGACGTCGACATTGTCGCCGTCGAGCGGGAAATCTGGTCGGGCAAGGCGACGTTCGTGTTCACCCGCACCACTGCGGGTGAGATCGGCATCTTGCCCCGCCATATCCCGTTGGTTGCTCAGCTCGTCGACGACGCCATGGTGCGCGTCGAGCGAGAGGGCGAGGAGGATCTGCGCATCGCCGTCGACGGCGGGTTCATGTCGGTCACCGGTGAAGGCGTGATCATCCTTGCGGAGTCCGCCGAACTCGAGTCCGAGATCGATAGCGACCGTGCGCGGCAGGACTCCGAATCCGACGATCCCGCAGTCGCGGCAAAAGGTCGAGCCAGGCTTCGCGCCCTGGGCCAGATCGACTAACGGTCGGCACCTGGGCGAGCGGAGCGATGGGATAGACAGATGAGCGCGCTCATGTTCGTCATGGTCGCGCTGATCTGCGTGCTGCTTTTCGTCGTGATCGCGCTGTCCTACCGGCTGTGGAAGCTGCGGCAGGTAGGCGGTACCGCAGGGATTCTGCGAGACGTGCCGGCTGTCGGTGGCCAGGGCTGGCGTCACGGTGTAATGCGTTATCGCGGTGGCGAAGCCGGCTTCTACCGGTTGTCGAGTCTGCGCTGGTGGCCCGACCGTCGGCTGAGCCGCCGCGGCCTGGAGATCGTGTCGCGCCGCGGTCCGCGCGGCGACGAGTACGACATCATGACCGACGAAATCGTGGTGCTGGAGCTGCGCGATACCAGCCCTGAACGTCGTCGCGGCTACGAGATCGCGCTGGATCGTGGTGCGCTGACGGCGTTTCTGTCGTGGCTGGAGTCCCGGCCGTCGCCTCGCGCGCGGCGCCGAAGCTTCTAATCCGTTGCCGGACCGCCCGGTTGCCACAGCACGTCGCCCTGTGGGTTGGCAGCGCGGGACAGGATGAAGAGCAGGTCCGACAGCCTGTTCAGGTATTTCGCGGGTAGCACGGTGATCGAATCGCCGTGTTGCTCGACCGCTGCCCAGGCCGATCGCTCAGCGCGGCGGGCAACCGTGCGAGCCACGTGCAATAACGCCGATAGGGGAGTACCGCCGGGCAGCACAAACGAATTCAGCGCGGGAAGCGGCTCGTTGAACTCGTCGCACCAGGCTTCCAGTCGGTCGATATAGCTTTGGGTGATTCGCAGCGGCGGGTGTTCGGGGTTCTCGACCACCGGAGTCGAAAGGTCGGCGCCCGCATCGAAGAGGTCGTTCTGAATTTGCTTGAGTACCTTCGACGTTTGCTCGCTGGGATTTCCCAGGGCGATGGCAACGCCGATGGCGGCGTTGACTTCGTCGCAGTCGGCATACGCCACGAGGCGGGCGTCATTCTTTGACACCCTGCTGAAATCGCTCAGGCCCGTCGTGCCGTCATCGCCCGTACGCGTGTATATCCGGGTGAGATGGACCGCCATGGTCAAACCGTACCGGAACCCGTAGCCGAGGAAACTGACATGGCCCGCGGCGCTGTTTAGACTTACCCGCGTGAGCGAGCGATTCGTGGTGACCGGCGGAAACCGGTTATCTGGCGAAGTTGCCGTCGGGGGAGCAAAGAACAGCGTCTTGAAGCTGATGGCCGCGACCCTGCTGGCTGAAGGCACCAGCACGATCACGAATTGTCCGGACATCCTCGACGTACCGCTGATGGCCGAGGTGCTACGGGGTCTCGGGGCCACCGTCGAGCTGAACGGCGACGTCGTCCGAATCACCTCGCCCGACGAACCCAAGTACGACGCCGACTTTGCCGCCGTTCGTCAATTCCGCGCTTCTGTGTGCGTATTGGGGCCGCTCGTCGGCCGGTGCAAGCGTGCCAAGGTCGCGCTGCCGGGAGGTGATGCGATCGGCTCACGACCGTTGGACATGCACCAGGCAGGCCTGCGCCAGCTGGGTGCGCGGTGCAACATCGAGCACGGTTGCGTGGTGGCCGAGGCCGACCACCTCCGCGGCGCCGAAATCCAGCTGGAGTTTCCCTCCGTCGGTGCCACCGAGAACATCTTGATGGCGGCCGTCGTCGCCGAGGGTGTCACGACCATTCACAACGCCGCGCGCGAACCCGACGTCGTCGACCTCTGCGCGATGCTCAACCAGATGGGCGCCCAGATTTCCGGCGCGGGCACCCCGACCATGACGATCACCGGCGTTGATCGGCTGCATCCGACCGAGCACCGGGTGATCGGTGACCGGATCGTGGCGGCGACGTGGGGGATCGCCGCCGCGATGACGCACGGCGACATCTCCGTGACCGGCGTGGACCCCCAGCACCTGCAGCTGGTCCTGCACAAGCTGCACGACGCCGGCGCCACCGTGACGCAGTCCGACGACGGATTCCGGGTGGTCCAGTACGAGCGTCCGAAGGCGGTGAACGTCGCGACGCTTCCGTTCCCCGGCTTCCCGACGGACCTGCAGCCGATGGCCATCGCCCTGGCGTCGATCGCCGACGGCACGTCGATGATCACCGAGAACGTCTTCGAAGCCCGCTTCCGATTCGTCGAGGAGATGGTGCGTCTGGGAGCCGATGCCAGGACCGACGGCCATCACGCGGTGGTCAGGGGTATCCCGCAGCTCTCCAGTGCGCCGGTCTGGTCGTCCGATATCCGGGCCGGTGCCGGCCTCGTCCTGGCCGGGCTGGTCGCCGACGGCGATACCGAGGTCCACGACGTCTTCCACATCGACCGCGGTTATCCGCTGTTTGTCGAGAATCTGCAGAGCTTGGGCGCGGAAATCGAGCGCGTAGCCTGACCGGCGCCGCCGGGCTGCCGCGCACTTTGCCCCTGTCCCCGGAACCCGCTTTGGGGTTTGTCCGGAACTGGCGTATCCTCTTGTGAGAAGCCCACGGCCCCAGGCCAATCGGACTGGCGGACGGGGTTTGACGTCTCTGTCCAGATCGGTATAGACTGGCAGGGTTGCCCCAAAAGCGGGTGTGTTGTTTGAGAACTCAATAGTGTGTTTGGTGGTTTTTGTTTGTTGTTGTTTTTTGCCATGCCCTGTTTT
>NZ_LZSW01000021.1:0-5748 GCF_001665615.1 Mycobacterium sp. 852014-52144_SCH5372336
CGATGCCGCCACCACTAGCTCGTAGAGGTGCACGCACGCCCCAATACGACGAATCCGAATATGCAGGGTTACCGGTAAGCTTCGTTTCATCCGATGAACCAGATGCAACATGAGCTTGTCGCCCGGCGGTTAGCGCGATTGCGCCCAAATAGGGCCGAGGTTGTCTCTTATCTCTTTAACTACTTAGTACGTACATAACTAGGCTAAAGAGCCGCGCCTGAGTGCTCAACGGAAGAAAGTCCCAGCCGATAGGGACGTTCGACTGCTTTGTGCCCATAGGTTCGGCATTATGTTTGGTAGCGACACGGCTTGGAACAACGCGGATCCGAACAGAAGGAGTGAAAGTTCATGAACACACAGATGCAAAAGAGATGGGGTTTACAGCGCAGGGGCGGCTCAGCAGCCGCGGGTCTTGTTGCGGCAGGAGTAATGGCCCTCGTCACCGCTGGGGCCGCGGGTGCTCAACCGCCGCCGCCGGATCCCTGTTCTCCGGCCGCTGTAATGCGTGTGCACGCGGCCGCAATGACCCGGATGGCCGACTATTTGGACTCCCGCCCCGATGTGCAGCAAGTATTCCGCGACGCTAGGAGCAAGGGCTCTATGCAGGAGCGGCACGACGCGATCAAGAGCTACACCGACACCCATCCAGATGTGGCGGCCGCCTTTCAGAACATCCACCAACCCGTTCGGGATCTGAGCACCATGTGCGGCTTGCCCATGCACGACGGCATGATGTCCCAAGGTATGGGAGGCGGCGATATGGCGCCTGGCGGCATGAGATCTGGAGAGATGGCGCCCCCGGGAGGTATGGCGCCGAGCGGTATGGGATCTGCAGGCATGGGACACGGCAGCATGGCACCTCCGCAGTGATGCTGTGTGGTGGATCGCAGCTAATTGGCGGTGTACTGCATTCGTAGAAGGGCCGCTCGACCGGCGTGCGATCTGGGAATCGATATCCCGGCCTGCATTGGAGGTGTGTGGGAAGGCGCTCTTTGAGCGGTGGTCCCCTATAACGGTGGCGGTGGTGGGCCAACTGACTGGACGTCGGCTGGCTCTGTGAAGAACGCTCCGCACCAAGGAAGCTCGATGCAGCGAGGTCGCGCCGCGGTGATACTGGCCGCCGCGAGTACAGGAAACACCGCGGTACTGCTCATTCTGCTTCCGCTCGGGGGCAGCGTGTTCGAAACCGCTCACCGGGTTCTGCTTTCGCGCCTCTCTGCTGGTTTCATCGGCTGCCGCTATTCGGCCGACTCGGTCGATGCGCCAACGCCCGCAGCCGGTTCAGCGTTCTCGTGGTGTCTCCCAAATAGCCCACGCGGAGCGCGGCACATGGCTGAAACTGCAGCAGAAGAGTCAATGACGTACCACTACAACGCTGTCCGACTCGCGATGTTCAACAACTGGGCCGCTATCACTGGGTGGTCATGTGGTCGACCGTATTTGCGTTATCACCAGGGCCGCCGGGCTTCGCGGCGGGAGATCGTTGGAGTACGCCTGCGGGAAAGGACGTGGACACGACAACGCAGCTCTGATACCTCCGAAGTCGCTAACAGCGCTTGTCAGGATGCGGACGCGAACAACCGGCGACGCGTCGAGCGGTCACGCTTCGCGGTGAATTGTGGCTCACCGCTTCAGCTGCGATCGTTGGCGTCTCGGGGCGGCGCGTCGCCAGGCGCTCTCACTCAACAGGCGGAGACCGTTGACGGCGACCAGGATGGTAGACCCTTCGTGGCCGGCGACGCCTAGAGGTAATGGCAGGTATCCCACCAGATCCCAGACGACGAGTGCGGTGATGAAGCTCGCCGCAATGATGAGGTTGGCAATAACGACCCGGCGGGCCCGGCGAGCGAGAGCGATAACGTTGGAGATGGCGGCTAGGTCATCGCGCACTGAGACGGCATCAGCGGTTTCCAGGCTGAGGTCGGCACCGGAACTGCCCATTGCGACGGAGGCATTCGCGGCAGCCATCGCCGGTGCGTCGTTTACTTCGTCGCCCACGACTAGGACGCGTTGCCCGATGGCCTGCAGCTGGGTGACCGCAGCGGCCTTTTGATCAGGCAGGAGTTCAGCGCGCACATCAGTGATGCCGAGGCGTTCGCCTAATACTGTTGCCGCAGCGCGATTGTCACCGGTGATAAGGATGGGAGCGGCATCGGTCAACGCGGTGAATTCCTGGACCGCGGAGGGTGCCTCGGGGCGAATTCGATCGTGCAACTCGAGCACACCGAGCGGTTCTTGGTCGGCGATAACGATCACTGCGGTGCCACCCCTGGCCTCAATGTCAGACACGGCCGCAACTTGTTTCCCTGGCGCTGTGTTGGGGCTCGTAACTGCGATCAGCTGGTCGCCAACCTTGGCGTGCACGCCGCGCCCCGGCAATGCGCGGAAATCCTCGGCTACCGCGATGTCCAGGCCCCGGTCGCGGGCTGCGGTCACGATCGCGCTCCCGAGAGGATGCTCGCTGCCGGCTTCGGCGGCGGCGGCCAGTTTGAGGATTTCGTCCGGACTAATGCGGCTAATGCCCAACGGAACTACGCCGGTCAGTTTCAGTCTGCCGGTGGTTAGTGTTCCGGTTTTGTCCAGAGCGACGACGGTGATCTCGGCCAGATTCTCCATGCCGACCGCGGACTTGACGAGAACACCATGGCGTCCGGCATTAGCGATCGCCGACAGAAGGGGCGGCATGGTGGCCAATACCAGCGCACACGGTGAGGCCACGATCATGAAGGTCATAGCCCGAAGTAAGGTGGACTGCAGGTCGGCTCCAAACAGGAGCGGGAAGGTTAACAACGCCAGAGTCGCCGCCACCACTGCCACGGAGTAGCGCCGCTCGATCTTCTCGACCAACATCTGCGTCTCGGCTTTCGTGGCCGATGCCTCATCCACGAGGGTGACAATGCGCGCAACTACGGTTTCTGATGGATCGCGAGTGATCCGCACCCGAAGTACCCCCGAACCATTCAACGTGCCGGCGAATACGTCATCGCCGCACGTCTTCGCGGCGGGCAGGGCTTCACCGGTGATCGAGGACTGATCAATTTCAGACGCGCCGCTGATCACCACGCCGTCACCGGAGACGCGCTCGCCGGGACGGATCACAACGTGGTCGCCAGCGCGCAGGCGGTCAGCCGCCACTGTGTGTTCAATGCCGTCCTCGTCGAGGATGACCGCGCGTTGGGGGGCCAGATTGAGCAACCCGTTGACCGAGTCCTGGGTGCGTTTAGTCGCTACGTCCTCCAATGCGCCGGACGTGGCGAAGATGACGATCAACAACGCGCCATCGAAGATCTGGCCAATGGAAGCGGCCCCGATTGCGGCGAAAACCATCAAAAGGTCCACATCCAGAGTCTTCGCGCGCAACGCGTCCAGTCCGGCCCATGCCGGCGCCCAACCGCCGCAGGCGTAGCACGCTAGATATAGCGAACACCACAGTGCGGGCGGCGCGTCAGCGACTTCGGCGCCCAAGCCGGCGAGAAACAGGACCAGCGCTGATGCCGCCCAGCGCACGGAAGACACCGCCCAGACCCCGCGCGAGGCGAACACTTTGCATTCGGGAACGACTTCATTCGGCGCGCAATCCACCTTGGTCGCCGTCATCGCGATTCATTGACGCTCGAGAACCACACGCAAACATGTATACATGTAGAGCTCTACATATGTCATATCGACGGTTCACTCATGTTTCAATGGGTGCTATGGGACATGGGGTAGAAGGCCGCGCCGTGTCTCCGGCTGGGCTCGATGCTGCATCGGCGCTCAAGGTCGCCGAAACGCTGCAGGCGCTAGCCTCACCGAACCGCTTACTCATCCTGACTCGACTTCGTCAATCACCCTGCACAGTCACCGAACTCTGCGCGGCGGTCGGCATGGAACAGCCTGCCGTCTCCCATCAACTGCGGCTACTACGGGCACTCGGCTTGGTCGCTGGCGACCGCGCCGGACGCAACATCGTTTACCGCCTCTATGACGACCACGTCGCCCAACTCCTCGACGAAGCTATCTACCACATCGAACATCTGCGCCTCGGCGCTCGCGGTACCACCGCGTAACCCGGCACTGGCGCGGACGCTAGCAACACGGCAAGCCACGCCAGAATGAGTGCGTCAAAAGCCCCTTCACTCTCGCGTAGCGCACTTCACGCTCGGGGCCTATTACCAGGTGGCGCTCGCTGTTGGAAAGGCACCGACAGTTTCGTACTAATATACGTAGTAGATACCAAGTGTCGTATCGGGCGCGCTGGAGGGAGAGTCGCCTTGGGTTAAAAGTCTTCGACTGTTCCCACTGCTGGCCATAGTTGTCGCATTCGTCGCGCCACTCGTTACCGGCGCCGTGGCAGCAGCCTCGATCGCTCCGCAGCCTCTGGTTGCACGCGTAGGGCCCGCTTTGGGTGAGACCGTGGGAATAGCCCATCCGGTGACGGTGGAATTTCGCGCACCGGTCGTGGACCGGGTGGCCGCCGAACGTGCCATCACGATCACCACGTCGCAGACCTTGACAGGAACCTTCACCTGGCTCGACGACATGACAGTGGAGTGGAGTCCCGACGGATTCTGGCCGGCTCACGCTGGAGTGGCGGTGCTGGCCGGAGGAATCAAGACCGAGTTCAACACCGGCGCGGCGTTGGTCGGTGTCGTCGATATCGATGCGCATACGTTCACTGTTAAGGTCTGGCGAGTCCCCGTTACTGAGTCAGCCCGGTTTCAGAGTCGGGTTGGTTTGGTCCGTTCTCAGTTGATGCTGCAGGCCACCGGGGTGTGGGTGCACCTGCAGGCGGCAGCGTACTCGGCGGGCGTGCGGTAGCCCAGTGCTGAGTGTCGATGCCGGTTGTTGTGGTCGTACTTGAAGTCGCCGATGACCACGCGGGCCTCGAACAGGGTGTTCCAGTAGTTGCGGTTGAGGCACTCCTTCCTGAGCCTGTTGTTGAACGATTCGATGTAGCCGTTGTCCCACGGGCAGCCCGGCGGGATGTAGACCATCCCGGTCTTGTTCTCGCAGAACCGTTGCAGCGCTTGAGAAACCATCTCCGGACCATTGTCGAGGCGCAGCACCTTCGGTGGACCGCTGTGGGCGGCGAATACCTTCTTCAGCTCCTCGACCAGGTGCTCGCCAGTGATGGATCGCTCCACCAGGTTCAGCAGCGACTCGCGGGTGTGTCCGTCGATCATCGAGGCGATCTTGATGGCCTTACCGTCGATGGTGGAGTCGAACTGGAAGTCGATCGCCCACACCACCTTCGGCGCATCGGCGACGACCGGCGGCACCGAGGAGATACCGGCCCGCTTGCGCGGGCTGTGCACGCGCACTTGCAGACCCTCTTCGCGCCACAGCCGTGGATCTTCTTCTTGTTGACGTCACGGCGCTCGTCGTAGCGCAGCGCCGCCCATGCACGCCGGAACCCATGGCAGGGATGTTTGACGGCGTAGGCGCGCAGCCATGCCCTCATTTCGGCGTCAGGATCGGCCGGGGTCTGCGCCAACGGCAGGGGGCGGTAGGTGGAGCGAGCCAGCCCAACAGCCTTGCATGCCAACCGTTCCGACATGCTCAGCGTCTCTTTGAGCATGTCCACGGCGCGGCGCTTGGCAGCTGGGCTCAGAATTTTCCCTTGGCGACCTCCCTTAGGGCGTCCTTCTCGAGTTCGGCCTCAGCCAGCAGCCGCTTGAGGCGGCCGTTCTGACCCGTCCCGGTGAGTCCGGAGACTGCATTTGTTGAATCACCCCGCCTTTGGTGGGGTGCGCCTGTGATCGTAGT
>NZ_LZSW01000022.1:0-1376 GCF_001665615.1 Mycobacterium sp. 852014-52144_SCH5372336
TGACCCGTCCCGGTGAGTCCGGAGACTGCATTTGTTGAATCACCCCGCCTTTGGTGGGGTGCGCCTGTGATCGTAGTAGAGCGTCTCGGCGGCTGCGGGGGTGAAGTCGTCGAGGTACTCGTGAGGGCGGTCGGTGTTGAACCACAGCACCCATTCAGCGGTCGCCAACTCGACTTGGTTGACGTCGCGCCACGGGCCTTGCCGGCGGATGAGTTCGTTCTTGAACGACCCGACGGTCGTCTCGGCCAACGCGTTGTCCAGCGCGTCGCCGACCGAGCCGACTGAGGGATCCACGCCCTCGTCGATGAGCCGCTGGGTGAAGGCCACCGAGGTGTACTGGCTGCCCGCGTCGCTGTGCGCTATCAGCCCGCGCAAGCTGGTGGTGCCGTCCTGGGCGCGGGTGAAGAACGCGTGCTCGATAGCGTCGAGGACCAGATCGGTGGTCATGGATCTGGCGGCCCGCCAGCCCAGGATCCGGCGGCTGTAGGCGTCGATGACGAATGCAACGTAGACGAACCCCATCCAGGTTGCGACATACGTAAAGTCGGCTACCCACAACCGATTTGGCGCAGCAGCATAGAATCGACGGTCCACCAGATCCGGGTATCGCCGGTGAGTGTCGTCGGCGATGGTGGTCTTGTGCTTGGATCCGTACCGCGCTCCCTCCCAACCGTTCTTGCGCATAATCCGTTCTACCGTGCAGCGGGCGACATCGTGGCCCTGGCCGCGCAGCCAGATCCACAACTTGCGTGACCCCAACGTCTGGACGAACCTGCCCTTCTTCTTGTGTTCCCTTGCTGCGGTGATGATCTCGACCAACTCGGCGTCGCGCAGCTGGCGCCGCGTCGGGGTCTTGGCGATCCACTCGTAGTAAGTCGACGGGCTGATCGGCACGCCATGCTCAGACAGCACGGCGCACATGGGCTCGACACCCCAGCGCAGCCCGGCCCCGCCGTCGGGGCCGGCCACCTGGTGGTCCTTGTGTTCGGCGATGAACCGGATCACCGTCTCCCGGGCCGGTCGAGCTCGGCCCCGAAGAAAATCGCTGCTGCTTTCAAGATCTCGTTGGCCCGACGCAGCTCGGCGATCTCCTTACGCAACGCCTTGTTCTCCTCGGCCATCTGAGTCGTCACCCCCGGCCGTGCCCCGCTATCGACCTCCGAGCGGCGAATCCACGTCCGCAGCGTCTCGGGGGTGCCGATCCCCAACATGCCCGCCACCGCGGTGATCGCCGCCCACTGCGACGGGTACTGCGGGCGCACCTCGGCGACCATGCGCACCGCCCGCTCACGCAGCTCATCGGGATACTTGCTGACACGTCCCATAACTCAGATCCTCCCAAGATCGGGAGTCTCCGGAAACGCCGGGACGGGTCA
>NZ_LZSW01000023.1:0-537 GCF_001665615.1 Mycobacterium sp. 852014-52144_SCH5372336
ACGTCCTTCATCGGCTCCCAGTGCCAAGGCATCCACCATGCGCCCTTAAACACTTACACACAAAACAGATCAAAAAATATTCTCGGAAGAATAAAAATTGCATTATCACCGCAACAAACCACCCAGCCCCCACCAACGAGGACCAAGCAACCCGCTGCGAGATGCTCGCAACCACTATCCACAAATCAAACACCACACCCCACCACCAAAGCAGGGCGACAACCACAGCCAACCCCCACACGGGGATCAACACCATCTCCGGTTTCCCACACTCGGGACAAAGAGATCGCGGGCTTGTTGTCTCAAAGCCCAATAGTGTGTCTGGCAATCTTTCACGCCCGGCTTTTCCCACCAGACGATCAACGTTTGTTGTGCACCGGCCGAACACCCACTACAGGCGCCGGCACTGATATCCCAACCGCAACTGATCCCACAGGCGTGGGGGCGGGGGAAAATTGAATGGTGCTCCTTAGAAAGGAGGTGATCCAGCCGCACCTTCCGGTACGGCTACCTTGTTACGACTTCGTCCCAATCGCC
>NZ_LZSW01000024.1:0-686 GCF_001665615.1 Mycobacterium sp. 852014-52144_SCH5372336
GATGTGGCCGTTGGGTTTCCGATCGCCGGGCGGCGTGATCCTGCCCTCGATGAGCTGGTCGGGTTCTTCGTCAACACCTTGGTGTTGCGGGTCGATCTGGACGGCGATCCCACCGTCGGTGAGCTGATCGCCCAGGTGCGTCAGCGCAGTCTGGCTGCGTATGAGCATCAGGATGTGCCGTTCGAGGTGCTCGTCGAGAGGTTGAACCCGACTCGCAGCTTGACCCACCACCCGCTGGTGCAGGTGATGTTGGGTTGGCAGAACTGGCAGGGCGCCGATCCCGGCGACGGGCTCGCCTTGGGAGACCTCGAAGTCACGCCATTGCGAGCCGATACCCATACCGCCCGTACCGATTTGACGTTTTCGTTGGCTGAGCGGTGGAGTGATGGTGGTGAGCCGGCCGGTATTGGTGGGGAGGTGGAGTTCCGCACCGATGTTTTCGATGCGGCGAGTATCGAGTTGCTGGTCGAGCGGTTGCGTCGGGTGTTGGAGTGGATGGTTGCCGATCCTGCTGGTCGGTTGTCGTCGATGGATGTGCTCGATGAGGTGGACTATGCCCGCCTCGATGAGTGGGGTAACCGGGCGGCGCTGAGTCGTCCGGCGAGTGTGTCGCAGTCGATTCCGGGGTTGTTCGCCGCGCAGGTTTCGCGTGCCCCTGAGGCGGTGGCGGTGAGTTTCGAGGGTCG
>NZ_LZSW01000025.1:0-32179 GCF_001665615.1 Mycobacterium sp. 852014-52144_SCH5372336
GTCGTCATCATGGCACCTTCCTCGCCGAGCTTCGCTCAGCGTGTCAGTGCCGGAAACACCGTTATTTCCACAGTCCCAGGTCTTTCGACACTGTGTCGCCCGCCACGGTGATGGGACCGGTTTGAGCTGGGTTTAGCCACGGTCATGGGACCACCTGATTGCCAGTAATGGGACCACCGGCGTGTCGCGTCGAGGGCCGCTCGATAACTGGATCGGATCGTTTTCACATCGATGCATGTGAAGGGGTCCGCGGATGTTTCGGGAGGTTTCAGTGGTCGAGATTCGTGAAGTACTTCGGAGGTGGCTGGCAGGCGACGGACTGCGCGTGGTGGCTACCCAGGCCGGGGTGGATCGCAAAACCGCCCGCCGCTATGTCGAGGCCGCGGTGGCCGCGGGCCTGGACCGGGCCGGTGGTGTTGATCAACTCGACGACGCGTTGATCGGCGCGGTGGTCACCGTGGTGCGCCCCGACCGCCCCCACGGGTATGGACAAGTGTGGGAAGTGCTGTGCGCCAACCACGATCAGATCAACCAGTGGATCGACAACGGCCTGACAGTGGTCAAGATCGGTGACCTGCTGGCCCGCCAAGGCGTGATCGTCCCGCAACGCACGCTGCACCGCTACTGCCAGGAACACACCCAGTATCAGGGTCGCCGCCGCGGTGGGACGGTGCCCGTCGTCGATGGCGAGCCTGGGATGGAATGTCAGATCGACTTCGCCCGGATGGGGATGCTGTTCGACAGCGTGACGGGACGGCGTCGGGTGGTGCATGCGCTGATCTTCACCGCGGTGTATTCGCGGCACATGTTCGTGTGGTTGACGTTCTCCCAAACCCTGACCGCCGTGATCGACGGCTGCGAAGCGGCGTGGGATTTCTTCGGCGGCGTCTTCAAAGTCCTCATCCCCGACAACATGAGTACGGTTGTGGCCCATGCTGATTCGGTGAACCCTCGGTTCACCGTCGGATGGCTGGAATACGCCCAGGCCCGCGGATTCGCCACCGACCCGGCCCGGGTCGCTCACCCGCAAGACAAACCGCGTGTCGAGCGGATGGTGCAGTACGTCCGCAACAACTTCTTCGCCGGCGAAGAGTTCACCGACCTCGCTGACGCCCAGGACCGTGCCCAGGTGTGGTTGCGCCCAGAAAGCCGGGCGGCGTATCCACGGCACCACCTGCGCCCAGCCGGCAGTGGTGTTCGCCGAGCAGGAAGCCCCGGCGCTGTTGGCCGGGCCCTCGGTGCGGTATGCGGTGCCGGTGTATGCCAAGGTCAAAGTGGCCCGCGACTATCACGTTCAGCTGGCAAGGCGTTGTATTCGATCCCGCACCACCTGCGCGGACAGACGATCTCTGCGCGTGCCGATGATGAGTTGGCCAAGTTCTATCATCACGGACAGCTGATCAAGACTCATCCGCGCCAGCCCGCCGGCACCCGGTCCACCGACCCGGCTGATCTGCCCGCAGACAAGACCGGCTACGCGATGCGGGATCTGCACCGCCTCATCGCCACCGCGGCCGGTCACGGCCCGAATATCGGCAATCACACTGAACGACTGCTCGACCACGACCTGCCCTGGACCAGGATGCGGCAGGTGTATCGACTGCTCGGACTGGTCAAGCGTTACGGCCCAGCCCCGGTGGACACCGCCTGCGGACGCGCACTGGATCTCGATGTCGTGTCGGTGACCAAGATCGCCGCCATGCTGGAGCAGGCCATCGAGAACAGTCCGGTGCCGCCGCCGGGGGCCGCCTCCGGACTGGCGGCGGCCCGCTTCGCCCGCGACCCCCGCGACTACCGCCCCACACCGCGCTGCGCGTCCCGGCCGGACTGGTTGCACGTCATCGACGGCGGCACCACCGACGACCAGGATCAGGAGGGACTGTGGTGACCAAACCAACCAAAGAGGTTGTCAGCGACCCGCTCTCGGCCGATCTGAAGAAGGTGATGCGCCAACTCAAACTCTCACCGATACTCGACACCCTGCCCGATCGGCTCGCCCTGGCACGTCAACAACACCTGTCCCACGCTGCGTTCCTCGAACTGGTCCTCGCCGACGAAGCGACCCGCCGCGACACCAGCTCAGCAGCGCGGCGAGCCCGCGCTGCCGGCCTGGACCCCGCGATGCGGTTGGACACCTGGAACGAAAACGCTGCCGTGCGCTACGACCGGACCCTGTGGACTGATCTGACCAGTCTGCGGTTCCTCGACGCCGCCCACGGTGCGGTGGTCCTCGGGGCGCCCGAGGCTGGTTAGCACTGCACTCTCCTTCTATCGGGGTGTGTCGAACAGTCCATGCTGGTCGGGTTCGACCTGGATGCGGAGCCCTTTGCGGCGTCCGCGGTTGACGTGGACGGCTTGCAGTTCGCCGCGTTGGACCTTGTGCAACACGGTCTGTCGGGCCACGCCGAGCGCTGCGGCGGCCTCGTCGAGACCGAGCCAGCCTGCGGGAACCTCGGGTCGGATCCGATCCCGCAGTGCCTGATCGATGCGGATGCGCCAGGGTGCGCCGGGGGTGATCTGTTCGGCGGTGACGAATCCGTCGCGGATCCAGCGGTACAGGGTGGCCCGGGAGACGCCGAGGATGTGTTCGGCGTCGGTGATGGTGACCACGACGACATCGTCGCAGTCGGCTCCGACATCCGGTACTGGCGGCTGGTAGACCGGGATGTCGTGGCCGGCCCGCAGGATTGCCACCCGTGCCCGGGTGAACGGTAGGCCGGTCGCGGTGCGGCGCTTCTGCTTGGCCAGGATCGCGGCGATGGTGCGGTCCTCGTAGTGCTCGGCCAGGCGGCGCACCAGGGCCACGGTGGCCTCGTCGGTCACCCGCAGATGCTGACCTGGTTTGGTCATCGGCATCGACACCTCGGTGCCCGCCCCGCCCTGCCACAGGATCCGCAGTCGAGCGACGCGCTGTTGAGCGTCAACGGTGATGGCGATCTCGTCGATCACTGCGCGGATGAGTTGTTTGCGTTCCCGCAGGGTGGTGGTGGGGGCGTCGAACACCGCGCGTACGTCCGCGCCGGCGGTGCTGATCCAGGCCAGTTCCTGTTCGGTCAGCGCCACCGGGCGCCGGGCGCGTCGGGCGGCCAGATTGTTCTCCGCGGCGCGGACCCCGGCCAGCTTCGACTCCAACGTGGTCTCCAGTGTTCGTGCCACCAAACGGTTCTCCGGTTCGACGTTGTCGAATTGACGTTGCGCGCGGTCGGCTTCGTAGCGGGCCCGTTCGACTCCCAACTCCAACACCGCGAGATCGCGCCGATGGTGGGTGTCGGCTTCGGCCAATGCTTGGGCGGTGGCGGTCAGGGCTGCCGGTTCCAGGACGGTGAACAGTTCGTCGAGGACGGTGTTCTCCAACCGGATGCCGCCGATGCTCTGGCAGACGTGTTCACCGGCGTAGAGCTGTTTGGCGCGGGCACACACATACCGTGGGCAGTTGCCCTTGGTGCCCGAATAGGAGGTTTGCATGATCCGCCCGCACCGCCCGCAGCGCAACAGTCCCTGCAGCAGCGCCCGGCCCTCCCGCACCGCGCCACCGGCCAACTCTCGGGGGCGGCACCAATTGCCGCGCAGCCGTGCGGTGTTGGCCTCGAAGGTCTCCCAGGTGATGAACCCGCGATGGTGATCGGGGATCAGCACCTCCCACTGCTCGCGCGGCACCAGCCGATCCCGAGCATGCACCGTCCCGGTTTCGGGGTCGACCCGCTTCTCGGTGCGGGTGCGGCCGAACACGAACGCCCCGGCATAGGCCGGGTTGGTCAGCAGGTCGTGCACGGCAGGGTAGGTGGCCTGGGCCCAGAAGATTCGTTTGGAGCCGTTGCGCCGGCGCGGGAGCAGCACACCGTCTTCGCGCAACCGGATCAGCACTTGGCGAGCGGAGCCCAGTTCGTCGAAGCGGCGGAACACCGTGCTGATCGCCTCGCGCACCGCCTCGTCGGGGCATAGCACCACCTTGTCGTCCTCGTCGTAATCCAAGCCGACCGGAAGACCCTGCCGCAGTTCACCTCTGGCCGCCTTATGCTTCAATCCGGCAGTCAGGCGGGATCGGATCAGGTGCAGCTCAGCCTCCGACATCGTGCCCTTGAGCCCCAGCACCAGGCGGTCGTTGAAATCGGCGGGGTGATACACCCCGTCGGCATCGGCGATCAGAGTGTCGGTGATAGCGCACAAATCCAGCAGTTGATACCAGTCGGCGTTGTTGCGTGCCAGCCGCGACACCTCGATGCCCAACACGATCCCGACCTTGCCTAGACCGACATCGGCGACCAACTCCTTGAACCCGGTCCGCCCGGCGGTATGCGCCCCCGAGCGGCCCAGATCGGCATCGATCACCACGACCTGATGGGTGGGCCACCCCAGCATCACCGCCCGCTCACGCAATTCGTATTGTCGGGCAAGGGATTCGGTGTGATGAATCATCTGCGACGGTGTCGACTGGCGGACATAGACATACGCATCCCGCGAGCGGTGTGACACAGTGACCTTCTCGGTCGACAACAATAGCGACGGCACCGGCGCCCCCGCCGACCTCTGGCCAGTCATCGCTCACCCACCTCTGAGCTTGCGTCCTCGGCCAGCGCGCCGCGGGCGATCAGCCGGGCCAACAACGCCAGCACCTGGGTTCGGGTCTCCTCGGGAAGTGCCTGCCAACGGCAGGCCGGCACGGGTAAATCGCCCAGCCCAAAGGCAAGCTGGCGTGGAACAGCTACTCTCATAGCGCGCAAGTGGGTTCACTCTCCTGTAGTCGTGACCGCGATCAGGGACGAGGCGAACCTACTTGCGCGCCCACCCCCGACACGTCGACTTCGGCACGCGTCGCCATCTGCACCACCAACCGGTGCAGCGCCCGCAGCCCAGCGGCATCCAGCACCGACCGCGGGCCCGGCTCCACGACACCCAACACATCGGTGGCATCGCAACGGATCGTGCCCGGCGAGCCGTCGGGCAAATCGATCACCAACAACAACACGCCGTTCCACCGCTTGAACGACTTCGCCGCCAACAGCCGACCGAACAACGGGTGCGTCTCAGCCACCACCCGCACCTCACACGGCAAGACCGCACGCAACTGTTGCAGTCTGTCGCCTTCACTGTCGGTGTCGGTAAAACGCACCTGGCGACCGCGCCGGGCCACATCGCAGTGCGCCGTCGCATCCCGACCCTGATGCTGCGTGCTGATGCAATGTTCAAGCGACTGAAAGCATCTCGACTCGACAACAGCACCGAAGCCGAGATGCGACGCCTGGCTCAAGTCCGCCTTCTCATCATCGATGACTTCGCGCTGCAACCGCTCGACGCTATGGCCACCGCCGACTTCTACGAACTGGTTGTCGCCCGACATCAACGCAGCGCGACCATCGTGACCTCAAATCGCGGACCCGACAATGGCTCTCGGTCATGACCGACGCGATGCTCGCCGAATCCGCCGTCGACCGACTCACCTCCACCGCCCACGAACTCATCGTCGAGGGACCGTCTTACCGACAACGCCAAAGGCCTTCAGTTGACAGCTCGCCGCCAACCACAGATCATCCCCACTGAGCCAAACAGGTGGTCCCTACCCCGCGGCTAAACGGTGGTCCCATCACCCTGGCAAATGACACGACACTGGGCTCCGACCGGGTTTTCAGGCCACGCCGTCAGTCTGCTGCCGAGCCTGCTGACAGTTACCGGACTGTACTGTCGATGACCACCCACGCAAGGTCACCTCCGATCCACTGGTCGCGCGAACGGCCGAGGTCAACTGTTGCAACCCATCGAGCCCAGACAATGTCTGCCGCATCGACGTCACTATGCCGGGGTATACAGAGAGGCAGCTGGGTCGGATAACGTTGAAGCACAAAGTCATTACCGGCGACTACCAACCTTGCGCGGATCGACGAATTGCGGTTTCAACCTCGTGGGGCCGTCCTGGACGCAGTGTCCCGCACCCGGATAATGGTGTATAAGAATCAAGCGGTGGTGCCGTCGGCCTTAACGGCGGCAGTATTGGACATCTCCGGCTCGGCGGTGGGCAGCTTCAGCCGTTTGAGCAGCAATGCGTTCACGGCCACGATGAGGCTCGAGCCCGACATGGACAGGGCGGCGATTTCGGGACGCAGCACCAGACCAAAGGCGGGCTCGAATACCCCGGCGGCAATCGGCAGCGCGATGACGTTGTATCCGACAGCCCAGCCCAGATTTTGACGCATCTTGCGCAGCGTTGCACGGCCGATGCGCAATGCGATCGGCACGTCGAGCGGATCGGAGCGCATGAGCACTAAATCGGCGGTCTCGATAGCGACGTCGGTCCCGGCGCCGATCGCCACACCGAGATCTGCCTGGGCCAGGGCGGGCGCGTCGTTGACTCCGTCGCCGACCATTGCGACCTTCTTGCCGAGGCGTTGCAGAGCGGCGATGTTGGCGGCCTTGTCCTCGGGGAGCACCTCGGCGATGACGGCGTCGATACCCAATTGGGCGGCGATACGCCTGGCAGTCGCCTCATTGTCGCCGCTGAGCATCACCACCTCGACTCCGAGGTCATGCAGCGCCTGCACCGCTGCCGCAGACGTCTCCCGGGCGGCGTCCGCCAGCGCCACCACCCCGACCCCTCGGCCGTCGACCGAAACGAGCACCGCGGTTCGGCCGGTGGATGCCAGTTCGTCGCGGCGGTCCATCAACGCGCCGAACTCGGCGTTCTCCTCGACCATCAGCTTGCGGTTGCCTACCGCCACACGAAGCCCGGCTACCTCAGCAGTGGCGCCATGGCCGGGCACATTGCGAAACCCGGTCAACTCCCGGGGAGTAATCCCCCGTTCGGCCGCGTACCGCACGATCGCCGCCGCCAACGGGTGCTCAGACTCGGCTTCCAGCGCAGCGACCAGCGCCAGCATCTCCTCTTCGCTCATGCCGTCGGTGACAACGTCGGTGACTTCCGGCTCGCCTTTCGTCAGGGTGCCGGTCTTGTCCATCACCACGGTGTCGACGCGTGCCGAGGCTTCCAGTGCCGTGGCGTTCTTGAACAGCACACCCCGTTTGGCACCCAGTCCCGTGCCGACCATGATCGCCGTCGGGGTGGCCAATCCGAGGGCGTCGGGACAGGTGATAACCACGACGGTGATGGCGAACAGCAACGCGGTCTGTACCTCGGCCCCCACGGCCAACCAAACCAGGAAGGTCGCGGTGCCACCGATCAGCGCAACGAATACCAACCAGAAGGCCGCCCGGTCGGCCAACCGCTGCCCGGGTGCCTTCGAGTTCTGCGCTTTCTGGACCATCTCCACGATCTGTGCCAGCACCGTCTCAGAGCCCACCTTGGTGGCGCGCACCCGCAGCGTGCCGGTGGTGTTGATTGACGCTCCGATCACCGTGGACCCCGGATCCTTGGCCACTGGGAGACTCTCGCCGGTGACCATGGATTCATCGACCTCGGAATGGCCTTCGGCGACAGTGCCGTCCACCGGGATCTTCGCGCCGGGACGAATCAGGAGGAGATCACCGACAACCACCTCGGCGGTGGGCACTTCAACGGGTTGGCTGTCGCGCAGCACCACCGCCATCGGCGGCGCCAACTCCAGCAGCCTGCGAATCGCGTCGTTGGCGCCGCCACGCGCGCGCATCTCGAACCAGTGACCCAACAGCACGAAGGCGGTGAGTATCGACGCGGCTTCGTAGAACACCTCACCGCCGCCGGTCAGGGTGACGCCGACACTGTAAAGCCACCCCGCGCCGACCGCGACGGCGACGAGCACCATCATGTCCAGGGTGCGGGCGCGCAGCGCCCGCCACGCGCCGTCGAAGAAGATCCACGCCGAGTAGAAAACGACCGGCAGACTCAGCAGCAGCGTGAAGACGTCATCGCGCAGCCCGAACGGGGCCGGCACGCTGAAGCCGAACATGTCGCGGCCCATCGGTGACCACAACATGATCGGGATCGACAGCACCAACGCCACGAGGAACCGGTTCCGCATGTCGCGAACCATGTCCTCCATCGACGCGCCGCCGTGTCCGCCGTGGCCCATCAACTCCTGCGGTGAGCGCGTCCGGTCGCCGCTAGCCCGATGATCTTCGAATCCGCCCGCAACCTGCGGCGCATCGTGGCGTGCGGCAGCACGGTCATCACCGGGATCGGCCAGGGGATCACACACATGGTCGGGAACCGAGCGGCCCTGACAATGAAACCCACATTCGCGCACCCACTGCGCTAGCTCCGCCACCGACGTCTGCGCCGGGTCGTAGGAGACCGTGGCGGTCTGATTGGCGGCGTTGGCCGTCACCGCGTTCACACCCGGCCGACGCATCAAAGTGTTCTCGATCACCGGCTCCGAGGTAGCCCAATGCAGCCCCCCGACCTCCAGAACGGTTGTTTCAGTCATCACGTGGCTTCCTCGGACGGGGCGGGCATATGCTCAGTTTTCGCTTCCACTCGCCAATCTGCTCGCACGCGCGCGCAGCAAAACCACAGGCGGTTGTGTCGCCCTGGCATGCGCCAGTTTTCACCGTTACGGTATGGCTGCGATTGGCGTCCGATGAAGACTCAATAAAGAGAAGACTCCCGCGCGCTACCTCCAGTCGCCCTGAGCGGTCACGCGTTAGAGTTCGGCGTCGCGATCCTCATTCGTTCAGCCCATCGGCGTCCGCGGCGGAACCCCTTACGCATAGAAAACCGGCATAGTCCAGCGTGCCGACGACTACAGATGGCGAATGCTTCAGCACAGGTTTCTGGAATACCCCCACAGGGTATAAGGTTAAGGCTGAGTGCGAACAGGTGTTGCGTCTGCCATAGGAGTAAGCACAGGCGACCGAACCGGTTGTCACTGTTCACAAACCAGGCAGAACTGCCAGCTGCTCGCCCCCGCCGGGTGCGCCAGTGAGAAGGAGGATGACCATGACGAGAAGCGAATATCGTGTCACCGGGATGACATGCGCTCACTGCGAGATGTCAGTTCAGGAGGAAGTCAGCGCGGTTGAGGGCGTCCAGCAAGTTGAAGTCAATGCGGCGACCGGCAAGCTGGTCGTCACCAGCGATGAGCCGATCGACGACGCCGCCGTGCTCGCGGCCGTCGGTGAGGCCGGGTACGCGGCGGTCCGGACCTGATGAATGTCCCTGCCAGGCTCGGAATGTTCGGCGTCGGTCTCGCGTTGTTGTTCGGCGCCGCTGCCGCCGTCTCGGGCGCCGCGGTGCCCGAAACGGTCGTTTCGGCTTGGACGCAGAACGCACGTGCCTCCCACGGCCAACCCGAAGAAAACAGCGGTTCGGAGTCTTTCGGCGCCGCATTGCCCGGATTGTCCATCGAAGAGCAGGGTTACAGGCTCAGCGTTGTCACCGCGCCGGGTCGAGTCGCTACGCCGGGCGTTATGGCCTTCCAGATCATCGACGTCGACGGCCAGGCGCTCACCGAGTACGCAGTCTCCCACGATAAGCAGATGCACATGATCGTGGTCCGCTCGGATGGCACCCAATACCGCCACGAACATCCGGTCATGAACCCACAGGGTGTGTGGTCCTTGCCATGGGCATGGAGTGCTGCCGGCACCTACCGTATCTACGCCGACTTCGTGCCCGAAGGCCGCACGAAGCAACCCGCCGTCACTTTGACCCGCACGGTGGAGGTCGCCGGTCCCTATGTCCCCACACCGGTCGCCCCACCATCCTCGCGCGCTGTGGTCGATGGCATGGAGGTAACCCTCACGGGGAATTTGTCGGCCGGATCAGTTTCGGAGTTGTCGGCCCGCATCAGTCGCGGCGGCCAACCGGTGACCTCGGTGCAGCCGTACCTAGGCGCAGTCGGTCACCTGGTGGCGCTGCGGCAGGGCGACCTCGCCTACCTGCACGCGCACCCACAAGGAGATATCCCCGCCAAGGGCACCCCTGTCGAGCAGATGCGGTTTCTCGTCGAGGCACCCACCCCCGGTCGCTATCTGCTTTACCTCGATTTCCAAGTGGACGGCAGGGTTCGGACGGCGCACTTCGCTGTGGATGCCGCATCGACGCGAGCCTCTACCGCCGATCACCGCACCGGTGTTGGCGAAGACCATGGCGACCGCTAGCCCGCGACCCGCCCAATCGCGACTGGAAGGAGTTACCGATGCCAACATCTTCGGCCCAGCCGGAATCGACGCGCACCCACATCGAACTCGACATCGGCGGAATGACATGCGCTTCCTGTGCGTCGCGCATCGAGCGAAAACTCAACAGACTCGACGGTGTCACCGCCACGGTGAACTACGCCACCGAGAAGGCCCAGATCAGCGCACTACCTGAAATCGGTACCGAAGCATTGATCGCCGAGGTCGAAAAGACGGGCTACACCGCTGCGGTGCCCCACGCGGCCGACGACGCCACCCCTGACACCGACGCACAGGACGCATCCGATCCCGAGCTCACCGCGCTGCGGAACCGGCTGATCGGTGCAATCGTACTGTCCGTGCCGGTCATCGCGATGGCGATGGTCCCTGCGCTGCAGATCACGTACTGGCAGTGGGCATCCCTCGCACTGGCCGCCCCGGTGGTCGTGTGGGCCGCCTGGCCATTCCACAAGGCGGCCCTGATCAACCTGCGTCACGGCACCGCCACCATGGACACCCTGATTTCGCTCGGCACCACAGCGGCGCTGCTCTGGTCGCTGTATGCATTGTTCCTCGGAACCGCCGGCATCCCAGGCATGACCCACGGCTTTTCGCTCACCGTCACCCCCACCGACGGCGCCGCCAATATTTACCTCGAGGTGGCCGCCGGCGTCACGATGTTCGTTCTGGCCGGACGCTATTTCGAGAAGCGATCCAAACGGCAGGCAGGTGCGGCGCTGCGATCCCTGTTACAGCTGGGCGCCAAGGAGGTAGCTGTCGTCCGCGATGGCGTCGAGTCCCGCATACCGATCGATCAGCTCGCGGTCGGTGATGTGTTCGTGGTGCGGCCCGGGGAAAAGATCGCCACCGACGGTGTGGTGGTGTCGGGAACCTCCGCCATCGACGCGTCAATGCTGACCGGCGAATCGGTGCCCGTGGAGGTCACCGAAGGTGACACGGTCACAGGCGCCACCGTCAATGCCGGTGGCCGCCTGGTCGTGCGCGCCACTCGCGTCGGGTCGGACACCCAACTGGCGCAGATGGCCAAGCTGGTTGAGAACGCTCAGTCCGGCAAGGCGCAGGTGCAGCGACTGGCCGACAGAGTGTCGGGAGTCTTTGTGCCCGTGGTGATCGCGATCTCCGTCGCGGCACTCGGCGCCTGGCTTGGCGCAGGATTCCCGGTGAGCGCGGCCTTCACCGCGGCTGTGGCGGTGCTGATCATCGCCTGCCCCTGCGCATTGGGGCTGGCCACACCGACGGCGCTGTTGGTCGGCACGGGGCGCGGCGCCCAGTTGGGCATCCTGATCAAAGGCCCCGAAGTGTTGGAGTCCACGCGCCGTATCGACACGGTCGTCTTGGATAAAACCGGCACCGTCACGACCGGCGAAATGACTTTGATCGATGTCATTCCCACCGAAGGCACCGACCGTGCCGAGCTGTTGAGGTTTGCCGGCGCCCTCGAGGATGCCTCCGAGCATCCCATCGCCAAGGCGATTGCCACCGGCGCCGCTCGCGAGGTGGGCGCATTGCCGACCGTAGAGGACTTCACCAATGTGGAAGGCAAAGGCGTGCAGGGCACTGTCGGCGGGCACGCCGTCGTCGTCGGCCGGGACTCACTGCTGGCCGACTGGTCACAGCGGCTCTCGCCGGAGCTGGCCGACGCGAAAGCTCACGCTGAGCGCGCCGGCAAGACCGTAGTGGCGGTCGGATGGGATGGCCAATCCCGAGGTCTGCTGGCAATAGCAGATCAAGTGAAGCCGACCAGTGCCGAAGCCATCTCTCAGTTCACCGCTCTTGGTTTGACGCCGATGCTGCTCACCGGCGACAACGCAACCGTGGCCCACGAAATCGGCGCCGAAGTCGGCATTGACCGTGTCATCGCCGAAGTGCTTCCCCAGGACAAGGTGGATGTGATCCGCCAGCTACAAGCCGACGGCAAAGTCGTCGCGATGGTGGGCGACGGCGTCAATGACGCCGCGGCACTAGCGCAGGCCGACCTTGGCCTGGCAATGGGCACCGGCACCGACGTCGCCATCGAAGCCGCCGACATCACGCTGGTGCGCGGGGATCTGCGCAGCGCTGCTGATGCGATCCGGCTGTCGCGCAAGACATTACGCACAATCAAAACGAACTTGTTCTGGGCGTTCGCGTATAATGTCGCGGCGATACCTCTAGCCGCAGTGGGGTTACTCAACCCGATGCTGGCCGGTGCAGCGATGGCGTTCTCGAGCGTCTTCGTCGTTGGCAACAGCCTGCGGTTGCGGTCGTTCGGTAGCCAGACCGACGGTGCCGCACCGTCGGTCGTCGCCCCGCAGCCCCACATTCCGGAATTGGCAGAGGCGCGCAGAGCAGTCTGACCGCTGACCAACGTACCAACGGAAGAACGACGGACCCGAAACCCCTTGAAGGAGGCCACGTTGAACCCCACAACACAGCCGCCACCAGTATCATCGTCAGCCTCGCCCCATCACGGCTACATGACCAGTAAAGACCGCTACCTCGACCGCATCAGACGCATCGAAGGTCAGGTCCGCGGAGTGCAGAGGATGGTCGAGGAGGAGCAGTACTGCATCGATATCCTCACCCAGGTAAGCGCTTTGACCCGTGCGTTGCAAGCGGTCGCACTGGCCCTGCTTGATGATCACCTCAGACACTGCGTCATCGACGCAGCGCACGCAGGCGGCGCGGAGGCGGACGCGAAGATCAAGGAGGCCACCGACGCCATCGCCAGACTGGTGCGCTCCTAAGTCAACCCAGCGAGGTAAGCAACTGCTGGCACGCCTGCTCGCACCGTCGGCACACCTCTGCACAGGCTCGGCAATGCTCGTGCTGCTCGGCGTGGCGGGCGCACTCATCGGCGCAGGACCGGCACGCCGTGGCACACGCCTGCAGCACCGAGCGGGTCACGTTGGCGTCATAGCCGGTGTGGCGCGACAACACCGCGGCAGTCGTCGCACACACATCCGCACAGTCGAGGTTGGTCCGGACGCAGGTTGTCAGCTGCTGCACCGACTGTTCACTCAAACAAGCATCGGCGCACGCAGTACAGGCCTGTGCGCACTCCACACACGCCTCGATACACGCGGTCAACGCGGCACTGTCAACACCACCGAGGTCCTGCGGGTAGGTCTCCAGCATCTTGGCTACGGTGCTCATGGGTAAGTCCTCCATCGATTCTGATCGTTGTCGCGACCGATCGACGCAGATCGCGACGACCGCTCAATTGGACCCTGTTGCCGCGAGGACGCGGGCTCCACCACTCCACTACCCGGCCGAATCTACGCTGAAACTCCGTAGAGCGGAACCTAGTAGACCCATGATGGGTTCTTTTCTAAGAGCGCAAATCTCGCCCCGATCATCGCGCGTGAGGTCGCCCTCGGTGTGCAGCGGGTGAACGGCAGCCAGGAATCATCTATCATCTCCGTACAGAGACCGTAGGTTGTCGGTCGTAGATCGTCACCGGTGAGAACGGCTTACCCAATCCGGGTGATGCGATCTGGGAGCCGGCGTCGGTATGCCGAGCGTCAGCGAAGGAGAAGCAGCGATGTCATCAGAATTCCAACGTTTCTCGCCGACGCGAACGGCTCGACGGATCACTGCCAATCCCGCCGTGCGCACGATGGTGCGCTGTGTGCTGATGTGCGCGATTCAGGCGTCCCGGCAGGGCACATGGCGCTCCACGTCCGGATGCGGGGTCAAGCGGCCGGTAGCGATGACATGAATCGGTGTCAGCGAACCGCGCAGAGCTTCATCGAATCTTTACCGAAGGGCCGGCTAGACCACATGGGCATATCAGACACTGATTCTGAGCACCAACTAGCGCACGTACCGGGGCCGCAGGCCGACTCATTCCATGGTGGCCTTTTCCATGGTGGCCTTCAGAAAATGGGATCAACATCATGAGACAACACAGTGCAGCGAGTTGTCGGCCGCGGCGACGGCTGATGGCCATCACCGTTGCCGCTGTGGTTGTGCTGCTCCTCGCAGCGTGCAGCAGCACAACTCAAACACCCGATGTGAACATCGCAGACAAAGGCACCCCCTACGGTGACCTGCTGGTCCCCAAACTGCAGACCTCGGTGGCCGATGGCGCCGTCGGAGTTGCCGTGGACACACCGGTCACCGTCACCGCCGACGACGGTGTCCTTGGTGCGGTGAGCCTGATCAACGAGGACGGCGCGGTGGTCAGTGGACGGCTGAGCGAGGACGGCGTCACGTGGGCCTCCACTGAACCGCTCGGCTACAACAAGCAATACACGCTCACCACCGAGGCGTTGGGCCTAGCGGGGCCGGCGCGCCAGCACATGGTGTTTGAGACCCATTCACCCCAAGATCTCACCACGCCCTACGTCATGCCCACCGACGGTGCAGTGGTAGGCGTGGGCCAGCCGGTCTCGATTCGCTTCGACGCGAACATCACCGACCGCCTCGCCGCCGAACGCGCCATCACAGTCACCACCGACCCACCGGTCGACGGAGCATTCTATTGGCTCAACAACCGCGAAGTTCGTTGGCGGCCAGCGGCTTACTGGCAGCCAGGTACCACCGTCAAAGTCCAGGTCAACACCTACGGTGCCGACCTGGGCAATGGCTTATTCGGTCAACGCGACGCCTCCACCGAATTCACCGTGGGCGACGAAGTGATCACCACCGCCGACGACGCCACCAAAACCCTGACCGTGCGCGTCAACGGTGAGATCGTGAAAACGATGCCCATGTCCATGGGCAAGGACCGCACCCCAACCGACAACGGCACCTACATCATCGGTGACCGGTACTCGTCGTTGATCATGGACTCCTCCACCTACGGAGTGCCGGTGAACTCACCCGACGGCTACCGCACGGAAGTCCAGTGGGCCACCCAGATGTCCTACAGCGGCATCTACGTGCATTCGGCGCCTTGGTCGGTGGGCAGCCAAGGCCATACCAATGTCAGCGCGGGCTGTCTCAATGTCAGTCCCAACAACGCACTTTGGTTCTACAACAACACCAAACGCGGTGACATCGTCGAGGTCGTCAACACCGTTGGGTCAACCCTGGCAGGTACCGACGGGCTCGGCGACTGGAACATCCCGTGGGAGCAGTGGCGGGCCGGCAACGCCAGCGTCTGAGCCGGCGGCGCCGCCCAAGGTGATCACCAGATGATGCTGTCAGGAACCCGCTTTCGCCATACCGAGGTGAAAGCTGTCAACCCGTCGCGTCTTCACGCAAACCGAAAGCAGCACGGTAGGGCTGCTGGCGGGTTGGAATGATGTGGACGTGACCGTTTCGGTTTACTGCAGGGACTGTCAGAGTTTCCCGGCGGAGCTCGTGGCCGGATCGCAGGTAACTGCCGCCTCGGTCGGATTGCCCCACCAACCGCTGCGCCAAGATTGATCGGAGATACAAGTGATGTCGATGTCTCACGGTCATCCGGCTCAATCGCGGGCAAGCGGTGATCGCAGGGCTCTCGTCATTTCAGGCTGGCTCACCGGAATCTACTTCGTCATCGAGCTGGGTATCGGTATTTGGATCGGTTCGGTCGCGGTCATATCCGATGCGTTTCACACCTTCTCGGCGGTGGGCGGTGTGCTTATTGCCCTGGTCGCGACTCGCTTGACTGACCGGAAATCCAGCCCCGCTCGCACGTTTGGCTACATCCGGGCAGAGATCCTCGGTGCCTTGTTCAACGGGTTGTTTCTCGCGGCCATGGCGCTTTTGGTGCTGTGGATGGGCGCGATGCGCCTGATGGAGCCGATCGAGCTCGCGACGACACCGATGCTGATTGCCGCAGCGGGTGGCATCGCCACCGAGCTCGTCGCGCTCTGGCTGCTCTACAAACGTCAGAAAGACAACCTCAACATGCGGGGCGCCTATTGGCACATCCTGCAGACGTTTGTCGGGAGCTTTCTCATCATCATTTCGGCCCTGGTGATCCGCTTTACCGGGTTTCTGGCGATCGATCCGCTGCTCGGCATGGCATTCGGGCTCGTGCTGCTCTGGGCGTCATGGGGCATCCTGCGCGAATCGCTGCACATCCTGCTGCAAGGCACACCCGAGGACTTCGATCTGGCCGCAGCGATCGCCGCCATTCGGGAATTGGAGGGCGTCACCGATGTGCATCACGTCCATGCCTGGAGCCTCACCTCGGGGGTGAACGTTTTCTCCAGCCACGTCTGCGTTCGCGATTGGCACGACGGCGCGCACGTGCTGCGCCGGGTCAACGACCTTTTGCGCGATCGATTCAACGTGTATTTCTCAACGACCCAGATCGAGGAATACTGCCTCGACGGCGAGGAGGCAGCTGCCGAGATCGACATCACCCGACCGCCCTCAGAGGCCCGACAGGTCACACGAAAAGATCCCCCACCGGTGCCCTAAGAAGCTGGTCATCGCTTCAGCTCGCACGCATCCGGGAAGGGGTAGAAAGCATGGCTGAGAGTGAGAACGATCCGGCCGAGGTCTATGAGCGCTATCTTGGCCGTGCCATAGCCGATCCCTTCACACAGGTGCTTCTCGAACACGCCAGCCCAGCTGTCGGCGACAGGGTCCTCGACCTCGCGGCCGGCACAGGCAGCGTGGCGCGTCACCTTGCGCCCCTTGTCGGGACGCAAGGCCGCGTGGTGGCAGTCGACATCAACCCCGACATGCTCGCCGTCGGCGGCGCCGTTGGGGCGCCGGCAGGCGGCACCATCGAGTGGTGCGAGGGCAACGCGAGCAACCTCGACTTACCCGATCAAGCATTCGATCTCGTCCTTTGTCAGCAGGGATTGCAGTTTTTCGCCGACCGCGCCGCTGCCCTGCAGGAGACGCGGCGGGTGCTGGCCCCAAGCGGACAGGCGGCCTTCAGCTTGTGGCGCGGCCTTGACTGGCACCCCGTCTACGAAGCGCTCTTTGAAGCAGCGGCCCGCCATCTCGGTGCCACGATCTCTGACTTCGACGTGTCCTTCTCGTTGGGTGAGGTTCACGAACTGGAGATGCTCTTGCAGGCAGCAGGCTTTCGGCGCATCCAGGTCATGCCGCACACGCTCGACATCGGGCTGTGCTCGCCCGAACGCTTCGTGCACCTGACTGTCACCGCAGCGGCGACCTCGGTGCCGGCATTCATCCACATGAGCCCCCAGGCGCGTTCGCAACTGGTCGAGGCCATCGCCGACGAGCTTGGGCCGATGATGAACCGCTACAGCGCAAGCGGGGAATTGAGCTTCCCGATGTCCACGCACATCGCGTTCGCGGCATAACCGGTTGTAAGCGCACGACGGTGGGCGACTCGGTCCGACATCGTCGCGTAACACGACCGCTCGGCGCATCGCCGTCGCGCCACGGTCATCCCGGCCAGGTCCAGTTGGCGACTTCGGGGATGTCGGCACCATGCTGTCGTGTCCACGTCCTGGCCCGCAGGCGGACGTCGAGCATTTCCTGGCGCAGTCCGGCGGCCCGGGTGCCTAGCGACGGAACGCGGTCGATGACGTCGATGACGAGGTGGTAGCGGTCCAAGTCGTTGAGCATCACCATGTCGAACGGCGTGGTGGTGGTTCCGCGTTCCTTGTAGCCGCGCACGTGCAAGCCGCTGTGGTTGGTCCGACGGTACGTGAGCCGGTGAATTAGCCAGGGGTAGCCGTGGAAGGCAAAGATCACCGGGCTGCTGTCGGTGAACAGACTGTCGAATTCGCGATCTGGCAGGCCGTGCGGATGCTGATCTTCGGGCAGGAGCCGCATCAGATCCACCACATTGACCACCCGTACCCGCAATTCGGGCAGCTGCGTACGCAGTATGGCGGCGGCGGCCAGGGTTTCCAGTGTCGGGACGTCGCCAGCGCAGGCCAGCACGACCTCGGGCACGGTTCCGGTGGTGTCGTTGTTACCGGCCCACTGCCAACTCCCCAAACCTCGGGTGCAGTGCAGCGCCGCATCATCGGCTGAAAGCCAGTCGGCATGCGGTTGTTTGCCGGCGACAACAACGTTGACGTAATGGCGTGAGCGCAGACAGTGGTCATAGGTTGACAGCAGGGTGTTGGCGTCTGGCGGCAGATAGACCCGCACGATTTCGGGTCTCTTGTTTAACACCACGTCCAAGAAGCCGGGATCCTGGTGGGTGAAGCCATTGTGGTCCTGGCGCCACACGTGAGAGGACAGCAGGTAGTTGAAGCTGGCGATGGGGCGTCGCCACGGCACCTGCGAACTGGCGTCCAACCATTTGGCGTGCTGGTTGAACATGGCATCGACGATGTGGATGAATGCCTCGTAGCAGGTGAACACCCCATGTCGGCCGGTCAGCAGATAGCCCTCCAGCAGTCCTTGGCACATGTGTTCGGAGAGCACCTCGATCACTCGACCCTGTGGGTCGAGTGACTCATCGAATTCGCCGACTTCGGCCTGCCAGTTGCGCCCGGTGACCTCGAGGATGTCCTGCAACCGGTTGCTGGCCAGTTCGTCGGGGGCGATGGTCAAGAAGTTGTTCCGGTTCCAGTCGGTGACGTCGCGAAGCCATCCGCCCAATACGCGGGTGGCCTGATGAGCCGTGGCCCCCGGGGTCGAGACCTCGACAGCGTAGTCGCGCCAATTCGGCAGCCGCAGGTCGCGCACCTGCGTCCCGCCGTTGGCCACCGGATTGGCACTCATTCGCCGGTCGCCGCGTGGCACCAGGCTCAACAGGTCCGCTATCGGCCGGCCACCATCGTCGAAGAGTTCCTTTGGACGGTAGGACCGCAACCACTGTTCGAGTACCTGGCGGTGCTCAGTGTCGGAGCGTGCAGCGGGCAGCGGCACCTGATGGGCGCGAAACGTGCCCTCCACCTGCTGTCCATCGACGACGGGTGGACATGTCCATCCCTTCGGCGTGCGCAACACGACCATGGGCCATAACCGCTCTGCGGCTTCAACACCGGTGTGGCCCGAGTCTTTGATTCGCGCGATCTTGTCCAGACAGACCTCCAACGTGGCGGCCATCGCCTGATGCACTGTCGCCGGATCATCACCGCTGACCATGTGGGCCTCGTAGCCGTAACCACGTAGCAGATCCAGCAGCCGTGTCTCCGGGATGCGGGCCAGAATGGTGGGATTGGCGATCTTGTACTGATTCAGGGAAAGGATGGGCAACACCGCACCGTCGCGCACCGGGTTCAAGAAGGTGTTGGCATGCCAGCTGCCGGCCAGCGGCGCGGTTTCGGCCTCACCGTCACCGATGACGCAGAAAACGGTCAGATCGGGATTGTCCAGTGCGGCCCCGAAGGCGTGATACAGCGCGTAACCCAACTCGCCGCCCTCATGAAACGAGCCCGGGGTCTCCGGTGCGCAGTGGCTGGGAACCCCGCCCGGGAAGGAGAATTGGGTGAAGAAGGTTTCCATCCCGGCGCCGTCCTGCGGTATGTGGCTGTAGAACTCGGAATAGGTGCCCTCCAGCCAGGCGCAGGCGTTGGGCCCTGGGCCCCCGTGGCCGGGTCCGGCGACGAACACTGCGTTCAGGTTCCGGCGGATGATCTGCCGGTTCGCATGTGCCCACACCAGATTCAGGCCGGGCACCGTACCGAAGTGCCCGAGCAGTCGCGGCTTGATGTGCTCGGGCTGCAGCGGTTCTTGCAGCAAAGGATTGCCCAACAAATAGATCTGCCCGACCGACAGGTAGTTGGCCGCACGCCACCACGCGTCGATCAACCGCAACTCGTCGCGATCCAACGGCCCTTCGACATCGGAGAGGGCATACGGTTGTGGTGCTACCGACCGCCCGGCGCTAACCCCCTCGTCGTCTGCCGACGTGTCCCCGCCCATGCTCGCCAACTGCGCCATCTGCTCCCTCTCTGCTTCTGCCCATTGTTCCCAAGTCAGCGACGCCAAGCGACCCGTGCCGAACAATTGTCAATGGTCGCCGGCGCTTTTCATCCGAGCGACCCTGCGATGTCGGCAGCGCCCAGGTCTAGCTGCCGTCACGCTCAGGGCCACTGGTTGATGCTGTTGTCGGCTAGTGTTCTCACATACGGTCAATCTACGTACTGATGTTGTACCCCATGGCGGCTTCGTCCGCGGAAGATGAGACAACGCGGAGGCGCCTGCACGGATGCATGACGAGGATTTCATCGCCGGCCGCCCACCGCGCAGCGCCGACACGGTGCGTGCGGTGGTTTTTCGACTCACCGCGCCACCTGACGCCGCCACGGCGGAACTGGCCGGCCGCCTGCATGCCACCGGCGTACCCACCGCGCTGGTGACCTCAGGTGGCGCCATGGATGCTGCGATCGACGGCGCCGATGCCCCGAATCGGTTTACCGTGCGCGTCGATGACACCGGCGGTCAGACAGCGTCATCGGAGCATCCGCCGAATTCGACAAGCCTCTTGGCGGCCGCGCGCCGGCTCCACGCCGACCCAGCCCGCACCGTGGTGATCGTCGATGAGCATGCGGCCGCCGACGCGGCTGTGGCCGCCGGCTTCGGGTTGGTCGTAGCGATCGATCGGGGGCACCGCGATCACCCGACCTGGGATCCCGCCGTGGTGCTGGCCGACCCCGCGCAGCTAGATCTGAGCGAGGTGCTTGCCGGAGAGGGCGCCCAACCCGCTGCTGCCTCAGCCTATCCTGGCCACACCTGGTGTGGCGGGGCGTCCGCGGCAGTCGACGGGTGGCTGCTGCGCTATGAGGATTTTGATCCGGCACAGGAGGGTACCCGCGAAGCGCTGTGCACGCTGGGAAACGGCTACTGGGCGACACGCGGGTCGGCTCCCGCAAGTGTAATCGACGAAACACACTATCCGGGAACGTATTTCGCCGGCGTCTACAACCGGGTGCTCAGTCCTGTCGAGGGCCGCAGTGTCGAGTCCGAACACATGGTCAATGCCCCCGACTGGACGTTTGTGAGCGTGCAACCCGCCGCCGGCGCGCGCTTGTACCCTGGGTCCGCCGAGATGATCGGCCACCGCCAACACCTTGACCTGCGGCGGGGTGTGTTGACCCGCAGCACCCGCTACCGCGACAGCATGGGCCGCATCACGTGCGTCACCTCCCGGCATTTGCACTCCATGTCAAGCCGGCATCTGGCGGCGATTGCGATGACGGTGGAGGCCGAGAATTGGACCGGAGAGGTTCTGATCCGGTCGGCCATCAATGGCGACGTGAGCAACAAGAACGCCGCGGACGACGCGCCGCTGACTCACCGCCACCTGATGATCGGCGATGTCAAACAGGTGGATCCCGACACGGTGCTGTTGGAGGTCCGCACCAATCAGTCGCATATCGGCATCGCCACGGCCGCGCGGACCCGGGTGCGACGCACAAAGTCCCCGGCCTCACCTACGGGGCGGTTTTTCACCGATGGGCCGGTTTGCGGCCATGATTTCGTCGTCGCTGTTGAGCCCGGCGCACCGCTGAGCATCGAGAAGGTCGCCGCGGCCGTAACCTCCCGTGACCGCGCGATTTCCACGCCCGGTCTGGCCGCCAGTGAGCGGATCCACCAAGCGCCCGGATTTGATGAACTTCTCGACGACCACATCCAGACCTGGCAACAACGTTGGACCCGGTTCGGCATCGACATACACGCCGGGGCGCGTCAGCGACTGGCTCTGAACCTGCACATATTCCACACGCTGCAGACTGTCGCCGCTGCCGACCCCGACCTGGACGCCGGCGTCCCCGCACGCGGCCTCCACGGGGAGGGCTATCGAGGGCACATCTTCTGGGACGAACTGTTCGTCTATCCCCTGTTAACGCTGCGCCGACCCGAACTGACCCGATCGCTGCTGCTTTACCGTTACCGCCGACTGGCACACGCGCGAGCCGCTGCCCGCACCCACGGGCTAGCGGGTGCGATGTTCCCGTGGCAGAGCGGAAGCGACGGCCGGGAAGAGACGCCGACTGAGCTGTTCAATCTGCGCAATGAGCAATGGATGCCCGACAATTCGCATCGGCAGCGCCACGTCGGGCTCGCCGTTGCCTACAGTGTGTGGCAGTACTACCAAGCCACCGACGATGTCGGCTTCCTGGTTGACTACGGCGCCGAGATGCTGGTCGAGGTTGCGCGGTTCTTCGCCAGCATAGCCGACCACGACGTCGTCGATGACCGCTTCAACATCACCGGGGTGATGGGTCCCGACGAGTTCCACGACGGCTACCCTGAGGCGCCGGGTATGGGTGTGCGCAACAACACCTACACCAATGTGTTGGTGTCGTGGATGCTGTCACGCGCGGCCGACACGGTTCGGCTGCTGCATACGCACGACTGCGCAGCCGTGCTCACCAAACTTGCCGTGAGCGGTGAGGAACTGGCCCTGTGGGACCGCATCAGCCAGCAGCTGCGCGTGGCGTTTCACGATGGAGTCATCAGTCAGTTCGAAGGTTACGAGCGACTGGCTGAGTTCGACTGGGACAGGTACCGCCGCCGATACGGCAACATCGGACGACTCGATCTCATCCTCCAGGCCGAAGGCGACAGCACCAACAACTACAAGCTGTCCAAGCAGGCCGACGTTCTCATGCTGTTCTATCTGTTCTCCGCCGAAGAACTGCGGGCCATCTTCACCCGCCTCGGCTATGAGCTGCCAAAACAGTTGATCCCGCGCACAGTCCACTACTACCTGTCCCGCAGCAGCCATGGCTCCACCCTGAGCCGACTGGTGCACAGCTGGGTCACCGCCAGAACAGACCGCGTTCAATCCTGGTCGCTGTTCGCTGAAGCCTTCGAAAGCGATCTGTCCGACACCCAGGGAGGGACCACACGGACCGGGATTCATCTGGGCGCGATGGCCGGCACCGCCGACATGGTCATCCGCTGCTACGGCGGAGTGGAAACCCGCGACGATGTGCTCAGACTTCACCCGCTGCTGCCACACCAGCTTCGCGCCGCGTCATTCCAACTTCGCTACCGCGGCCAACCCATCGACGTCGAAATAGCGCCCAGTCATGTTGTGCTGCAGCTACAACCCTGCGCCGCGCTTCCTATACGGGTCTGTTTGGAAGACGTCACCAGAACACTGACGCCCGGCGAGCGCTGGCGCATGGACCTCCCTCGGCCGACCACGGCGACCGCCGACTAAGCACACGCCATCGCGACCTGCGCGACCACACCTCGGCGACCCCCGCACCGCGATACTGCAGCGCGGACACGGAACCGACCCGCCCCGTCGAAGCCATTTGCGGCCGTGACCGCTGGCGCAGTGGCGGGCCCACCGCGGCGCAGCACACGGCCGCTGAGCCGTCCTCAATCACACAACATCACGGAGAAGGTGCCATGCCGCCATGTCCAGCGCCACCGGATCCCATGCCCCCGGGCACCATCGCTTCAGATCCCATACCGCCAGTTCCCATACCCTGCGGCATCATGCCCTGGTGCATGGGCACGCCGCACCTGGTGCTCAGATCCCTAACCGGTTGGTGGATGTTCTGAAGGGCGGCCGCCACGTCGGGGTGGGTTTCGGTGTAGGCGTTGATCGCGTTGTGCCGCTCCCCCATTGTGGGCTTGGTCCTGGCGTCGCGGAACACCTGCTGCACATCGGGGCGGGAATCCAGATAGTCGGCCATCTGCGTCATGGCGGCAGCGTGCGCCCGCATCACTGCCGCGGGAGAACACGGATCCGGCGGTGCCGGTTGAGCACCCGCCGCGCCGGCGTTTGCCAGAACCATCACGCCTGCCACAAGACCCGCAGCAGCAGCAGCCGCGCCGCCCCGACGCCGTGGAACACACCCGCCCTGCATGCGTTTGTACACTGCCTCACTCCTTCGTTCAGCTGTATCGGACGTTGCGGTCCCCCGCCGCATCGATTCCAAACATAATGCCGAACCGGTGCGCACAACGGTGCCGAAAGTCCCGATCAAGATAGGACTTTGTTCCCGTTGTGCGCCAGCCCGTGCCCCATTAACCTTACTATGTACGTACTACGTACGTATCAAAAGGGATCGGGCCTTACTATGTGCGTACTACGATCTGCGCAAGGAGACGAAGATGAAGCCCCAGCACTATGTGGGATACGCCATCGCGCTAGCCGTGCTGATCGCCGGCCTCGCCCTCGTCGGGGTGCCCGGGCAAGCCTTGCTCATAGGACTCGTACTCCTCGCATGCCCGCTGATGATGATGTTCATGATGGGCGGCCACGGCCGCGGCGACGCCGACAGGCGCCAGAATCATGGGGCGTCCGAGAAGAAGTAGCCCCAGATTGTCGATTACCAACGATGACGCCGGTCGTGCGCACCGCCACCCGGTTTGCCCGCGTCCAACACCGGGTCCCCGACGCCGAACTCGATGGGTTTGACATCGGCCAGGGCCTGCCGGCGGATGAGTTGGTTCTGGTCGGCCCCGAGGGCGTTGCCGGCCAGGACACTTCCCCAGCGCACCGCCGGAGGTTCAGCGAACCGTACCGCCGGCGCCCGACTCCCCGCTGCGTGGACTCTCGCCGACGCTAGCGGCGTTGCGCCCGTCGACGTGACCGCCATGACCACCGTGACGGCCATGGCACCCTCGGCCACCGTGGCCGTGGCCGAGATGCACCAACAGCATCGCCGCGATCCCCACAACCCAGATCCAATTAGCAGCAAGGAAATTCAGCATCTGGATGTCCCTTCCTGTGGTCGGCAGCCGACTGTGCCGCACCCATACCGATCTGGTGTCATCGGAGTACCTCTGCATCCATCGTACGTCGGCCCACCCGCACTGGTCCGGTGCCGATTGGCGCCAGACGGTGGGGCCTAAAAGCGCGATACTTTCGCCGTAGCACAGTTTCTGCTGAGCGGCCGATGGTATCTCTAGATGCCGTCGCTGCGGGAAACCCGGTGTGCTGACACAACAGCGGGCGCTACAGGGGAGCATTCACGAGCGGTCGCAGCCGCTCGGTCTTTTCCGGTGTCCAACCCGGTGGTTGCAGGATCGCCGCCCAGGCGTTGACGACGTCTTTCACGTAGCGGTGGCCGTGCCCGTCGGGAACGTCGATCGCAACGGCCATGTCGGCCGAGACCTGGAGAAACGTCACCACTGGGATCCACACCATGCTGGGCAGCACGTCATAGCCGCGTTTCTCGCGCAGCCAATCGGGCTTGCGGAACAACAGATCCGGATTCCACCAGGTGATCGGATCAGATGCGCGCTGCAAGTAGACGATCCGTGGTTGCTCCCATTGACCTTCTGGCCGGCCGAGGTCCTCAGCGCGCGCCGCGAACCGCACATTGCGGCCATCCTGGAAGACCGGCAGCCGCTGCGGCGAGCCGGCATCGCGAGCACGGGTTATGTTCTGCCACATCGTGTTGTTGAACGTCGGACCGTTGAACAGGGCACCGTCGATGTGGGCATTGATATTGTTGGGACTCAGCAGTGGCGCCTCGCCGCCGAACGATCCCAGGCTTTCCCCGAACACCACCAGTCGGGGCCGCTGCCCCTCCGGTAGGGCCCGCACCCGATCGGATACCGCCTCGAACAATGCCTGGCCGGCTTGACGGGCGTTCTGTTCGTCGGCCAGAAATGACAGCCAGCTGGGCAGAAACGAATACTGCATGCTCACGATCGCGGTGTCGCCGTTGAACATGTACTCGATCGCCTCGGCCTGCGCCTCATTGATCCAGCCGGTGCCTGTCGACGTGGCGACAGCCACCACCTTGCGGTGGAGGGCACCGGTTCGTTCCAACTCATCTGCGGCCACCTCGGCGATGGCCCGGATTCCGTTCGCCGACGCCAACCCGGCGTAGGCCCGGATGGGTTCGATGGCCGGGGCGCCGTTGAACGCCGACAATTCCGTGGTGCTCGGACCGCTGGTGAGAAAGACGCGGCCCTGGTGACCGAGCGACTCCCATGACACCAACGATCCGAGACCACCGGAGCGCAGCGCCGTCGTCGGCGCCGGATCGTTCGGGTCGTGCTCATCGTTGACGGCCTCAAACGTGCTGTTCAGCGAGCGCATCGCAAGACGCGCCACCACTCCTTCGAGCAGTGCAATCGTAAGCAGTGCCACGATCAGTACTGCGATGACTGCGGAAACTCTCGGCGGTGCAACGCGGTTGAGCTGACGACCCAGCAACCGAATCAGCCACCCCACGAGTCGGCCGATCTCGACCAAGATGAACACAACCACAATCGACAACATCGCGGCTACCGGATAGTCCAGAAATTTGAGCCGCGGAACACCCATCATGTCGCGGATGTCGTTCTGCCAGAGATGAAACCACAGAGTCATGGCTACGGTGCCCGCGGCGCCGATTACGGCGAGCACGACCCACGCGGTCCGGGACGCGGGTGGACTGGCGTCCATCGAGCACATATAGCGGTACACCCACACCGCCAACACGCCCACCGCGTAACCGACGGCCCCCGCCGCACCACTGACCAGTCCCTGAGACAGCGGTCCCCGCGGCAGCAGTGACGGCGTCATCGACAACCACAGCAAAACCAAGCCGATCGCGGCACCGGTGAAGGTATAGCGCCGCCGCCACCAGTCCGGTTTCATCAGCGGGCTCTCCGGTGGCGCCGGCGCGTCATCGATGACCTTCGCCGTGTCGCTCACCAGTGGATCCTAACGTGAGGTCGCTGCGGTCCGGCCGAGCGGATCAGGCTGACCTGGGGGTCTGTCAGCTCGGTCAGTAGCGGGTAAATACCCTGCGCCACAGGATGTGTGGGGCATCCTGCTGGGGTCGCCCCAGTTGCTCCACAGTTAATCACCGCCCAGCAGCCGATGGTCGGCGGTGTCTGACGCGTCTGACACCATGGGCGCTCCACACGAAGTGGGCGCCCCGGTCGCTACCCACGGGTTCAGCGAGCCGAATCGAGGAAGTCCCGTCGCACACCCAACGCCTGATCGGTCATGCGCATCGATTCGGCGGGGTCGCTAACAGTGGCGCAGAGCGCTCGAATAGCGTCCATCGTCTCCGGGATGACCACCGCCTGGTTGTCAACGGTATAGGTGAAGAACAATTCGGCGCCGTTGACGGTGAGAATGTCCTCCCACACCGCGACTTCGAACATATCGCCGCGCGGTCGACCCAAATCGCGCATCAGTTCGATGGTGCTGTTGGTTGCAACGATGCCGTCTGCCGCCCGGACAAGCGCGATTCTCGGCGCGGCCCGCAGTGCGTCGAGAACCTCTTCTCGTCGCGCCGGGCGAGTCAACTCCACGATCCAGTAGTGGAGATGATTCTGGGTGTGTGACCCCTTGGCGGCCATGGTGACAACGTCGAGGTCGGGTACCACCGTCTGGGCATCTGGGCCCTGGTGACTGGGAATGCGGTTCTCGGGGACAACGGTGTTCATGATCCCGGAGTGGTCGGATTCCCACGGGTCGGTCGCGCGGCGAACGAGGACTCCGCGGGCCTTGGCGAGCAGCCCGCGATCGCGCAGGGCCGTCAACGTTCGCACCGTCGCAGTGGTATTGCAGGACACCACACGCGTGCTGTCGCGCCCCAGGGCATTTACATAGTTGGCGTGAGCGACGAAGGAATGCCCAGTCAGGGTGTGTTTCTCCCCACCCTGGAAGATGGCCTTCACGCCGTGCTCGCGGTAACGCTCCAAGTTGCGGTCGGCGATGATCTTCGCCGGCGTGCAGTCGACGATGACATCGACGGCGTCGAGCAGTTCGTCCAGGCTTCCGCACACAGATATCCCCGACGCCGCCATGTCGCTTGCACCCTCGCTGGTCGACGAGTACACGGCAAGTCCCAGTGCCACCGCGGTTTTGATTCGATAGTCAGATACCACATCGCTGACGCCGACCAGGTGCATGTCAGGCTGGGCCCGTACCGCATCCGCGACCCGTTTCCCGATGACCCCATAACCGTTGACACCGACGCGAGTCTTCTCCGCCATGTATGCTTCCTCCTCTGCCCGACAGCAGCCAACCCTGTTGGGTGCCTTCGCGGGCGCAGGTGTCCCCGATACCGCATCGCGGGGACCCGCGTACTACCTACTAGGGTAGACAGTACGTCCAATCGCGGCCATCGCGTGCCGTCCGCCTGAGGACGCGGTGCAGGATCTGCCACGGCGCCCACGCCGGATGGCACAATTCTTCGTCCGGGCATCGCCAGCGAAGGCGCAACCAGTCAAAAGCCGGGCGTGGCACCATCGATATCCCGTCGGGCCAACGTCCGGCGGCACGCGCATTGCCCGCCGGTGCATGTCCTGCCGCGTTTCCAGCTGCTCCCCGTCCCCCGCCTGTGCGCCTTCGCGATTGCTGCGAGCCCATCGGGATCGGGAGGCAATCCGCGGCCATCGCCCGGGGAGGCCGCCGGTCAACGCACCTTTACGACGAGCACAACGTGCCACACTTCTCGGCCGATGCCTGCCGCTCATCGCCACCGATGTTCGCCGACGACAACTCTCATCCGCTCGCCACTACGATCCGCGATAGTAGACAGATGACGGCTCAGGTCACCGGCTCGATCGGCCGCGCTGCACCAAAGACGACATCGGTTGAAAGGCGAGCACGTGACTGACCGCGACGGCATGACCACAGTCGGAGCTCGGGTACGGCCCTCGCGCATGCTGGTGATCGCCGCTGCGTGGGGATCATGTTTTCTCTTGTTGGAATGGGGAATCAGAGGGGCCACGGTTCTGTGGTTCGTAACATGGCGAGCGCTGCTCGCAGGGGTAGCGCTATTGGCGGTAGGCGCACTGAGTCGGCGCCGAAACGCCGATTCGTCACCTCCGTTGACGGCCGGCACATGGGGCTTGATCGGCGTATTGGCGGTAATGAACGTCACGTTGGCGTTCGCGGCAATGGCGCAAAGCACCCTAAGCCTCACCACCGGGATCGCCGCGATGCTGGCCAATGCACAGCCCTTGCTGGTGATACTTCCGGCATGGGCGCTGTTCGGCGAGAAACCACGACCCGTCGAGGTCGCCGGCGTCGCCCTCGGATTCGGCGGGTTGATCGTGATCGCCCTGCCGTCCGGCGGTGGGCACGGCGCCGGCCTGGCGCTCCTGGCGGCGGTAGGCGTCACCGTCGGCGCCCTTCTGGCCCGTCGACTAGCCGACGTCGATGTGCTGATGTTGGGAGCGTGGCAGTACTTGCTTGGCGGGCTCATGCTCGCCCTCATGGCGGCGGTGATCGAAGGACCGCCAACCATGGGGATGCCGACGAGCAGCGTGGCTGCGCTCGTGACATTGGCCCTCGCCGGCACTGCCGTGCCCTACGTGCTGTGGTTTACCGAACTGCGACGGGCGTCGATCACCGCCGTGACGTCCTGGACAATGCTTGTCCCGGTGATCGGTGCGGCGCTCGGTGTTGTTGTCCTTCGCGAAAGCCCCTCGGGCGCCGAAATTATCGGCGCCGCGGCGGTGCTGGTCGCACTCGCGGTCGTCGCCTATCCAGGCGGCTTCGTCGTACCGAAACACCGATGAGCGCTGGCACCGCTGCCGGAGGAGAGATGCCACGGGGAAGCTGACACATTCGTGCCTTCAACAGGCTCAGCGTGCCAACGAAGGGAGGTCAGGTGACGCTTGGCCTGACCGGCATCCACCTGTGTGACGAACGCAGAAGGGAGCGTGACAGGTGAGCTTCTGACGGCGACGCTGTGCAGCAGCTGAAGAATCTTGCTGCTACTCGTCGCGTCCGAACACCGAAAGCGTTCCGGCACAACATAAAATGGCCGACTGAATGCGAAGGCAGGATCAACCACCTCAAACGCAGCTACGGCTGGGGACCGAACTGACCATCCTCACGGGCGCTCAAGTCTGGTGCGGACACGGCGTCCTCGCCCACGACCTCGTCGAAATCAGCGCCCTGGCCGCAACGACAACACTCCATCGCACCGAACCAACAGCCGCCGACAGGGGCATCCACCCATCCCTTACCGTCGCCGCTCTTTTTCAGCTCGAAGGTGCTAGCCACATATCACTGCGCCCGACGCCGCCACCGCTAGGGTGATCAATGGTCCGCAGACCATCAGCGTCGACGCACTTGTCAACGCGGCACGAGCACGGATTCGGGTCGGCTGCGCCGCGGGAACGGCCAGGCGCTCAGCGCGGGTCAGCACGGCAACGTCAGCTGCACCCAGTGCAGCGACGGGCGCCGCGCCGGCGAGGGTCATCAACCCGGACAGCAGCGTCCGGTGGCCGAACCGGCGGACAGCAGCGTCATCGGCACACATCTCCAGGAGCCGGGATACCTCAACGGCCCCCCGCGCCATCAGCGGGAGCCTGGGAAACACGGCGGCCAAGCCGCGCGCGGCGGCGATCACCAGATGATGGTGTCCGGCGAGATGTGCACGCTCATGGGCGAGCACCGCACCGAGTTCGCGCTCATCGAGGGCCGCCAGGGCACCAGTGGTCACCACGATGACCGGTGGCCGTCCCGACACACAGTAGGCGGCACGCTCGGGGGCGTCCACCACGAAAACACCGCTTTGCTCGCCGGGACGGCCAACCAGTCGGATGGCGTCGGCGTGCTCGTGGGCCCGAGTTCGCAGCCGAGCAACAGTGCAGGCGAACCGGAAGATGGCGACCACAAACCCCAGCGCCCCGCTGAGGGCGGTCAGCCACAGCACAATCTGTGGCGCACGTCCGGCGTGCCCGATCGCCACGTCGCACAACATCGCGAAACATGACGCGAGAAAGCCATCGTGGTGACCCGCGGGCGACACCACATCCCCAACGACGAGGACTGCGGCCAAAACCCACGTGATCAAGACACTGCCAATCGCCGTCAACCACGCCGCCACACCGTATCGCGGGGCATCACCCTTGCGGGTCAGCCGACGCAAGAACGGAGGACCAAACGCGATCACTGCGAGGCTGTAAACCAGTAGGAAGGCAGCAACAGTCACCGCTTACCTCCCCGTCTCGGCTTCTCTGACCGTTTCGGAAGCCGACGCAACGCGGCCCGTAGTCGTTCGGATTCCTTTGGACCGATCTGTTCGATGAAGTGGCTAAGCACCAACTCCGAGCGTCCACCATTACTGAACACGTCACGCATTAGTCGTGCGGTGTGCTGCTCGCGGGATAGGGTGGCCCAATAGCGGTAGGCCTTGCCATCACGTTCACGCGCTAACCAGCCCTTGGTGTGCAAGTTGTCCATAGTGGACATCACCGTGGTATAGGCGATACGCCGTTCGGTGGACAACTCGTCAAAAATTTCGCGGACCGTCGTCAACGCGTCGGGACCGCGGTCCCAGACGCGATCCATGATGACCGCTTCTAACTCGCCAAATCCGCGCAACCGCACCATTGAACCTCCGCTGTCCGAGCCACACTTTACCGTGTCGACCACACTTCTTGGTTTCATGCAGTCTCTCTTTCGCGACATGCTCACTGCACCGAAGTCGGGAGATGTCACTGGCGTCATCGCTGCTCGCCTACCTCGGGGGCGCACCGGAGCCGCCCCCGTCTTGTTTGCAGCTGCACCTGGACGAAACACACTATCGCTCAACGGAACCAACAGGGTGGCAACGTCTGTCACCCCGACCGACCGCGCTGAGGGTCGCCGGTTCTACGGTGAGATCTCTAGGCCTGGACGATGACTGGGTCCCCGACTCGTGTCATTTCGAAATACCATTCGGCATTTGCCGGACTTAGGTTGATGCAGCCATGGCTGACGTTCGCTGAGCCCTGAGCCCCGACCGACCACGGCGCGGAGTGCACGTAGACGCCTCCCCACGTCACCCGGACGCCGTATTCGCCATCAATCAGATAACCCTCCGGGTCTTCCAATGGGATGCCGATGGTCCGTGAATCGAACACGACGTTGCGCTGCTTCTCAAGCACTCTGAAAGTACCCACAGGAGTTTCGAACCCGGACTTACCCATCGATGCCGGCATTTCTCGAATCACCTCGTTGTCGACCTGGCGTGTGCCCCGTGATTGAGACCAGCCGGTCTGTACCCGTGTCGTGGGTCCACCGTTATGAGAGTTGGGGGACAGTGATCAGCAGGAGGTCACATGCCCCTCAGGTATCCGGCGGCGCTGCGGCGGCAAATCGCTCAGCGTCTGCGATCAGGCGAGCCGGTCGTCGCCATCGCGGCTGGAACGAGCATCCCGCAGTCCACGCTGTTCCGGTGGAAGCGCCAGGCGCTGATCGATGCGGGAGTGATCGACGGTGTACCCAGCGTGGAGGCTGATGAACTGGCGACGCACCTACGGCGGCATGGACACCGACGCCGCCAAAGAGCTCAAGGAGCTGCGCGAGCAGAATGACCCGTCCCGGCGTTTCCGGAGACTCCCGATCTTGGGAGGATCTGAGTTATGGGACGTGTCAGCAAGTATCCCG
>NZ_LZSW01000026.1:0-1687 GCF_001665615.1 Mycobacterium sp. 852014-52144_SCH5372336
GCGGGTGTGTTGTTTGAGAACTCAATAGTGTGTTTGGTGGTTTTTGTTTGTTGTTGTTTTTTGCCATGCCCTGTTTTCCCGTTTGTGGGTGTGGTGTTTTTTGATGCCAGTTTTTGGTGTCTGTTTGGTCAGATTGTTCTGAACGTTTTTTGTTTGGAGAGTTTGATTCTGGCTCAGGACGAACGCTGGCGGCGTGCTTAACACATGCAAGTCGAACGGAAAGGCCCCTTTGGGGGTGCTCGAGTGGCGAACGGGTGAGTAACACGTGGGTGATCTGCCCTGCACTTTGGGATAAGCCTGGGAAACTGGGTCTAATACCGAATACACCTTGCTGGTCGCATGGCCTGGTGGGGGAAAGCTTTTGCGGTGTGGGATGGGCCCGCGGCCTATCAGCTTGTTGGTGAGGTTATGGCTTACCAAGGCGACGACGGGTAGCCGGCCTGAGAGGGTGACCGGCCACACTGGGACTGAGATACGGCCCAGACTCCTACGGGAGGCAGCAGTGGGGAATATTGCACAATGGGCGCAAGCCTGATGCAGCGACGCCGCGTGGGGGATGACGGCCTTCGGGTTGTAAACCTCTTTCAGTGCCGACGAAGCGTAAGTGACGGTAGGCACAGAAGAAGGACCGGCCAACTACGTGCCAGCAGCCGCGGTAATACGTAGGGTCCGAGCGTTGTCCGGAATTACTGGGCGTAAAGAGCTCGTAGGTGGTTTGTCGCGTTGTCCGTGAAAACTCACAGCTTAACTGTGGGCGTGCGGGCGATACGGGCAGACTTGAGTACTGCAGGGGAGACTGGAATTCCTGGTGTAGCGGTGGAATGCGCAGATATCAGGAGGAACACCGGTGGCGAAGGCGGGTCTCTGGGCAGTAACTGACGCTGAGGAGCGAAAGCGTGGGGAGCGAACAGGATTAGATACCCTGGTAGTCCACGCCGTAAACGGTGGGTACTAGGTGTGGGTTTCCTTCCTTGGGATCCGTGCCGTAGCTAACGCATTAAGTACCCCGCCTGGGGAGTACGGCCGCAAGGCTAAAACTCAAAGAAATTGACGGGGGCCCGCACAAGCGGCGGAGCATGTGGATTAATTCGATGCAACGCGAAGAACCTTACCTGGGTTTGACATGCACAGGACGACTGCAGAGATGTGGTTTCCCTTGTGGCCTGTGTGCAGGTGGTGCATGGCTGTCGTCAGCTCGTGTCGTGAGATGTTGGGTTAAGTCCCGCAACGAGCGCAACCCTTGTCTCATGTTGCCAGCGCGTTATGGCGGGGACTCGTGAGAGACTGCCGGGGTCAACTCGGAGGAAGGTGGGGATGACGTCAAGTCATCATGCCCCTTATGTCCAGGGCTTCACACATGCTACAATGGCCGGTACAAAGGGCTGCGATGCCGTGAGGTGGAGCGAATCCTTTCAAAGCCGGTCTCAGTTCGGATCGGGGTCTGCAACTCGACCCCGTGAAGTCGGAGTCGCTAGTAATCGCAGATCAGCAACGCTGCGGTGAATACGTTCCCGGGCCTTGTACACACCGCCCGTCACGTCATGAAAGTCGGTAACACCCGAAGCCGGTGGCCTAACCCCTTGTGGGAGGGAGCCGTCGAAGGTGGGATCGGCGATTGGGACGAAGTCGTAACAAGGTAGCCGTACCGGAAGGTGCGGCTGGATCACCTCCTTTCTAAGGAGCACCA
>NZ_LZSW01000027.1:0-107281 GCF_001665615.1 Mycobacterium sp. 852014-52144_SCH5372336
ATCTCGTCGGCCGGTGACAGCGTCACCACCTACGGCGAGCCGTGGAACATGAACTGACAGACGCTCTCCCGAGCAACGAACAGCCCCCGGAACACTCCGGGGGCTGTTCCGTTGCGATCAGGTTTTGTCGGCGCTCGTGGTTTTCGCGGTGTCGGGGTCGGGACCGGTGCCGGGGGCTGCGCTGTGTGCGCCCGGGGATCCGTTGGTCTCGGCGAGGATGTTGCGGATCTCGGTGAGCAGGGTCAGCTCGGTGTCCTGGGCCTGCTCGACTTCGCCCTTCTTGCGCAGCCGGTTGTACGGCAGCACGACGAGGAAGTACACGACGGCCGCAACCAGGATGAAGTTGATCGCGGCGGACAGCAGAACATTCAGGTCGATTGTCTGGCCCCCGCCGATGCTGATGCGCAGAATGCCGTAGTCGGATTCACCGCCCGCGCCGATGCGGCTGATTAGCGGCTCGATGATGCTGTCGGTGAACCTGGTGACCAGTCCGGTGAACGCCGTACCGATGACCACCGCGACCGAGAGGTCGACGATGTTGCCTCTGGCGAGGAAATCTTTGAAGCCCTTCAACATGTGTCTCAGATCCTCCCTGCCTGGTATGTGGTCGACAGCTACGCACGTTAGCCGCGTTGCCACCGGACAGGGCAGGAATACCCGGCGTGGAGTGGTGTGCCACCGCCCGCCCTCAGTGCAGCGTGAGCGTCACCGTCTCCACCAGCGTCGCGGCGGCCAACTCGTTGGCGGCGTGGGCGGGCAGCGCCACCAGAACCACGCGATCAGTCCCCGCGCCGGTCCCCGTGGGCTTTTCGGACACCAACACGACGATCGCATCGCTGGCCACCACCCGCGGCCGGGTGTCGGAATCGCCACCGGCGGCCAGCACGTCGACCACATCGCCCGGGCGGATCAGATCGAGCACCGCGGTCTCGTCAAGCGACAGCGGCACGATGCGCGCGGTCGGGCCCGCCGCCGCTTCGGCGAGCCGGGGCGACAGCAGGCGGACGTCGGTGAGTGCCTCGCCGCGGCGGACGGGGCCGGCCAGCGTGGCGCCCACGACCGCGGCGGCATCAGTCTGAACACCATCGGGAACTGTTGCGGCGTCGAGCTTTTCGCGCCGAACGTCGTCGGCGGTCAGTTCGCTTCCCGGGCTCAGGTCCCGCGTGGCGACGACGGCGTCGACGTGCTGGTCATCGGGATCGGGGCGCACCGCGGCGGCGGCGGCGAGTACCACAAGAGCGCCCGCGGCGATGCGGCGGGCCAGCACCGTGCGCGTCCAATCGGGCCGCACGATCTCGGTGATCCGATGCAGCGGCGACGGATTGAGTGAGTCCCCCATGCGGCCAAGTTAGGCAGCGCAGCGGGAGGGTGGGCGAGGTACTCGCCGTCCTGTGGATAACTTCGAGCCTCAGCTCGATGCGGCGGCCGCTGCCGGAGAGCCGGACGAGCTCGAGGAACTGCTAGAGGTGCTCGAACCCGCAGAGTCCGACGACTTCTTCTCCGACGACGACTTCTTCTCCGACGAGGAACTCGACTCCGAGGAGCTCGACCCGTTGCTGGAGCCGTTCGACGAGCTCTTGGCGGATTCACGGCTGTCGGTGCGATAGAAGCCGCTGCCCTTGAACACCACGCCCACGTTCCCGAACAGCTTGCGCAGCCGGCCGTTGCACTTTTTGCACGTGGTCAGCGAGGCGTCGCTGAACGCCTGGACAGCGTCGAACTTGTCGCCGCACTCGGTGCACGCATAGGAATACGTAGGCACGGGACCCCTCCCTGGTGGTCAAATCTGTTAGCACTCTACCGGCTCAAGTGCTAGAACCGCTACGTGGCGTGCGTCATTCCCGGCCCGGTCGCCCGGTCGAGGGCCACCAACCCGCGCCGCGGTGTCAGCGCGTGGGTCATCGACACGTCGTGCGGTTCGGCGGGCAGTCGGTCGACGAGTTCGTCGTCGCGCACGACCGCCACGAGCCGCGCCGACCGCGATGCCAACCGCAGCGACCGGTCGTAGAAGCCGGCACCGCGGCCCAGCCGCACACCACCGCGATCGACCGCGAGCGCGGGAATCAGCAATGTCGCGGCAAGCGCGATGGTCTCGGGTTCGAGCCGCGGCCCTTCGGGTTCCCGAAGGCCGAACCGCCCCTCCGCCAATTCGCCGGGCACGTACTCGCCCCACTGCAACGGCTGCGGATTACCCGCGACGTCGTACCTGGCGACCGGCAGCAGCACCCGCACGCCGCGCCGGTGAAGGGCGTCGATCATCTCGAGGGAGCCGGGCTCGGAGCCGACCGGAACGTAGGCGCAGACAGTCGTTCCGGTCGAGACGAGTGCCGACACATGCTCGGTCAACGCGTATGCCTCGGTGTCGTGCTCGTGCGCGGGCAGGGCCCGGCGGGCCACCAGAATCGAGGCCCGTAGCTCCGCTTTGGTCGCGCTCACATCATCTTCCCCAATCGGTCTCAACACGCCCGACCTCGCAACGTTCAACCTGCCCATGGACGTTAGTGTGTGAACGATGACACGGCCTCTGGTCTCGATCCCCCACACGGCGGTGGTTCCTGCGGCTGGCCTGGGCACTCGGTTCCTGCCGGCCACCAAGACGGTCCCCAAGGAACTGCTCCCGGTCGTCGACACACCGGGCATCGAACTCGTCGCCGCCGAAGCGGCCGAGGCGGGCGCCGAACGACTGATCATCATCACGTCCGAGGGCAAGGACGGGGTCGTCGCGCATTTCGTCGACGACCTCGTGCTCGAAGGCACCTTGGAGGCACGCGGCAAGAAGTCGATGCTGGAGAAGGTGCGTCGCGCACCGGCCCTCATCAAGGTCGAGTCCGTGGTGCAGGCCGAGCCGCTCGGCCTCGGCCACGCGGTCAGCTGCGTGGAACCGAAGCTGAGCCCCGACGAGGACGCGATCGCGGTGCTGCTGCCCGACGACCTCGTGCTGCCGACCGGCGTGCTGGAGACCATGTCGAAGGTGCGCGCCAAACGCGGGGGGTCGGTGCTGTGTGCGATCGAAGTGCCGCGCGAGGAGATCAGCGCTTACGGCGTCTTCGACGTCGAACGCGTCGCCGACACGAACAACCCGAACGTGTTGCGTGTGAAGGGGATGTACGAGAAGCCGAAGGCCGAGGATGCCCCGTCGCCGTACGCCGCGGCCGGTCGATACGTCCTGGACCGGGCCATCTTCGACGCGCTGCGGCGGGTTCCGCGCGGCGCGGGAGGTGAGATCCAGCTGACCGACGCCGTGGCGTTGCTCATCAACGAGGGACATCCGGTGCACGTCGTCGTGCACCGCGGCTCTCGACACGACCTCGGAAATCCCGGAGGCTACCTCAAGGCTGCGGTTGACTTTGCGTTGAAGCGCGATGACTACGGGCCGGAACTCCGGCGGTGGTTGGTGGAGCGATTGGGGCTGATCGACTGCTGATGAGCCCCGACGCATAGATAGGGGTGCAGTGCGTTCGGTCGAAGAACAGCAGGCACGCGTTGCGGCCGCGGCGGTGGCGCCGCGGCCGGTACGGGTGGCGATAGCCGAGGCGCAGGGGTTGATGTGCGCCGAGGAAGTGGTCACCGAGCGTCCGCTGCCCGGATTCGATCAGGCCGCGATCGACGGGTACGCGGTCCGCAGCGTCGACGTGCTCGGCGTCGGCGAGGCCGGCGACGCGCCAGACGGGGAAGAGCCGTCCGACGGCGAAGTGAGCCTGCCGGTGATGGGACTGATCGAGGCCGGCGCCCGGACCCCGAGCCGACTGCAGCCGCGTCAGGCCGCGCGGGTCCAAACCGGCGCCCCGATGCCGACGCTGGCCGACGCGGTGCTCCCGCTGCGCTGGACCGACGGCGGCGATGCGCGGGTGAAGGTGCTGCGCGGTGTGCGCTCGGGCGCCTACGTTCGGCGAACGGGCGACGATGTCCAACCGGGCGACGTCGCGGTGCGGTCGGGCACCATCATCGGCGCCGCGCAGGTCGGCCTGCTGGCCGCGGTCGGCAGGGAGCGGGTCTTGGTGCATCCGCGGCCGCGGTTGTCCGTCATGTGCGTGGGCGGTGAACTCGTCGACATCTCCCGCACACCGGGCAACGGTCAGGTGTATGACGTGAACTCCTACGCGCTGGCCGCCGCGGGGCGTGATGCGGGCGCCGAGGTGAACAGGGTCGGCATCGTCGACACCGACCCCAAGCGGCTGCGCGAAGTCGTCGAGGGTCAGCTCAACCGCGCCGAGGTGGTCGTCATCGCCGGGGCGGTCGGCGGGGCGGCCGCCGAGGGAGTCCGTTCAGTGCTCGCCGAACTCGGGGAGATGGAGGTGACCCGCATCGCCATGCACCCGGGCTCGGTGCAGGGGTTCGGCCAACTGGGCCGCGACGGCGTCCCGGTGTTCCTGTTGCCCGCCAACCCGGTCAGCGCGCTGGTGGTGTTCGAGGTCATGGTGCGTCCACTGATCCGGTTGTCGCTGGGCAAGCGGCATGCGCACCGCCGCATCGTGCAGGCCCGCGCGTTGTCACCGATCGAGTCGGTCGCGGGCCGGACGGGATATCTGCGCGGTCAACTCATGCGGGATCAGGACACCGGCGAGTACCTCGTCCAGGCGCTCGGCGGTGCGCCTGGCGCGTCGCACTTGCTGGCCACACTGGCCGAGGCGAACTGTCTCGTCATCGTGCCCACCGAAGCCGAATCGGTCCGTACCGGCGAGATCGTCGACGTCGCTTTCCTGGCACAACGCGGCTGATCCGCGCGGGTGTCGACGTGAACCTGTGGCGGTCGAGTTCGGTACATCCGGGTTGGCCGATGTCTGCGGGTCCGCTGCGTGTGGCGGCCGGCGTGGTGCGGTTGCGCCCGGTCCGGCTGCGCGACGGCGCGCAGTGGAGCCGCATCAGGCTGGCCGACCGCGCGCACCTGGAACCGTGGGAACCGGCCGCGGGTGTGGACTGGGAGACGCGACACGCGATCACGTCGTGGCCCTCGGTGTGTTCTGGGCTGCGGTCCGAGGCGCGCAAGGGCCGGATGGTGCCCTTCGTGATCGAATTGGATGACCAGTTCTGCGGGCAGCTCACGATCGGCAACGTCACGTACGGGGCACTGCGATCGGCCTGGATCGGGTATTGGGTGGCCAAGGCGGTGAACGGCGGCGGGGTCGCGACAGCGGCCTTGGCGTTGGGAGTGGACCATTGTTTCGGTCCGGTCGGACTGCACCGGGTCGAGGCGACGGTGCGCCCGGAAAACGCAGCTAGCCGAGCGGTTTTGACGAAGGTCGGCTTTCGGGAGGAAGGGCTGCTGCGCCGGTACCTCGATGTCGACGGCGCCTGGCGCGACCACCTCCTGGTGGCCATCACGATCGAAGAGATCACCGGTTCGGCGGCCGCGACACTGGTGCGACAGGGGCGCGCCGAGTGGGCATAGGCGTGTGATTTCGCGAGACGTACACCGGGGTCGCGAACCACGGCGAAACACCGCCCTGGTGTACGTCTCGCGAAAGCCGAACGCCCTCCGCTGTTACCAATGTGACATTTGTGACTGTTGGTGCTTGTCTTGTGTGAATTACAGGTGTGTAATTGCTTCGGCGCGCCGCCCACGGATGCGCAGGTCACAGACCTAGCCTTTAGGGGAAAGGAGCAGGCGACATGCCAAGCATCCCCCAATCTCTTCTGTGGATATCTCTCGTCGTTCTCTGGCTCTTCGTGCTCGTGCCGATGCTGATCAGCAAGCGCGACACCGTGCGCCGGACCAGTGATGTCGCGCTGTCCACACGCGTGCTCAACAGCGGCCGCAATGCGCGGCTTCTGAAACGACGTGGTCCGGCGGCCGGCCATGCCAGCGATCCGGACTGGCGCCCCTCCGAAGAAGACCTCGACGAGGAGATCGAACCCGAACCCGAACCCGTCAGCAGCCGCGCGGTCGTGCGCGCCGCCGCGGTCACCGTCGAGGAGAAGGCCGAACCCGACTACCTCGACGTCGATGTCATCGGCGAAGACTCCGGTGCTCTGCCCATCGGAGTGTCCGACCGTCCGGAAGCCGAAAAAGAAGAGCTGACACTGCAATTCGACGAGCCGGCGGATGAGGCGGTCGACGAGGAGGCGGTCGAAGAGCAGGAAGCCGAGCCCGAGGACGTCGACGCCGACGACGAGTACGAGACCGTTGACGACTCATCCGGCTTGGAGGCACCGTCGGAAGCGGACCTGCGGATGGCCGATTCGCTGTCCGAGGCGCGCCGGCGCAGGCATGAGTCCAAGACGGCAGCCGCGGTCAGCGAGCGCAAGTACCGGTTCCGCAAGCGGATGTTGACAGCGCTCGGCGTGCTGTTGGTGGCGACGGCGGCCGCGGCGTTCACGCTGAGCGCGACGTTGTGGTGGCTCTGCGGCGCTGTCAGCGGGTTCACCGTCCTGTACCTGGGCTACCTGCGGAGGCAGACCCGGATCGAGGAGCGGCTGCGTCGCAGACGTGCGCAGCGCATCGCTCGCTCGCGACTGGGCGTCGAGAACACCGATGACCGCGAGTTCGACGTGGTGCCTGCGCGCTTGCGGCGGCCGGGTTCGGTGGTGCTGGAGATCGACGACGAGGATCCGATCTTCGAGCATCTGGACTACGCGCCATTTGCGCGGCACTTCGACCTGCCGCGTGCTGCGGGGCAGTAAGCCCACCACAGAACATCGGGGCCGTCGATTTTCGGCGGCCGTCCGGCGACTGGTAGCCTGCTACCGGTATCAGGGGCTATGGCGCAGTTGGTAGCGCGACTCGTTCGCATCGAGTAGGTCAGGGGTTCGATTCCCCTTAGCTCCACAGAGTTTGATCAGGTCAGAGTCGATGCTTCCGCCGCCCGATGATCGCACTGGAAGTCACCGGAATCTCGCGGCCGGCGTGACGACCCACCCTTCGTTTTATGGCTCGGTTTACCGACTTGCCAAGTGGGGCACAGTTCGCGGCAGTGGGTGGCGATCGGTGAGGGTTGCACCGGTGCCACCCGCGAGGCGGTCAGCGGGGTCAACCTCTTTGTTGAGCAGACAGCTCTGCCTCGCTGCCCGTCGCCCTCGAGTCACTTGCTCGCAGTCGTGGCCAGTCCGCCGTCGACGGGGATGATCGCCCCGGTCAGGAACGCTCCGGCGCGACTGGCCAGGTAGACCGCGATCCCGGCCATGTCGTCGTCGCGTCCGATCCGACGCAGCGGCGCCGACGCCGCGATCTCATCGCCGAACGCATCCAAGGTCGCGGCCATCATCTTCGACGGGAACGCGCCTGGCGCAACGGCGTTGACCGTGATGTGCTGCGGCCCCAGTTCGCGGGCGAGTACACGCGTGAGCTGATGGACGGCCGCCTTACTGGCGCTGTAGGAATACGTCGGCAGTTCGGGCACCCGGATGCCGTCGACGCTGCCGAGGTTGATGATCCGGGCCGGATCGTTCGCGGTGCCTGCGGCACGAAGCGCGGGCAGGAACGCCTGAACGAGCCAGAACGGCGACTTGACGTTGACGTTGAGGATCTTGTCCCACGCGGAGTCGGGGAAGCTTTCCAGTGGCTCGCCCCACGTCGCACCCGCGTTGTTGACGAGGATGTGCACCGGCTCGCCGCCACCGGTCACCTCGTCGGCAAGCCGCAGGCACTCGTCGTGTCGTGAAAGGTCCGCAGGTATCGCGCGCACCTGGCCGAACCGGGACAATTCTTCCTGCGCGCGTTCGCAGGCGTCGGCTTTTCGCGAGCTGATCACCACGCTGGCACCGGCCTGCAGCAGACCGCGGCTCATCATCACGCCGATGCCGCTCGTGCCACCGGTGACGACGGCGCGCTTGCCGGTGAGGTCGAAAAGTTCTGTATGCGTGCTGAACTGACCGTCACTCATCGACAAGCGCCTCCATCATCGCCATGGCGGCGCGCGAGGCCGCCCCGCTAGAGACTAGAAGATGAGCCCGGATGCCTTGCTGGTGGCCGCGGCGAACCGGTTCTGGACGTCCTCCCAGTTCACTACGTTCCAGAACGCCTTGACGTAGTCGGCTTTCACGTTCTTGTACTGCAAGTAGTACGCGTGCTCCCACATGTCGACCTGCAGCAGGGGGATGATGCCCAGCGGCACGTTGGCCTGCTGGTCGTACAGCTGGAAGGTGAGCAACCCTTGACCCAGGGTGTCGTAGCCGAGCACACCCCACCCGGAGCCCTGCAAGCCGTTGGCGGCGGCGGCGAACTGCGCCTGGAACTTGTCGAACGACCCGAACTGGTCGTCGATTGCGGCAGCCAGCTCGCCGGTCGGCTTGTCACCACCGTTCGGTGAGAGGTTCTTCCACCAGATGGTGTGGTTGACGTGTCCGCCGAGGTGGAACGCGAGGTTCTTCTCGTTCAGGAAGATCGCCGCGTGGTCGCCATTGGCACGGGCCTCTTCGAGTTTGGCGATTGCGTCGTTGACGCCCTTCACGTAGGTGGCGTGGTGCTTGCTGTGATGAATTTCGTTGATCTGACCCGAGATGTGCGGTTCCAGTGCGCCGTAGTCGTAGTCAAGATCAGGCAGGGTGTACTCAGCCATGAACTTCCTTTCTGGAGGGGGTCGACGCTGTGTACCCGCGCTGGCCGAGATTCCACAGATGGCCTCGGCGTCGCGCAGAAGGGCTCCGCGCAGCCTATGCGGGAGGCCCGATATCTGTCTAGATGTTCAGATGTTGTGCTAACTTGGCGGTTGCGGGCGGCCGCCGAGTACATCGATGCAGCACATCATGTAGCGACTTGTCTTCCGACGGGTGGCGGAGCGCCGCGGCCGACCCGCGCCAACCCCGACGATTTGCTGGTCGATCGATTCGGTGATTGCCGCGCGACCGATGCCGCTGACGGGTGACTCGCGCGGTTCCTTGCTCGTGGCGAGGAGCAGCCCGTAGCCTCGTGAGGTGGCCGGCCTGACCGGCGTTCGCGCCGACGAACTCACTGCGCTGGAAATCTTTCGTGGCTATCGGTCCGAGGATCTCGTGCCGCTCGCGGCCCAGCTGACGCCTCTGAATGCCGCCTCCGGCCAGGTCCTCATGCACCAGGGCGAACTCGCGTTGTCCTTCTTGTTGATCGGCTCAGGCGCTGCCGAGGTCACGCACGTCGGAGACGACGGGCACGACACCGTCGCGCGGCTGACGCCGGGCATGATCGTCGGCGAGATCGCATTGCTTCGGGACACCACCCGCACCGCGACGGTGATCGCCACCGAACCTGTGCGCGGTTGGGTCGGGGCGCGCGAGGCGTTCGCGATCCTGCTCGAGATCCCGGGCATGCTCGACCGGCTGCTGAGCACCGCCCGACAGCGCCTCGCCGCATACGTCAGCCCCGTTTCGGTCCGGATGCGCGACGGGACGGAGTTGTTCTTGCGGCCGGTGCTGCCGGGGGACAACGAACGGACGTCCAAGGGTCCGGTCGAATTCTCCAGCGAGACGCTGTACCGGCGTTTCCAATCGATGCTCGTGCCGAGCAGGTCGCTGATGCGCTACCTGTTCGAGGTCGACTACGAACACCACTTCGTGTGGGTGATGACCGACGGTCCCGACGGACCGGTGGTCGCAGACGCGCGGCTCGTTCGCGACGAAGCGGATCCGGCCGTCGCCGAGGTCGCGTTCCTCGTCGCCGATGCATACCAGAACAAAGGTATCGGATCGTTTCTCATGGGGGCGCTCGCGATCGCTGCGAAAGGCCTTGGCGTACAACGTTTCACCGCGCGCGTGCTCGCCGAGAACTACCCCATGCGCACCATCCTCACCCGCCACGGCGCACACTGGCAGCGAGATGACCTCGGGGTGGTCACCACGACCATCGACGTGCCGCGCCCGGCCAATCCGCCGTTCTCGACGGAACTGACCAGGCAGATCCGCGATATGGCCACTCAGGTCGTGCGGGCGGTCGGCTGATGCGCGTTCCGCTGTCCAAGGACACCAGGCTGTGCATCTCGTTGGCGGGTCGGCCGAGCAACATCGGCACCCGGTTCCACAACTACCTCTACGACCTGCTCGGCCTGGACTTCATCTACAAGGCTTTCACCACAACGGATATCGCCGCTGCGATCGGGGGAGTGCGGGCGTTGGGCATCCGCGGTTGTTCGGTGTCGATGCCGTTCAAGCAGGATGTGCTGGAGCTGGTCGACGACATCGAGCAGTCGGCTCGCTGCATTGACGCCGTCAACACAATCGTCAACGACGACGGTCGGCTCACCGCGTCGAACACCGATTACCTTGCGGTGCGGGGGCTTATCGCCGAACACAGTTTGCCACCGTCACAGTCCGTGCTCGTGTACGGCAGCGGGGGGATGGCCAGTGCGGTCGGGACCGCGTTCCGCGACGCCGGATTCGACCACGGCACCATCGTGGCCAGGAATCCTGAGACCGGTCGTTCCTTGGCCGACCGGCTCGGCTACGACTACCTCGCCGAGGTCGGCGCGCGCCTTGCGGACGTACTCGTCAACGTCACCCCCGTAGGGATGGCCGGTGGGCGTGAGGCCAACGAAACGGCGTTCGGCGAAGAGGCCATCGCCAACGCGCACACCGTCTTCGATGTGGTCGCTATGCCGTCGGAGACACCGCTCATCAAGGCCGCGCGCGCGGCGGGCATCGGCGTGATCATCACCGGCGCTGAGGTGATCGCGCTGCAGGCCGCCGAGCAGTTCGAGCGTTATACCGGGGTTCGGCCGACGCCCGATCAGGTGATGGCCGCGTCGGCGGTGTCGCGCGCCTGAGTCAGGGCGTGATCTTGGTCTGTTCGTCGATGACGGACGTCGCGTCCATCAGGGCCATCATCTGATCCTCGCGGCCGTCGGCGTTGAGTTGCAGGACATACAGCCCGTCTTGGCCGGGGATCACGACGGTCTTCTGGGCGATCGCGCGCAGGACACCGTCTTTGGTGTACGTGCCGCCGATCTGCACCGCATCGAAATCGGAGAGCGTGGAGGGCGAACCTTCCTGTGCGCCATCGTATCCGGGTAGGTTCTTGATCTCATTGGGAGCGAATTCAAGAATCTTCGCCGGGTCGACGTTGCCGGTCAGCTTCGACACGAGCGCGATGATGGTCGGGGGGTCTTCGGCCATGGCTGGATCGTCGGAAACTATTGCGGCATAGGCCCATTGGGGCTTGCGTGGTCCGGCGTCACTCCAGCCGGGCGGAATCGGCAGATCGATGGTCGGCGAAGCGGGGTCGCCGCGCTGGACCGGGGTCTCCGTGATGTCGTTCTCGCGGATGTAGTCGACGATTGTGTAATTCGCGCCCTGGGCTTGAGGCGACGTGGGGGGTGCGGGCGAGGCACTGGTTTCCGATGTGGTCGTTTCCTCTGAGGTCGTCGTATCGGACGTCGCCTCGCCCTCGGTGTCCGAGCTGCAGCCGGCGAGGCCAAGGCCGAGTGCCACGGCCGCGACCGCGATGATGCCGGCCCTCATAGACGTACCCATTTGCTCCTCCATCGGTCTGGTCTGCGCCGTAGCCTACGGCCGCCGTTCGGCGTTTGCAGTGGAAAACGCGCGTAACAGCGGTTACACAGGTGTTACTGTTCGGAACAATATTTTGCTACGACGCTCCTACGTGGTTAGCTGGGAGACACTTCTGCGTGACAGCGGCGATGGGGTGAGAGGGAGACGCGATGCGGGGTCGGAATGCTCGACTGAAGACGACATTGCGTTCGCTAGGGGCGATGGTTCTGGCGGTGTTCGCAGCGATCGCCGTGGCGGTGGCGTGGACGACCGCAACCGCGGTTCAACTGGCGGCGAGCGCTTTGATCATGGGCGGTACTGAACACCCGTTGACCTCGCCCCCGGATGACCCCGCCTACATCAGCCAGTACTTGAGCAACGCTGTTCTGGGATTCATCAACCCGGCCTCGGGTACTGCCACGACGAGTCCCGACGTCCCGCCGATCGACGACGTCGACGGCAATGTCTATGCGGTCGTCTACCCGGCGGCGTTCTTCCCGGTGTTCGGGAGCAAGACCTTCGATAATTCGGTGGGCGAAGGCGTGAGCAGTCTCAACGGCTGTGTCCGCGGAAACTCGAACTGCGTCTACAACGGGGACGCGAGCTACGACATCGACGATCCTGATCAACCGGTGACGGCTCCCTCGGCAGACGAGGACTACGTCATCTTCGGCTATTCGCAGAGCGCCGTCGTGGCTTCGTTGGTGAAGCGGGACCTCATCGCGAACCCGAGGGACGCCGGCGAGACCTCGTTCTTCTTGCTGGCCAATCCGATGCGCCCCAACGGCGGCATCCTTGCGCGCGGCCCGGAAGGTCTCACGATCCCGATCATCGGCATCACCTTCTACGGCGCAACACCTACGGACAGCTGCGATCAGGGCCCCTGCATGCCGACGGTCGACGCCGCGGCCCAGTACGACCTTCTCGGAGGCGACGCACCCGCCAGCCTCACCAACGTGTTGGCTATCGCCAACTCACTGGCCAGTTATTACTACCTGCATGGCGATCTGCAGAACGAGAACTTCGGAGACGCTGTTTATCAAGGCTCTTACGGCGACACCGACTACTACCTATATCCGGCCGAACGGCTGCCGATCCTGATGCCGTTCGAAGCATTTGTGCCGTCTCCGATCCTGACGGCACTGGATGCACCGCTTCGGGTGCTGATCGAGGGCGCCTATGCACGCGACGTGAACCCGGGTGTCGCGACGAAGGTGGGCCTGCTGCCGTTCCGGAACCCGATCGCCACGGCGATCAATCTGGCGAAATCCATCCCGACGGGCCTCGACGACGCGATCGAGGAGGTCTCCGGGGACCGCCCGCTGGGCACCGAGGAGACCACCAGCCCCTTCGGTGTCGGCGGACCCGAATTGCCCACGCACCCAGCAGAAGACAGCACCGCGACGACGGTCGAAGACAACACCGCGAGGACGATGTCGTGGGCGCACGCGGCAGACGCCGACCAGACCGAGCAGACTGTCGTCGCCGACGACGTAGCGCCCGTTGTCGGTGACCCCGGGCCCTCGGGTGACCAACTCGGCCAGGCTCCTCCGATGGGAGACACCACGATTCAGGCCGTCGAGAACCCGGCACCGCCCGGTGGCGAAGGCGTGACGACAAACCTCCGCCAGGACGCGGTCGTTGAGGAGGCCGTCGGCGGTACCGGCTCCGAGAACACCGGAAACGGTGTCCTCACCGACAAGGCGCCGAGGGTCGGCCTCAAGCCCGCGCTGCCCAAGCTGCCGAAGCTGCCCAAGTTGCCGAAGCTGCGCGGGCCGATCAGCTTCGATTCACCGGTTCGGCTGGGCCCCTCGCCCACGAGTCGGCCGGATCGCAACCGGACAAGCAGCACCGAGACGGTTTCAGAGCCCGAGAACAAAACGCCTGCCGGCGGTGAGACGGGCGGCGAACCCGGCGGACAGGACGCCGCTGCCTGACGGGATCAGCGGGAGCAGTTGAGCGAGACGGTGATCGATCTGCTCACCACGACCGTGATGAACTCGCGGTCTTCACCCTTGCCGACCGCGAACGTCTGGGTGACTTCCTGTGGGTTGCGCACGCTGGTGACAATGCACTCGTTGATCGGACCACTGCCGACCCGGTCGATAACGACGTCGTAGCCCTGGTCCTCCAACTCGGCGATCGTGCGCGGCGCGTCACCCGGTTGCACCGGTTGTGCGGCGGCAACACCCGCGGTGACCAGAATGGCGCCCGCCGCTGCCGCTGTTGCTGCCACACTCCGAAGAGCACCCATGACAGCCTCCAATCATGAGGGTCGATGTCCCCACTTGTTGATCGCCTAAGGGCCGCCGATCGTTGCATCATCGCGGCCGCCGCGGTGCTGATGATCTGCGTGGGCGCGTGCGGGACCGATCCCGGCTCGTCTCCTGCCGACCATTCCTCGTCCGAGGAACCCGCACAAGTCAACCCGGCGAGAATCGATCGCACGCGCAGTGCGCTGCCGGCCGGATACGAGGTGACCGACCTCGTCGGCCCCGTCGGCCCGATCACCGCGTGGGGATACGGTGCGCAGTGGACCACCGACCCCGAGCGATGTGCCGCGCTGGCCGACCCCGCCGCGGGCGCAACCCGCACCGACGGCTGGTCCGCGTCGGGGCCCGGCGGCATCGTCTACGCCGTCGTCGCCGCCGCGCCGGGAGAGCTCGACCCGTCGGTGGCCGACGAGTGCGCGCGCTGGACCATTGCGGGCGGACGCACGACGGGGACCGTCACGCTTGAACCCGCCCCGGCCATCGATGGGGCCTCGACCATCGCGATGGCGACGTCGAGCAGAACCGTCGTGGAAGGCGGCACTGAAACCCTGTCGCGCGCCGAGACCGTCACGGCTTACCTGGGTGACCATGTCGCCTTCGTCGCCGTCGTCACCGACCCCGGCTTGCCCAATCCTCAACTCGGTCCGGATTTCGCCGCCCACCTGTTGACCGAAACGGTGTCCGCGTTACGGGGCTGAGCCGTGGTTGCCCGGTACATTGTGCGGCGATGTCGAAGAGGACCATGGTCGCGGTGGCGTGCGCCGCTGCGCTCACCGCGTGTGGGAACGGCCAGCCGAGCGACGATTTGTCGCACGCCGACATAGGGCGCGTCAAGGATGTGCGGACCAGCTTCGGACCCGGCTTCAAGGTCACCGACGTCGGGCCGACCGGGATCGACCCGCGGTTGCTCGCACGCCAGGAACTGCCCGAGGGCGTGAAGTTCGAGCCATCCGACTGTGCGTCGTTCGCCAACCAGCAGATGGTCCCGGCGGGCGCCAAGGGCAATATGGCGGCGACGACGGCCGAGGGCGATGGCAACCGGTTCATCACGATCGCCGTCGAGACGTCCGAAACCGCGTCGGTCAACGCGCCTGCCGAGAACTGCCGCAAGGTCGGGTTCGCGGGCGGCGCGATGCGCGGGCTGGTCGAGGTCGTCGAGGCGCCGCAGATCGAGGGAGCACAGACGCTGGGAACTCACCGCGTGGTGCAGACGACGGTGGACGGTAAACCGCGCACCGGCGAGCTCTACAACTACCTCGCCAGCTTCGGTCCGTTCCTGGTGATCGTCACCGCGAACCCGTTGGTGCTGCCCGACAAACCCGTCGCGAAGGTCGACACGCAGCGCGCCCGCGACCTGTTGGTCGCGGCGGTGAACGCCGTCAGGGCCTAGCGCACATCGTGCGGACGGAACTGGATGCTGATCCGGACGCCCACGGGGCGCGTCGTCTTGGGGATCGCGTGCTCCCACGTGCGCTGGCACGACCCGCCCATCACGAGCAGGTCGCCGTGCGCATGTTGCAGCCTTAGCGACTTGCCCCCGCCGCGTGGTCGAAGCGCGAACGTTCTGGTCGCACCCAAGCCGATGATCGCGACCATGGTGTCTTCGGTGCTGCTGCGACCGACGGTGTCACCGTGCCAAGCCACGCTGTCGTTGCCGTCGCGGTACAGGCACAGCCCCGCGGTGGTGAACGGCTCGCCGAGTTCACCCGCGTAGGCGTCGTTGAGGCGACGCCGGAGTTGTTTGAGGCGTGGATGCGGCGGCGGGTCATCGACCAGGTTGTGGAAGCTGACCAGGCGCGGGACGTCGACGACGCGGTCGTACATCGGCCGGCGCTCCGCACGCCACGGGACGACCTCGGACAGCTCGGTGAACAACGAGTCGGCATCCTCCAACCACCCGGATCGAAAGTCGATCCAGGCCCCGTTGCCGAGATGGCGGCGTTCGGCGTGCTCGAACAGCGAGCTCTGCAGCGCCAGCTCCATGGCCGCGATTCTATCGCACAAGCGTTCGATGCATCAGAGCCGCACCGCACCGGGTCCTTGGTCGGCGAGGACATCTCCGGGGTTCGTCAGCGCGCATGTCTTCAGGCTCAGGCAGCCGCAACCGATGCAGCCGGTCAGGTTGTCGCGCAGGCGTTGCAGGTGCAGGATGCGGTCGTCGAGGTCTTGGCGCCAGCCCGCCGACAGCCTGGCCCAGTCCTTGCTCGTGGGCACCCTGTCGTCGGGCAGGCTGGCCAGTGCTTCCCGTATGCGGGACAAGGGGATTCCGAGCCGCTGTGACATCCGGATGAACGCGACACGGCGCAACGTCTCGCGGGCATAGCGACGCTGGTTTCCCGAGGTGCGTCTGCTGTGGATGAGGCCTTCGCGCTCGTAGAAGTGCAGCGCCGAGACCGCGACACCGCTGCGGGCGGACATCTCGCCGGGAGTCAGCTCGTGAATCAACTCCATAACATCAACCATAGTTGAGGTGGGGTTGCGGGTTACGGTGCTAGATGTGACGTTGGGCTGCGACTCCGAGGTGGGTCGGCTGACTGCGGCCATCCTGCACCGGCCCGGCGCCGAGTTGCAGCGGTTGACGCCGCGCAACAACGATGCGCTGTTGTTCGACGGGCTGCCGTGGGTGGCCAGGGCTCAGGCCGAACACGACGCGTTCGCCGCGTTGTTGGTCGAGCGGGGCGTCGAGGTGATGCTGCTGGCCGATCTGCTGACCGAGGCGTTGTCGCACAGTGGCGCGGCACGGATGCACGGAATCGCTGCGGCGGTCGATCCACGACGGCTGGGTCTGCCGCTGGCGCAGGAACTTTCGGCGTACCTCCGCGTGCTGGAGCCGGCACCGCTGGCCCATGTGCTGATGGCGGGTATGACGTTCAACGAGTTGCCGCTCTCGGGTGCGGAGCTGTCGCTGGTTCGGCGGATGCATCACGGGGGTGACTTCGTCATCGATCCGCTGCCGAATCTGTTGTTCACTCGCGACTCGTCGTTCTGGATCGGCCCGAGGGTGGCGATCACGTCGCTGGCGCTGCCGGCGCGTGTGCGCGAGACTTCGCTGACCGACGTGATTTACGCGCACCACCCGCGATTCCTCGGGGTTCGGCGGGCCTACGAATCGCGGTCGGCGCCGGTCGAGGGAGGAGACGTGCTGCTGCTCGCGCCTGGTGTGGTGGCGGTGGGGGTGGGGGAGCGGACCACACCCGCGGGTGCGGAAGCGTTGGCGCGCAGCCTCTTCGACGACGACCTCGCCCACACCGTGCTGGCGGTGCCGATCGCGCAGTCGCGAGCGCAGATGCATCTCGACACGGTGTGCACGATGGTCGACATCGACGCGGTGGTGATGTACCCGCCGGTTGTGGATTCGTTGTCGGCGTTCACAATTCATCGTGATGGGAACGGTGGAGTGTGCATCGACGACGAGGTGCCGTTCGTCGACGCCGCCGCGGCGGCGATGGGTATCGAACGGTTACGCGTCATCGCCACGGGGTTGGACCCGGTGACGGCCGAGCGTGAGCAGTGGGACGACGGCAACAACACGCTCGCACTCGCGCCGGGTGTGGTGGTCGCCTACGAGCGCAACGTCGAAACCAATGCGCGGTTGGCGGATGCCGGTATCGAGGTGCTGCCGATCCAGGCGTCCGAACTGGGCACCGGCCGCGGCGGCCCGCGGTGTATGTCGTGCCCGGCGGGTCGCGACCCGCTCTAGCATCTGCTGTTTCGCGAGACGTACACCAGGGCCGTCAGCTTGTCGGCTCTCACGACCCTGGTGTACGCCTCGCGAGCGGAGACCATCCGCGACGCTCAGCGGCTTCCCGTAGCCGGTGCAGCGTGAAGCCGCGGCTGTGCTCCTTGACCACATGGATGTCGAGCCAACCCTGCTTCTCGACCATCGCGTTGCGTCCGATGTCATGAACGAATCGAGGTCGGTCGGTCTGATGCTGCTCACCGTCATAGTCCAACGCGATCATCGGCTCGTCCCAACCCATGTCGAGGAAAGCCTCGGCGGCACCGTCGCAAACCCGGATCTGTGTGCGAGGCCGTGGATACCCTGCGTCCAGGACGAGGAGGCGCAGCCACGTCTCCTTCGGCGACTGAGCACCGCCGTCCATCAGGTCCAGTGCGATGCGAGCGCGCTTCATTCCCCGCCAACCGCGATACCGCTCGACGAGCGGCGCTACGTCGTCCACCTTCACGCCGGTCGCCGCCGCTAATGCGTCGAGGTGCCTTACGGCTAAGTCGCGGTTCAGGTGTCGAGCGAGATCCAGCGCTGTGCGAGCCGGCGTGGTGACTGCGAGTTCACCGATCGTGCAGATCTCATCCCAATCGATCCGTTCATTCCGAACGACCACACCTGATCTGAGTCGTTCGCGCGGGCCAATCAATTCGATTACCGTTTCGGGTGAGACCCATTGGGCTCCATGAAGTGAAGCCGCCGCTCGCCCGGCGACGATGCCCCGCCGATTGCTCCAGAGCCAAGCCGCGTGCGCCTTGAGCTGGAGCGATGGCAAGGCGGCCCGTGGCACGTATACGCGGGGGTGAACAGACCTGTAGCGCCAGCGTAGTTGGCTGCGGGTGAGGCCGCCCTCACGTAGTTCGTTGCCGAGAAATGCTCGTTCCATGCGTCGGATGCTGGGTGCGCGCACTGACAAATCGACCCACGATTCGCGATATCTACACCAGGGCTGTGGATAACTCGTCGACTGCGACCCTCGTGTGTGTTTCGCGAAAACAATTAGTGTCCGAGAGCCGACCAGCGTGGCTTCCGCGCCAAACTCTCAACGCCAGGACGGCAGCCAGATCTGCATGTTCCAGGTGTTCTGCGATATCGGGATGCCGGTCAGGATCGGGTACATCCACGCGAAGTTCGTCAGCACCAGTGCGACATAACAACTCACCGCGATCAGCCCGAGCGTTCGGCGTTCAGCGTTCTGGTTCGGCTTGTGCAAGATGTCGCCGAGAATCAACGCGATCATCATCACCAGGAACGGCGCCATCGTCGCCGCGTAGAAGAAGTACATCTGGCGGTCGATGCCGGCGAACCAGGGCAGGAAGCCCGCGCTGTAGCCCACCAGCGCGACGCCATAACGCCAGTCGCGCTTGACGAATGCCCGCCACACCGCCCAGCCCAGCACCGGCACCGCCAGGAACCACATCGCGGGCGTGCCGACCAGCATCACGGCCTTCACGCACGACTGCGCCCCGCACCCGGGCACGTCCTGGTTGTCGATCGCATAGAGCACCGGGCGCAACGACATCGGCCACGTCCACGGCTTCGATTCCCACGGGTGATGGTTTCCGTCGGCGTTGGTCAAGCCGGAGTGAAACCGGTACGCGGCATGCGTGTAGTGCCACAGCGAGCGCAACGCATCGGGGATCGGCAACACGCTGTCCGGGCCGATCGACTGCCCGACTTCATGGCGGTTGATGGCCGTCTCCGAGGCGAACCACGGCGTGTACGACGCGAGGTACACCCCGAACGGGATGAGCACCAGCGCGTACAGCGACGGCCCCAGATCGCGACGGAATGCACCCAGCCACGGTCGCGGGACGCGGTACTGACGGCGCGCGAGGATGTCGAAGACCATCGTCATGATGCCGAAGAACGCGATGAAGTAGACGCCCGACCACTTTGTGGCGCAGGCCAATCCGAGCAGCACCCCCGCCCCGAACCGCCACCACCGGACCCCGAGCCGCGGCCCCCACACCGTCTCGCCGATGCGGCCCTCCAACAGCGCGATATGCATGCGCTCACGCACCTGGTCCCGGTCGACGATCAGGCAACCGAACGCGGCCACCACGAACGTCACCAGGAACCCGTCGAGCAGAGCGGTCCGCGAGGCGACGAAGCTGACCCCGTCGGCGATCACCAGCAGCCCCGCGATGCCACCCACCAGCGTCGAACGGCTGATGCGTCGCGTGATCCGCGCGACCAGGACCACGACGATCACGCCGCACACGGCGCCGGAGAACCTCCAGCCCAGCCCGTTGTAGCCGAACAGCGCCTCGCCGATCGCGATCAACTGCTTGCCGAGCGGCGGGTGCACCACCAGGCCGTAGCCCGGGTTGTCCTCGACGCCGTGGTTGTGCAGCATCTGCCAGGCCTGCGGCGCGTAGTGCTTCTCGTCGAAGACGGGGGTACCGGCGTCGGTCGGCGATCCGAGATTGAGGAACCGCGTCACCGCGGCCAGCGCGCCGATCACGGCGGTCATCACCCAGCCCTGCAGCCGGTCGACCGGGCCGAAGTCGGCGGCGGGCACCTGCGGCGCGGGGCTGATGACCGGGACCGCGCGCGGCTCTTTGGTGGCGGGGGCGGTCACGAGAGCGATCGTAGGCTGTCGGCATGAGCCCCGGACGACTGCTCATCGGCGCCACGCCCCTGGGTCAGCCCTCCGACGCCTCGGCGCGGTTGGTCGGCGCGCTGGGCAGCGCCGACGTCATCGCCGCCGAGGACACCCGCCGGGTCCGCACGCTGGCCCAGTCGCTGGAGGTGAGGCTGACCGCGAAGGTGGTCAGCCTCTACGACCAGAACGAGGCGTCGCGGATCGCGGGCCTGCTCGACGGGATTCGGGCGGGCGCGTCGGTGCTGATGGTCAGCGACGCCGGGATGCCGCTGATCAGCGACCCCGGCTATCGCCTGGTGACGGCGTGCATCGAGGCAGGGCTCCCGGTCACCTGCCTGCCGGGCCCGTCGGCGGTGACCACGGCGCTGGCGGTCTCCGGGCTACCGGCCGAGAGGTTCTGCTTCGAGGGGTTTGCGCCCCGCAAGCAGACCGCCCGCAAGACGTGGCTGACGACGTTGGCGACCGAGCAGCGCACCTGTGTGTTCTTCGAGTCGCCCCGCCGGTTGGCCGGCACGCTCGCCGACGCGGTCGAGGTGCTCGGGCCGGACCGCCGCGCCGTGGTGTGCCGGGAGCTGACCAAAACGCACGAGGAGATCGTCCGGGGGCGGCTAGAGGAACTCGCCGATTGGGCGGCCGACGGGGTGCTCGGCGAGATCACCGTCGTGCTGGCCGGCGCCGTCCCGAAAGCGGACCTCGAGACCCTGGTGGCCGCGGTCCACAAGCTGGTCGACGACGGCGCGCGGGTCAAGGACGCCTGCGCCGACGTGGTCGCGGCGAATCCGGGCTCGCCGTCACGGCGTGAGCTCTACGACGCGGTGCTGCGGTCGCGCACGTGAGGCGATAATCGGTGCCGCCTTGTGCAGGCACTCCTCCCACTCGCAGTCCGGATCCGAGTCCGCGGTGATACCGCCGCCGACACCGAGCACCGCATTCCCCGACGCGTCGAACTCCACCGTCCGGATCGCCACGTTGAGTTCGCACCCCGCCACAGGAGACGTCAGTCCGACTGTGCCGCAATAGATTCCCCGCCTGACCGGCTCCCACTGCTCGAGCAGTTGGCGTGCCCGCGTCTTCGGTGTCCCCGTCACCGACGCCGGTGGGAACGTCGCGTCGAGCACCGTCGACATCGGCACGTCGACCGGCACGCGCGCGGACACTGTCGACACCAGATGCCACACGCCGGGGGCCGGCTGCACGACCAACAGTTCGGGCACGTTGACGGTGCCGACATCGGCGACGCGGCCCAGGTCGTTGCGCACGAGGTCGACGATCATGATGTTCTCGGCGACATCCTTGACCGAGCCGCGCAGCGCGTCCGGATCGGCCGAACGCGGCAGTGTGCCCTTGATCGGGCTCGACGCGATGTGCTCACCGCGCCTGCGCAGGAACAGTTCCGGCGACAACGACGCCACCGCCCCCCAGCTCCCCGCGAGGTACGCAGCACGCGCGGGCGACGTGCGGTGCACGGCGTCGGCGAAGAAGTCGAGTGGTGAGCCCTCGAGTCGGCCGCGGAACTGCGTGCACACGCACGCCTGGTAGACCTCCCCGGCGGCGATCGCATCGAGGCAGTCCAGCATCCCCCGGCGGTGCGCCCCGCGATCGGCTTCACCCCACTCGACGAGCGACGGCCGTGGCTCGACCGGCACCCGCAGCGCGTCAGCCACCCATCCGGGAAGCGTTGCGTCGGAGAGGCTTTCGAACCACCAACGCCCGTCACCGTCCTGGCGCAGCACGCAGTCCGACCAGCCGCCCGCAGCCTCGGGAATCCGCGGACCGAGACCGTCGGCCGCCGCATCCGGATACGACAGAAAACCGAACCAGCCGCCCCCGACCGCCTCGCCATCACCCGACCCGCAGGGAACGTCGAAGGCACGAGACGCGTCGACCGGCGCGACATCGACCGTCGGCGCGATGACCGCGCCCGAATCGAACCACTCGCCGATCACGGCGGCAGGCGGCGCCAGCCCGCGATCGGCGGCGGCGTATCCGACGGCGCGCAGAACCGCTGGGGCGCTGCCGAGGTCGCCGAGCAGGTCGATGCGCACCGACTCAGCTTGTCAGATGCTCCGCGTGACTTCCCGCGGGATCTCCACCCCGGTCAACTTGTCCGGGTTGCGCATCACGTAGAAGTGCGAGATCCGGCCCTCGGTGATCTCGAGGTTGATGAGCCCCTCGAAGTGGTCGCCCAGGTAGAGCTTGAGCGCGGGCGCGTGGTTGTACATCGCCGGTTCCACCCGGCCGGCCTCGCCCGCCACCCGCACCAGCCCGATGAGCACCCTGGCGACCTTGTCGGCACCGACCACCGGTCGCCGCGCCGCGCTGACCTTGCCCGCCGAGTCGGCGGTCCACTGGACGTCATCGGTCAGCATCTCGAGCAGCGCATCGACGTCACCGGAGGACGCGGCCGCGAAGAACCGCTCCGTGATCTCCATCGACACCTCGGGATCGACGGGCTCGAACCGCTTCCGCCGCGACTGCACGTGTTCGCGCGCGCGGTGCGCCATCTGCCGCACGGCGGCCGCCGACTTGCCCACCGCCTCGGCGATCTCGTCGTGTCCGAAACCGAACACCTCGCGCAACACGAACACCGCGCGCTCGTCCGGGCTCAGGGTCTCCAATACGACCAGCATCGCCATCGACACCGACTCGGCGAGAACGACATCCGATGACGGGTCGTGTGCGTCGAGCAGCAGCGGTTCGGGCAGCCACGGGCCGACGTACTCCTCGCGCCTTCGCGACTGTGCCCGCAGCGCGTTGAGTGACTGGCGGGTGACGAGCTGGGCGAGGTAGGCCTTGGTGTCGTGCACCTTGGCGAGGTCCACCTCGGCCCAGCGCAGGTAGCTCTCCTGCAGGACGTCGTCGGCTTCGGTTGCGCTGCCGGTGATCTCGTAGGCGATCGTGAACAGCAGCGGACGCAGCACCGTGAACCGTTCGGCGTGTTCGTCACCCGTGTCGCTCATCGGATCGCGGGCCTTTCACTCCGTGCCGACACCACCACGTGCCCGCGGCGCGGGTTCGTCTTCCAGGTGTAGGAGCCCGGCTTATCGGCCTCGCCGCGGATCCACTTCAGCGTCAAGCGGCACACCTGCTCTTTGACCAGGGCACCGGTGCGACCGCCGATGTACCAGCGACGTGGGGTGTCGTCGACGTCGGCGAACTGGAACGTACCTGCCTTGCGGCCCAGGCTGATGCACTGCCCGGCCATCGCGTGGTTCACCGAGGCGGGGTCCTGTCCGGCGAGCCGCGCCAGCACCGTGTTCGCGGCTTGCGCGCCGAGCGGAAGGGCGGCCTGGCAGCTCATGCGCCACGGCACGTCCGACGGTGAGGCCGCATCTCCGGCACCCACGATGCGCACGTCGTCGACACTGGTCAGCGTCTCGTCGGTGAGGAGCCGTCCGAGCTCGTCGGTGGCCAGGCCGCTGGCGGCGGCCAGACCCGGCACGCCGAATCCGGCGGTCCACACCGTCACCGCGCTCGGCACCTCGCGGCCGTCGGCCACCACGACCCGGTCGGCCGCGACTTCCGCGACGGCGCTGCCCTCGACGATGACCACGCCCAACTTGGCCAACCGCTTGGCCACCGATCGGCGCCCGCTGGCCGCCAGCGAAGGCCCGAGGACATCGGTCACCAACGTGACGGGGCGACCCGCCTCGGCCAGCTCTGCCGCGGTCTCGATTCCGGTCAACCCGCCGCCGACCACGACGACCGGCGCCGACTGCGGAACATCGGCCATCCGCGCGGTCAGCCGTTGCGCCTGCTCCAATTCACTGAGGGGGTAGGCGAATTCGTCGGCCCCCGGCACCGCCGCCGGAATGGTGCCCGTGCTGCCGACGGCGTACACCAGATAGTCGTAGGGCAACGACGCACCGGAGCTCAGCGTGACGGTGCGGGCGGCCGCGTCGATCCGGTCTGCTCCGTCGACGACGATCCGCACGGCGGGCGACAGCACGGCCGAGTAGTCGGCGACGGCGTCGTCGTTGCCGGCGACCAACTGGTGCAGGCGGATCCGTTCGACGAACTCGGCACGCGGGTTCACCAGCGTCACGCGGGCGTGCGGGGCGAGCCGATTGGCGGCCATCACACCGGCGTAACCGCCGCCGATCACAACGACGTGGGTGCTGGGCTCGGTCATCATGTCGATCTCCTCGGGTCATCCGGCCTGCCGCGCCCGCCGGGATGGCGGTTCGGCTCAGAGCCGGTCTGACCTCAAGACACCGGGCATCTCCGCAGTGTGACATCTCGAAGGCGAATGTGGCACAGGTCACTGCCGGCTGATGCTGCGGGGGGTCGTGATGCCCGCCAGCTTGTCCGGGTTGCGCATCGCGTACAGGTTCGTGATCTTGTCCTCGATCACCTCGAACACGAACAACCCCTCGAGGTGGTCGCCGGTGTAGACGACGACGGCGGGCGCACTGTTGTAGACGGCCGTCTCGAACCGGATCTCCGGCGTCTCCCTGGCCACCTCGAACAGCCGCGCCATCAGCGCGGCCACCCGGCGGGCGCCGACGACCGGCCTGCGGATCGCGGTGGCCTTGCCGCCGTGGTCCGCGGTCCAGGTGACGCCGGGCGACAACAGCGACATCAGGCCGTCGATGTCGCCGGTGGCCGCCGCGGCCAGGAACTGTTCGGTGATCTGCTCGGTTCGCTGTTCGTCCACCGGGCCGAAGCGGTTGCGCCGCGCGTGAACGTGTTCGCGGGCGCGGTGCGCCATCTGGCGCACGGTCGACGCGGATCTGCCCACCGCGCCCGCGATCTCGTCGTACTCGAAGCCGAACACCTCACGCAGCACGAACACCGCGCGCTCGTCGGGGGTCAGCGTCTCGAGCAGCACCAGCATCGCCATCGACACCGATTCGGCCAGCACGACATCAGAGGACGCATCGCGTGACTCGAGTAGCAGCGGCTCCGGTAGCCACGGACCGATGTACTCCTCGCGGCGACGTGACCTGGCGCGCAGCGCGTTGAGTGCCTCGCGGGTCACCAACTGCGCCAGATACGACTTCGTGTCGCGCACGGTGCTCAGATCGACGTCGGCCCAGCGGAGATAGCTGTCCTGCAGCACATCGTCGGATTCGGTTGCGCTGCCCAGGATCTCGTAGGCGATCGTGAACAGCAGCGGCCGAAGGACGGTGAACCGCTCGGCATGGTCTCCCGGTGTGGTGGTCACCTCTTCGTGACCACCTTCGCAACGGGAACCGGCTGTTGGGGACGGGGGCCGCCCTTGAGCCAGAACGTCCAAGCCGGCTTGCGGGCCGAGCGGCGCATCGCCCACAGGGTGCCCTTGCAGACCGCCTCTTTGAACTTGGCGACGGCCCGACCCGCGAAATAGATGTCCACCGTGGTGTCGTCCTTGCGGGTGAATTGCAGCGTCGCGGTGCGGCGCCCCAGGCTGATGCAGGATCCGGCGTACGCGTACTCGAATGCGGCGGGCGTCGTGCCCGCGATGCGGCTCAGCACGGTGTTCGCCGCCTGCGGAGCGAGTTGCGTTGCCGTGGCACAGCACATCCGCAGCGGCTGATCTGACGGAGCCGCACAGTCACCGGCCGCGACGATACGCTCGTCGTCCACGCTCGTCAGTGTCTCGTCGGTGATGAGGCGACCAATTGCGTCGGTACGCAGTCCGCTCGCCGCCGCGAGTTCAGGAACACCGAACCCGGCGGTCCAGACGGTGATCGCACTCGGACGCACCGCTCCGTCGGCGAAAACCACCGCGCCGGCGCGTACCTCGGTGACCACGTCGGCCTCCATGACCGTCACGCCGAGCTTGGCAAGCGCCTTGGCGGTGGAGCGTCGGCCAGGTTCGGACAGCGACGGTCCCAGGCGCCCGCCGCAGACCAGCGTCACGTTGCGGCCCTGTTCGGCGAGTTCCGAGGCGGTCTCGATGCCCGTCAGGCCTGCGCCCACGACGGTGACGGGGGCGGCGGGATGCAACCGCTCCAGTGCGGTGCGCAGTCGCTGTGCCTGCTCGAATTCCGCTATCGGGTAGGCGAACTCGGCCGCACCGGGGATGGTTTCCGGCACCGTGCCGGTGCTGCCGACGGCGTAGATGACGTAGTCGTAGTCGAGTTCGCGCCCGGACGCCAGGCGCACGGTGCGTGCGGCGGTGTCGATGCGCGTCGCGGTGTCGACGACGAGCCGGATGCCTTCGCCGAGCAGCGTGCCGTAGTCGACTCCGGCGTCGTAACCGGCGGCTACCAGCTGGTGGAGCCGAATCCGTTCGACGAACTTCGGCCTGGGGTTGACCACTGTGACGTCGACGTCGTCGCGCGTCCGCAGGTGGTTGGCCGCCAGGATTCCGGAGTAGCCGCCGCCGAGGACGACGACGCGGGTGTGGGCGGTGGAGTCTGTGCGTGCGATGAAATCAGTCATGCCCTCTAGACACCGGCCGGCGCCGGGACGTGACAGTTTGTGATGCGCGTCACATACGACGTCAGACCAGGCCCAGTGCCAGCATCGCGTCGGCGACCCGGATGAACCCCGCGATGTTCGCGCCTGCCACGTAGTTGCCGGGTTGGCCGTACTCCTCGGCGGTGACCAGGCAGCGGTTGTGGATCCGCCGCATGATCTGCTCCAGGCGCTGTTCGGTTTCGACGAACGTCCACGAGTCCCGCGAGGCGTTCTGCTGCATCTCCAAGGCGCTGGTGGCGACGCCGCCGGCGTTGGCCGCCTTGCCCGGTGCGAACGTCACGCCCGCGTTGGCGAAGTGCTTGAGCGCGGTTGGTGAGCACGGCATGTTCGCGCCTTCGGCGACGACGCGGCACCCGTTCTCGATCAATGCCAGCGCTTCGTCGCCGTTGATCTCGTTCTGTGTGGCGCACGGTATCGCGATCTCACACGGAACGTCCCAGACGTTGCGGTCGGCGACGAACTCCGCTGTGCCACCGCGCATCTCGACGTAGTCGGCGATCCGGCCGCGGCGCACCTCCTTGATCTCCTTGAGGACGTCGAGGTCGATGCCCTTCTCGTCGACGACGTAGCCGCTCGAATCCGAACACGCGACCACGGTGCCGCCCAGTTCCTGGATCTTCTCGATCGCGTAGATCGCCACGTTGCCCGAACCGGACACCACGGCGCGCTTGCCCTCGAACGTGTCGTTATTGGCCTTGAGGATCTCGTTGACGAAGAAGACCGTCCCGTAGCCCGTGGCCTCGGTGCGGACCTGGGAACCACCCCACGTCAGTCCCTTGCCCGTGAGGGTGCCCGACTCGTAGCGGTTGGTGATCCGCTTGTATTGGCCGAACAGGTAACCGATTTCACGCGTGCCCACGCCGGCGTCACCGGCGGGTACGTCGGTGTACTCACCGAGGTGGCGGTACAACTCGGTCATGAACGACTGGCAGAACCGCATGATCTCGCTGTCGGAGCGGCCCTTGGGGTCGAAGTCGGCGCCGCCCTTGCCGCCGCCGATCGGCATTCCGGTCAGCGAGTTCTTGAAGATTTGTTCGAAGCCCAGGAACTTGACGATTCCGAGGTACACCGACGGATGGAACCGCAGGCCGCCCTTAAACGGCCCCAGCGCGGAGTTGAACTCGACGCGGAAGCCGCGGTTGATCTGCACGGTGCCGCGGTCGTCGACCCAGGGCACCCGGAAGATGATCTGGCGTTCGGGTTCGCACAGCCGCCGGATGACCTCGGAGTCGACGTATTCGGGGTGCTTCTCCACCACCGGTCCGAGGCTGTTGAGCACCTCGTAGACGGATTGATGGAATTCGGTCTCGCCTGCGTTGCGTTTGGCGACCTCTTCGTAGAGGTCGTGCAGTTTCTCGTGTAGTCCGTTCACTTTTCGAATCACTCAGCCTGGTAGCGGGGGAACACACCGGTCGGGGCCGGTAGGGCGGTGCCTGGCTTCAGCCGGGTGCTGATAGCGGCGAAGGTTCGTTCGTCGGGGTTCTGCCCGAGCAGATCGAGCAGCTTGGCCGACGAGTCGGGCATCACGGGCTGCGTCAGCAGCGCGGCGATCCGCACGACCTCGAGCGTCGTGTATAGCACTGTGCCGAACCGACGCTGATCCTGCGCCGCCTCCGACTTGCGCAGCACCCACGGTTCCTGGGCGGAGAAGTACCTGTTCGCCGCGCCGAGGACCGACCAGATCGCCTCGAGCGCCAGGTGCATCGCCACGGCGTCGTAATGGCCACGCACCCGGTCGATCAGCGCGTCGGCCGATTCGAGCAGAGCCGCGTCGTCGGCAGTGAGGTCCCCTGGCTCAGGGACGATTCCGTCGAGGTTTTTGGCCACCATCGACAGCGAGCGCTGCGCCAGGTTTCCCAACTCGTTGGCCAGGTCGGCGTTGATGCGGCCGATGATCGCGTCCTCGCTGTAGCTGCCGTCCTGACCGAACGGCACCTCACGCAGGAAGAAATAGCGCACCTGGTCGAGCCCGAACGTGTCGACGAGGTTCACCGGGTCGATGATGTTGCCCACCGACTTGCTCATCTTCTCGCCGCGGTTGAGCACGAATCCGTGCGCGAAAACCCTGCGCGGCAACTCGATTCCCGCCGACATCAGGAACGCGGGCCAGTAGACGGTGTGGAACCGGATGATGTCCTTGCCGATCATGTGCAGATCGGCCGGCCAGTACCGCGTGAAGGCTTCCGACGCGGTGTCCGGGAAGCCGACGCCGGTCAGGTAGTTGGTCAGCGCGTCCACCCACACGTACATGACGTGGTCGGGATGGTCGGGCACCGGCACGCCCCAGTCGAAGGTGGTGCGCGAGATCGACAGGTCTCTGAGCCCGCCGGAGACGAAGCTGACGACCTCGTTGCGCCGCACTTCGGGCTCGATGAACTCCGGGTGCGCCCGATAATGCTCCAGCAGGCGGTCCGTATAGGCCGACAGCCGGAAGAAGTATGTCTGCTCCTCGGTCCACGTCACGGGCGCGCCGGTCTCCACAGCGACCCGCACGCCGTCGGCGCCGACGTTCGTCTCGGCGTCGGTGAAGAACCGTTCGTCGCGTACCGAGTACCAACCGTGGTAGGAGTCCAGGTAGATGTCACCGGCGTCGTTCATCCGGCGCCAGATCTCCTTCGAGGCCTCGAAGTGGTCGGCGTCCGAGGTGCGGATGAACCGGTCGAACGAGATGTTCAGCTTCTCCTGCAGGCGCTCGAACACATCGGAGTTCTGCCGCGCCAGGTCAGCCGTGGAAATGCCCAGCGTTTTCGCCGCCTCGGCCATCTTCAGCCCGTGCACATCGGTGCCGGTCAGGTACCGCACGTCGAATCCGTCCAGCCGCTTGAACCGGGCGACGGCGTCGGTGGCGATGTACTCGTAGGCGTGGCCGACGTGCGGATCGCCGTTCGGGTAGGCGATCGCAGTGGTGATGTAGAAGGGCGCGCCTGGGCTATGCGCTTGCGCCCCGGGGACAGCGGTAGTCATTTCAACTCAGCTTATGGTGTGGCGGTGAACGCGAAGCGCTCAGGCGGAAGGGAGCGGCCCCCCGCTCCGGATCCGCTGAGCCCGCTGATCGACGCGCACACCCATCTCGACGCATGCGGTGCGTCGGACGCGGCCGACGTCACCGCGATCGTCGACCGGGCGGCAGCGGTCGGCGTCCGGGCCGTCGTCACCATCGCCGACGACCTCGCCTCCGCGCGCTGGGCCACCGAGGCCGCCGACGCCGACGAGCGGGTCTACGCCGCCGTCGCCCTGCACCCGACGCGAGCCGACGCCCTGACCGACGACGCCAAGACCGTCGTGGAGCGACTGGCCGGGCATCCCCGCGTCGTCGCGATCGGCGAGACCGGCCTCGACCTGTACTGGCCCGGCAAGCTGGAAGGCTGCGCGGAACCGGCCACCCAACGGGACGCATTCGCCTGGCACATCGACCTCGCCAAGCGGACCGGTAAGCCGCTGATGATCCACAACCGTGAGGCCGACGACCAAGTGCTCGACGTGCTCGCCGCCGAGGGCGCCCCTGACATCGTGATCTTCCACTGCTTCTCCTCGGGACCGGAGATGGCGCGTCGGTGCATCGACCAGGGCTGGCTACTGAGCCTGTCGGGCACCGTCAGCTTCAAGAACGCCAGAGCCCTGCGCGAAGCCGCACAGCTGATTCCGCCCGGGCAAATGCTCGTCGAGACCGATGCGCCGTTTCTGACGCCCCACCCGTACCGCGGCGCGCCCAACGAGCCGTACTGCCTTCCCTACACTGTGCGGGCGGTGGCGGAGATCGTCGGTAAGCCGGCGGAGGCCGTCGCACGTGAAACCACCACCACAGCCGAGCGCGCGTACGGCCTCGCGAGTTGCTGACTCGAGGCCTCTCCGTTACCGTGCTGTGACCGAAAGCGAAGCACCGCAAGGGCGCGGAGTTCCGTCCGATAGTCGGGGATATACGACGTTTTGAACACTTTCACAAAGCTCCACGAGGCGCGTTCACCGCTACTTCGTCTGCTGGTCGGTGCGACGTTGCTCGCACTCACCTTCGCCGGCGGTTACGCGATAGCTGCGCACAAGACCGTCACGCTGACCGTCGACGGGTCGTCGACGACGGTGGCGACCATGAAGTCGCGCGTGATCGACGTGGTCGAGGAGAACGGCTTCGAGGTCGGCGACCGCGACGACCTGTTCCCGGCCGCCGATCAGCCGGTGAACCAGGCCGACACCATCGTGCTGCGCCGCAGCCGTCCGCTTCAGCTTTCACTGGACGGCGAGGACAGCAAGCAGGTGTGGACGACCGCGTCGACGGTCGACGAGGCTCTCGCGCAGCTGGAGATGACCGACAAGGCGCCCGCGGCCGCCTCGCGCGCCAGCCGGGTTCCGCTGGCAGGAATGTCGCTGCCCGTGGTTAGTCCCAAGACCGTGTACATCGACGACGGCGGAGCGACGCGCAGCGTCACCCTGGCCGCCCCGAACGTCGCGGGTCTGCTCGCCGAGGCGGGTGCCCCGCTCGAGCAGCGTGACGCAGTGGTTCCTGCCGCATCGGCCCCCGTCACCGACGGTATGCACGTGCAGGTGACGCGCAATCGGATCGACAAGATCGCCGAGCGTGTGCCGCTGCCGCCCGGCCTCAAGCGCATCGAGGACCCGACGCTGAACCAGAGCCGCGAGGTCGTCGAGGACCCGGGGATGCCGGGCACCCAGGACGTGATCTTTGCCGTGGCGAAACTCAACGGTGTGGAGACCGGCAGGTTGCCAGTAGCCAATGTCGTTGTAACGCCGGCCCGTGAAGGGGTCGTGCGAGTGGGCACCAAGCCCGGAACCGAGGTGCCGCCGGTGTCCAACGCAGCGACCTGGGACGCCCTTGCCCGGTGCGAAGCCGGAGGTAATTGGGCGATCAACACCGGCAACGGATATTACGGCGGCGTTCAATTCGACCAAAACACATGGGAGCGCAACGGCGGTCTGCGCTATGCTGCGAGAGCCGACTTGGCAACAAGAGAAGAACAAATCGCGATTGCTGAAGTCACTCGGGCGCGACAAGGGTGGGGCGCGTGGCCGACTTGTAGCGGGAGGATTGGTGCGCGCTGACCATTCGACTACTCGGGCGGACCGAGATACGACAACTGGCGAAGGCGATCGACTTTCGGCCGCGCAAATCGTTCGGCCAGAACTTCGTCCATGACGCCAACACCGTACGGCGAATCGTTTCGGCGTCCGGTGTCCACAAGCACGACCACGTTCTCGAGGTCGGGCCCGGACTGGGCTCGCTGACGCTGGCGTTGCTCGACCGCGGCGCGCGGGTGACCGCCGTCGAGATCGACCCCGTACTGGCCCGGCAACTGCCGACCACCATCGCCGAGCATTCGCACAGCGAGATCAACCGGCTCACCGTGCTCAACCGCGACATCCTCGGATTGCGCCGCGAAGAACTCGACGAGGAGCCCACGGCCCTGGTCGCCAACCTGCCCTACAACATCGCCGTGCCGGCGCTGCTGCATCTGATGGCCGAGTTCCCCTCGATCCGCACCGTGATGGTGATGGTGCAGGCCGAGGTGGCCGAGCGGCTCGCGGCCGAACCGGGCGGCAAGGATTACGGCGTTCCGAGTGCCAAGGTGCGCTTCTTCGGCAAGGTCCGGCGGCACGGCATGGTGTCGCCGACGGTGTTCTGGCCGATCCCCCGGGTGTACTCGGGCCTGGTCGGCATCGAGCGCTACGAGTCGTCGCCGTGGCCGACCGACGAGAGCTTCCGTGAGCAGGTTTTCGAGCTGATCGACATCGGGTTCGCGCAGCGGCGCAAGACGGCGCGCAACGCGTTCGCCGAATGGGCGGGTTCGGGTAACGAGTCGGCGCGCAGGCTGCTCGCCGCCAGCATCGATCCCTCACGCCGTGGTGAGACCCTGTCCATCGCCGACTTCGTCCGGCTGCTGCAACGGTCAGAAGAGGTCGACAAGCCGGTGGTTCGGGAAACCAAGGGCTCGATCAGCGTCCGCTGACCGCACGCACGACCAGCGCGACGAACTCCCGGCAGGACTGGTAGCGGTCCGCGGGCGCCTTCGCCAGGGCTTTGGCCACGATCGAGTCGAAGGTGCGTGGCAGCCAGTCGAATTCAGCCGAGAACCGTGGTGGCGGGCGATGCAGGTGCGCCTCGACCAACCCGACTCGGGAGTCCTCCCGAAACGGCGGTGACCCGGTGATCAGTTCGACCGCCGTGCAGGCCAGTGCGTATTCGTCGGTGGCTTCTGTCGGCGCCCGACCCGCGATCAGCTCCGGCGCCGAGTACGGCAGCGAGGCCTCCACCTGCGAAGGGCGGCGGCCGATGTCGTCGGTGATCTCGACCGCGACCCCGAAGTCGATCAGCACGGCGTGCGAGCGGTCGGGCTCGACCAGGATGTTGGCGGGTTTGACGTCGCAGTGCACGATCGCGCGGTTGTGCATGTAGTCGAGCGCGTCGGCGATCTGGCCGAGGGCGGCGAGGCGGTCGGGGACCGTCGGCAGGTTCTGCACTCCGCCGCCCGCGACGAACTGCATCGTCAGCCACCCCGGGCCCCGCTTGTACACGGTGACGATATAGGGGTGGTCGAGCCGGCTGGCGAACTCGAACTCACGCCGCAGCCGGGCCACGTGCGCTCGATCGCGAGCGTGTTCGGCGAGGACCTTCAACGCGACCACCAGCTGCGGGTTGTCCGCGGGATGCGCTCGGTAGACCGTGGCCGATCCACCCTGGCCGAGGACCTCGTCGACCACGTAGTCGTCGAACCGGTCGCCGGCGGACAGCACGAGCTCACACTAGTGCCGCCGACTGCGCCGACTCGCCGACAGGACGACTGGTCGGCGACTCCTTTCGATAGTGTCGTGCCGTGCCGGGCTGGAACGGGAACACCGCCTCCGAGTGGGTGCCGACGGGGTCGGTCACCGTGCGAGTGCCCGGGAAGGTCAACCTCTACCTGGAAGTGGGTGACCGCCGCGACGACGGCTACCACGAGCTCACCACCGTGTTCCACGCCGTCTCGCTGCTCGACGAGATCATCGTCAGCAACGCCGACATGCTGTCGCTGGAAGTGTCCGGTGAAGGGGCCGAATCGCTGCCGGCCGACGAGCGCAACCTCGCGTGGCAGGCGGCTGAGTTGATGGCCGAACACGTGGGGCGGGCACCGGATGTGGCGATCTCGATCGACAAATCCATCCCGGTCGCCGGCGGGATGGCCGGCGGTAGCGCTGACGCGGCGGCGGTGCTGGTCGCAATGAACACGCTGTGGGAGTTGGGGGTGCCGCGGCGCGATCTGCATGCGCTGGCGGCCCGGCTGGGCAGCGACGTGCCGTTCGCTCTGCACGGGGGGACCGCGTTGGGCACCGGGCGCGGTGAGGAGCTGGCGACGGTGTTGGCGCGCACGACGTTTCACTGGGTGCTCGCCTTTGCCGACGGTGGGTTGTCGACCCCGGCGGTGTTCGCCGAGATCGACCGGCTGCGCGACTCTGCGGGCCCGGATCGCGAGCCGCCGCCGCGCCTCGAGGACGCCGAACCGGTGCTGGCCGCGCTGGCCTCCGGCGATCCGGCTCAACTCGCCCCGCTGCTCGGCAACGACCTGCAGCCCGCCGCGCTGAGCCTCGATCCGGGGTTGCGCCGCACGCTGCGCGCGGGCACCGAGGCCGGAGCCTTGGCGGGCATCGTGTCCGGGTCGGGGCCGACGTGCGCTTTTCTGTGCGCCTCGGCGGGCCAGGCGGTCGACGTCGGCGCGCAGTTGGCGGGCGCGGGCGTGTGTCGCACCGTGCGCGTGGCCAGCGGCCCCGTCCAGGGCGCGCGGGTGGTGCCGACGCCGTCGACGTCGGCGTGACCTCGTGTCGCCGGGGAACAGTTTGGTCACGAGAGGGTGTGACCCAGACCTCAATACTCGCGAGAGTTTGGCGGCTACTTAAGAGTTGCATAAGATGGCCGATGGTGAAGATTAGCTGTCATGCATCGGACACGACTTTCTTTCCCGCCGGAGACCTCGGTGGGCGCCTCGTCGGATATGGCGAAGGCCTCGGTGCATCACCAATTCGAGACGAAACCGCTCCCGACTCGTGTGCGCGCCTTCGCGACCACATCTCTGATCGGGCGGAGCATATGACGAGGATTTTTGCGCTGAGCCCCATGCCGCAGGCGCAGCGGCTCCAGGAACCGAGGAGGGTGTCGTGAGCCGATTCACCGAGAAGATGTACCGCAATGCCCGCACCGTGACGACGGGCATGGTCACCGGTGAACCGTACGAACCCGTCCGCCACACCTGGGGCGAGGTGCACGAGCGCGCCCGCTGCGTCGCAGGCGGCCTCGAGAAGGCCGGTATCGGACTCGGCGACGCGGTCGGCGTGCTGGCCGGCTTCCCCGTGGAGATCGCCCCGACCGCCCAGGGTCTGTGGATGCGCGGCGCCAGCCTGACCATGCTGCACCAGCCCACCCCGCGCACCGACCTCGCGGTCTGGGCCGAGGACACGATGAACGTCGTGCGGATGATCGAGGCCAAGGCCGTCATCGTCTCCGAACCGTTCATGGTCGCCATCCCGGTGCTCCAAGAGCAGGGCATCACGGTCCTCACCGTGCCGGACCTGATGGCCTCCGATCCGATCGATCCGATCGACGTCGGCGAGGACGATCTCGCGCTGATGCAGCTGACCTCTGGCTCCACGGGCTCGCCCAAGGCGGTCCAGATCACGCACCGCAACATCTACTCCAACGCCGAGGCGATGTTCATCGGCGCCGAGTACGACGTCGAGAAGGACGTCATGGTCAGCTGGCTGCCGTGCTTCCACGACATGGGCATGGTTGGCTTCTTGACCATCCCGATGTACTTCGGCGCGGAACTGGTCAAGGTCACCCCGCTGGACTTCCTGCGCGACACCCTGCTGTGGGCCAAGCTCATCGACAAGTACAAGGGCACGATGACCGCGGCGCCGAACTTCGCCTATGCGCTGTTCGCCAAGCGGTTGCGCCGCCAGGCCAAGCCGGGTGAGTTCGACCTGTCCACGCTGCGGTTCGCGCTGTCGGGCGCCGAGCCCGTCGAGCCCGCCGACGTCGAGGACCTGCTGGATGCCGGCAAGCCATTCGGCCTGAAGCCCGACGCCATCCTGCCCGCCTACGGCATGGCCGAGACCACGCTCGCGGTGTCGTTCTCTCCGTGCGGCGCGGGACTGGTGGTCGACGAGGTCGACGCCGATCTGCTGGCCGCGCTCCGCCGCGCCGTACCCGCGACCAAGGGCAACACCCGCCGGCTGGCCTCGTTGGGACCGCTGCTGCGCGACCTCGAGGCCCGCGTCATCGACGAGCAGGGCAACGTGATGCCGCCGCGCGGCGTCGGCGTGATCGAGCTTCGCGGTGAATCACTGACCCCGGGCTACATCACCATGGGCGGATTCATCCCGGCGCAGGACGAGCACGGCTGGTACGACACCGGCGACCTCGGCTACATCACCGACGAAGGCAACATCGTCGTGTGCGGCCGGGTCAAGGACGTCATCATCATGGCCGGCCGCAACATCTACCCGACCGACATCGAGCGCGCCGCATGCCGTGTCGAGGGGGTCCGGCCCGGATGCGCCGTCGCGGTGCGCCTCGACGCGGGCCACTCGCGGGAGACGTTTGCCGTCGCGGTGGAGTCCAACGCCTGGCAGGATCCCGTCGAGGTGCGCCGGATCGAGCAGCAGGTCGCCCATGAGGTGGTCGGCGAGGTCGACGTGCGTCCGCGCAACGTCGTCGTGCTCGGACCCGGCACCATCCCGAAGACGCCGTCGGGCAAGCTGCGCCGCAGCACCTCCGTCTCGCTCGTCACCTAGTCCTCTAGGTGCGCGAGCGACCGTGTTTGCACACGGACACGCCGCGTAGCGCCTGCATTTTGCGGTCGCTCGCCACGTAATGAGCTGTCCGTGAGTGGCGATACGTTCGGTGTCATGCCTTCCGCTCCCGCCATCGAGGCGATCGATCTTGTGAAGCGCTTCGGCGACGGCGAACCGGCCGTCGACGGCGTCAGCTTCACCGTTCCCCCCGGTACGGTGCTCGGGCTGCTGGGTCCGAACGGCGCCGGCAAGACCACCACAGTGCGGATGATGACGACGTTGACCGCACCGACCAGCGGCACCGCCCGCGTCGCCGGCTACGACGTCGTGCGCGAACCCGATCAGGTGCGCCGCAACATGGGCCTGACCGGGCAGGTTGCCACCGTCGACGAGCTGCTCACCGGCCGCGAGAACATCCGGATGATCGGCGGGCTCTACGGCATCCGCAAAAAGGACCTCACCAAACTGGGTGATCAACTGCTGGAACAGTTCTCGATCGCCGACGCCGCCGATCGCGTGGTGAAGTCCTACTCGGGCGGCATGCGTCGCCGGCTCGATCTCGCGGTGAGCCTGCTCGCCTCGCCGCCGGTGTTGTTCCTCGACGAGCCGACCACCGGCCTGGACCCTCGCAGCCGCAGCGAAGTATGGGACGCGCTAAGAGGTCTCGTCGAGCAGGGCACCACGCTGCTGCTGACCACGCAGTACCTCGAAGAGGCCGATCAGCTGGCCGACAACATCCTGGTGATCGACAAGGGGCGCATCATCGCCGAGGGTTCGCCACTTGCGCTCAAACAGCAGGCAGGCAACGCCAGCCTGGTCGTCACGGTGACGAACGTCGAGGACCTCTCCGCGGCCGAGGCGCTGCTCGCCGCGGACGGTAGCGAAGTGTTCGTCAACGCAGGCGCACGCGAGTTGACCGCGGCCGCCGAGGGCCTCGACGACATGATCCGCGTCGCGGCAATGCTGCGCGATAACGACATCGCCGTCGACGACATCGGGTTGTCGCGACCGAGCCTCGACGACGTCTTCCTCTCGCTGACCGGTCACCGCAGCGAAGAGGAGGACGGTGCATGACCATCGAAGGCGACATGACTACCGTCGCGCCACCGGCACACGCCCCCAGGAAACGGGTCGCGATTCGGCGAACCAACAATGCCCAGCAGTCCTGGATCATGGTCAAGCGCAACATGATCCACACCAAGCGCATGCCCGAGATGCTGAGCGACGTCACCACCCATCCCATCATGTTCGTGTTGCTGTTCGCGTTCGTTTTCGGCGCGTCGATTCCCAACCCGGGGGGCACCAACTACCGCGAATTCCTGCTGCCGGGCATCCAGGCGCAAACCATCGTGTTCTCGGCATTCGTCGTGGCATCCGGTATCACCGCCGACATCGAGAAGGGCATCATCGACCGGTTCCGCTCGCTGCCCATCTCGCGATCGTCGGTGCTCATCGGTCGCAGCATCGCCAGCCTGATCCACTCGTCGCTGGGCGTGGTGGTGATGGCGCTGACGGGCCTGGCGATCGGCTGGCGCATCCGCGGCAGCGTCGCCGAGGCGGTACTGGCCTTCGCTCTGGTCCTGGTCTTCGGTTTCGGAATGATCTGGTTCGGCATCCTGATCGGCTCACTGCTGCGCACCGTCGAGGCCGTCAACGGCGTGATGTTCACCGTCTTGTTCCCGATCACGTTCCTGGCCAACACATTTGTCCCGACCGAGCCGATGCCTCACTGGCTGCGGGTCATCGCCGAGTGGAACCCGGTGTCGTCGCTGGCTCAGGCGATGCGCGAACTATGGGGCAACGGCGGACCCGCGCCCGACAGTGCGCAGCTGCCGCTGCACCATCCGGTGCTGGCCACCATCCTCTGGTCCCTGCTGCTGACGGCGGTCTTCGCGCCGTTCGCCCTGCGCGCCTACGCCCGCCGCACCGGCAGCTAGGCGCGAATCGACGCCACCGTCCATGCGGGCAGGATCGGCGCCCTGGTGAGGAAGTGCTCCGACTGCCCGGTCGCCCGCAACAGGACCTGCGTCCGCAGGATGCAACACCCCATGCGGACCATCGCGAATATCTCGTACCAGTCGAGATCTTCGAGCGGCCTGCCGAGCATCTCCTCGTAGCGCCCGACAACCGAAGCGCGGCTGTCGAAGCCTTCCAGTTCGGGGTCGAGATCCAAGCCGTTGACCTCGAGCATCTGCTTGCGGGTGGCCAGCCACCACGCGACATCGGCTTCGGCGGGGCATACGCAGGCCTGCTCCCAGTCCAGCGCGCCGACGAGTTCGCCGGAGTCGTCGAAGATCGCGTTCGACAACCGCGCATCGCCCCAGCAGATACTCAAATCAGTTGTGGCGGAGGGTGTGCGCCGCGTCAGCCAGTCGAACGCTTCGGTGATGACATCGGGGACCTGGTCATCAGTGCCCCATCTGACGTACTCGCGCCACCACTCGAGCTCGGTACTGACACCGACTCCCTCGGGTCGGACCAGCCACGGAGCCTGCTCGGGGGGCACCCGATGCAGGCGCGCCATCGTTTCCAGGAACGAGTCGTGCACTCGGCGCTGCACGGTCATGCCGGCGTCGTGCAACCAACCGCGCGTGGCATAGCTGGTGTCCGACGGTGTGTGGCCGACGATCCGTGGCATCACAAGGAATTTCGAGCCGATCCACGACTCGTCGGGCTCGTAGACGATCGGTGACGGCGTCGCGACACCGTGTTCGTGGAGAAGTCGCTGCGTCGCGGACTGCGCGTCGAGGTCGTATTCGGGAAAGATCCCGCCGCCCGCAGGCGGTATCCGGATGACGTGCTCGTCATTGCGTCCGCCGGTTTCGACGTTGAACACCAGTGTTTCGCTCGACCAGCCCGCGGCCCGGTTCGCCGGCCGTAGTTCGGAGAGGACGACCTCGTCGGTGTGCCGGTTGGCGAACCAGTCCCGCAGCCTGGCGCGGGTGGCCTCGAGGTCGCGTCTGACCAGAGCGATGCCCGCCATGCAGAAAGGCTTACACGCGGGCGGTGAGATGTAAAGGAGCAACCTGTTACGTCCGACATCTCGTATGTAATACGCTCGCGAAGTGACCCGACCGCAGGCTCTCACCTTCGGCGACATCGACGACCACGACCGGCCACTGGCTGTCCTGGTTCACGGCTTCCCCGACACCCCGTTCACGTGGCGCCACCTCGGACCGCATCTGGTCAACCACGGCTATCGCGTCATCGCGCCGTGGCTCCCGGGATACGACACACCGATCGGGCACCCGGTCAGCGTGGGCACGTACGTGCGCCACGTACGCCAGGTCGCCCAAGCGAGGGGAGCCGACGACCGCGCGGTGCTGATCGGTCACGACTGGGGTGCGCACGCGGGCTACGGCGTGGTCGCGGGCCCGGCCCCGGTCTTCGGGCGTTTCGTGGCGCTCGCCGTACCGCCGATCGGTGTGCTGGCGACCGGCCTGTTCACCTACCGGCAGCTCAAACGGTCGTTCTACATCTGGTTCATCCAGCAGGTCGGGTTGGCCGAGGCGGCGTTGCTCGCGCCCGGGTTCTGGGAGTCCCTGTGGGCGGACTGGTCACCGGGATACGACTGCGCCGAAGACATCGCCGAACTGCGCGGGCACGTCACCGCCGAGAACATCACAGACGTCGTCGGGCCGTACCGCGCGTCGTTCAATCCGGAGTTCGGCGATTCCGAAGCCGCCGACGAGACCGCGGCGACGGCCGTGCCGCCCCCGGTCCCGACGCTCTACCTGCATGGCCGCAACGACGGCGCGATAGGCGCCGAGCTGCTCGCCGACCTGGGCGAGTACCTGCCGACCGCTGGGTCGTCGCACGAAGTCATCGACGGAGTCGGGCACTTCCTGCACCTCGAACAGCCCGACCTGATCGCGGCCAAGATCAGCGACTGGCTGGACGCGGGGTGAGCGATGCGGAACGGCCGTTGCGCGCGGCGTCGAGGCCTGCGGCGTGGCGCAGTTCGGCGAGGAAGTTCTCGGGGCTGGCTCCTCCGAGCAGGTAGTGGCACACCGCGATGCGCACCACGGCCGCCGCGGCGACGTCCTTGTTGTCGCCGGGGATGATCCGCGCGATCCGCTCGTGCATGATCGGCAGCACACGCCTCATCTGCGCGAGCACGTGTTCGGGTTCGATATCGGCGAGCGATCCTAGGGAGTAGGTGCTCTGAAACTCGACGATGAAGCGCAACGCCGCATCGAGGCGGTCGCGGCCCACGAGGCCCGCCATCGCGCTCGCGATTCCCGCATCGAAGTTGTCCTGTTCGTAGAGGCCGAACGCCTCGAGCAACCCCTCCTTGGAACCGAAGTGGCGGTACAGCGTCGGGCGGGAGACGCCTGCTTGGGCGGCGACATCGGACAGCTGCAGCTTCCGCCGACCGTCACGGGCCAGCACGACGAAAGTGGCCGCGAGGATGCGCCGCCGCGTCGACTGCTCGGCATCCTCGGTGCGGACCACGATTAACCTTTACATCTGCAGGGTCAAATGTCACACTAACGCTACATCAAGCCCGAGCACCCCATTGACGGGTGAGTCACCGGATGCGCAGTGCCACGTCCGGTGCGGAGGAGAGTAACGGTGACCGACCTCATCGTCCGTAAGATCGGATGGGAGTTCGACGCCTCGGTGCCGTTCATGTGGCAGCCGGCCAACCCGAATTTCGGACTGTTCTGCAACGCGTTCACGTTCATCGCGGTGCCCTTCGAGCGCTACATCGTCAGCGCGGTGCGGATGGCCGCTGACCGGTTGGCCGAAAGTCCCGGCGTCGCGGAGGAAGCCGAGGGGTTCCTCAAGCAGGAAGCCCAGCATGCCGCCGCGCATCGCAAGCACATGCTCGCGCTGATCGACCGCTACCCCGACCTCGAGCAGTGTTACGCCGACGCCTGCGCGGCCTACGACGAGCTGCTGAGGAACGAGCCGGTCGCCTTCCACCTCGCCTACGTCGCCAACCTCGAGGCCACGTTCACCCCGCTGTTCAAAGTGATTCTCGACCACCGTGATTCGCTGTTCGGCGGAGGCGATGTCCGGGTCGCCTCGCTGATGATGTGGCACTTCGTCGAGGAGATCGAGCACCGCAGTTCGGGGCTGATCCTGTGCAATCACGTCAACCCCCACCCGTGGTCCCGCGTCAAGCACATCAAGAGGACGTTCAGCCATGTCGCCGCCATCGCGGACGCGATCGCGACGGTGTTCGACGAGGTCGTCCCGATCGAGGATCGCGGCGTCTCCACCCGCGAGTTGTTGTCCGGCGACTTTCTGACCGGTGAACTCAAACACCGCCTGCCCATCGTGCGCCGCCGACGGGACGGCGGGGGAGCACCGACGATCTTCCAACCGGTGCCGACCGCCGACCTGGCGAAAATGGTATGGCGACTGGCGCTTTCGCAGACGCCGTACCACGATCCGGCCGATCAGCCGCTGCCCGCGTGGGCGCAGACCTGGATGCGCGCCTACGACAACGGCGCAGATATGACGACGTTCGCCCGGTCGTCGTCCACCACGGGAAGGTGACATCGATTGTTGACGACGAACTACGGCGGTCTGGTGCCCGAAGACGAGTCGCTCACCCACCAGATCGTCGACACGTTCGCAACGGTCAGCCAATCGGATCCGTCGTGGACGGAGAAGATCTGGACGCTCGCGCATGCGCGGGACAACTCGCTGCAGGTCGTGCTCGGCGTCGGAAAGTACACCAACCGTGGCGTGTTCGACGGTGCGGCCGGGGTGTGCCGCGGCACCGAGCAGTGGACCGTGCGCGGCGGGCGCCGCCTGTCGGCCGATCCCTCCTCGACCGCCGTCGGGCCGATCCGCTATCGCGTGTTGGAGCCGCTGCGGTCGATTCAGGTGAGCCTCGAGCCGACCGAACACGCGCCGATCTCGTTCGACGTGGTCATGCAGGGCAGCTTCGATGCGGCGCTGGAGGATCCGTGGCCCGACCGCAGCCCGGACGGCTACCGCGTCTCCCATAATGTGTTGCGCTACCACCAGATCGGCGTGGCGTCCGGCTGGGTCGAGGTCGAAGGCCGTCGCACCGAAATTCGCCCCGACGAGTGGATATCGGTGCGCGACCATTCTTGGGGCCTGCGCCCCGGGGTCGGTAAACCCATCCCCGGCCTGCCTCGTGGTGGGCGCAAGATCAAGCAGATGTTCATGACCTGGCTGCCGATGACGCTGACGCGCCCCGACGGATCGGCGTACTCGCTGTTCGTGATGTATCAGGAGGAGCGTGGCGACGGTTTTCTCGAAATCCGTTGCCAGGCAGAGCAACAGAACGACGACGGCACATCGCACCGGTTTGTCTCGGTGGAACAGGATCTGCACTTCAACGACGAGAACCGGCGACTGACCCATGGCACGGTCACGTTGATCGACTCTGACGGATCGCGGCGACCGCTGACGATCACCGCGGCCGGACCGACGGGCTTTCACCTCGGCACGGCCGGCTACTACGGCTGGAACGACTGGGTCTACGGCCAGTGGGTCGGCGATCTGCGCGTGGAGGGCTACCACGTGACCGACTGCGACACCGCGGAGAACGCGCGCAAGCTGCATCAGCTTCGGGATCTGCTGGTCCGCGTGGACGATCCGGTGGGCGGCGGTTCCGGCCTCGGCAACGCCGAGACGTTCGCGCTGGGCGAGTTCCCCGAGCGAGGGCTCACCGCCCAGAACTCGTTCCTCTGAAAAGTGTGACGCGGACCGCGGACCGCGCGCGGAATACATCGTCAACGGCTGGGCGTTTGGCCATGCATGAAGACGAGACTGCCGCTGCGTCGGCTGATGATCATGGTTGCGGCAGTATTCATCTCGGGTGCGGCGCTGGGCGCACCGCTGATGACGTCGGCAGCACCGGCCGCTGCGGCGCCCACCGGGGAGTGTCCCGACGTGCAGGTGGTATTCGCTCGCGGCACCGGGGAACCGGCGGGCGTCGGCCGCGTCGGCCAGGCGTTCGTCGACACGTTGCGACCGCTCGTGGGTGACGAGTCCGTCGCCGTCTACGCGGTCAACTATCCCGCGACACGGGACTTCCTGCGCGCCGCCGAGGGCGCCAACGACGCCAGCCTGTTCGTCCAGAACATCGCCACCACCTGCCCGGACACCAGGATCGTGCTCGGTGGGTACTCACAGGGTGCCGCCGTCATCGACGCCATCGCCCTGGCGAACACGCCCACACTCGGCTTCACCCAGCCGATGCCCGCCGCGGTCGCCGACCACGTGGCCGCCGTCGCGGTGTTCGGCAACCCCTCCATCCGCCTGCTCGGCGGTCCGCTCACCGCGCTGAGCCCGGCCTACGGGGCCAAGACCATCGACCTGTGCAACGGCGCGGATCCGGTGTGCTCCAACGGAAATGACGTCGCGGCGCACAGCCTCTACGTCGAGTCGGGGCTCACCGCTCAGGCGGCGCAGTTCACCGCCGACCGCCTCGGGGCCGCCGCGCCGATCACGACGCTGTCCGGCCACACCGGAGGCTGACGTCAGCCCCAGGCGTGCACGATGTTCTGCGCCGGCTCCACGCCCTGTGCCACCAGAATCTCGGTGGCGTCGGCGGCCTGCTCGCAGATCGTCGGCACGTCCTTCCACTCCGCGGACGTGAAGGTGCTCAACACGAACTTCGCGCCTTCGGTGCGGCCGGGCGGCCTACCGATGCCGATCCGGACGCGCTGAAAGTCGTTGCTGCCCAACGACAAAGCGACCGACCGTAGCCCGTTGTGCCCGGCCACCCCGCCGCCGAACTTCAGCCGGATCCGGCCGAAGTCGATATCGAGCTCGTCGTGGATCACCACGATGTCGGCCGGTGGCACCGAGTAGAACTTGGCCAGCGGTCCGACCTGCCGACCCGACTCGTTCATGTAGGTACGCGGTTTGGCCAGCACCACCGAGCGTCCGGCGAGGCGGCCGGTGACCACCTCGGCGCCGGACTTCTTGTGCACCTTGAATCCCGAGCCGATGCGATCGGCGAGGATGTCGGCGACGAGGAACCCGAGGTTGTGCCGCGTTGTGGCGTATTGCGGTCCCGGGTTGCCCAGGCCGACCACGAGTAGTGGTTCGGCCATGCCGGACTACTCGGTTTCTTCGGCGGGAGCCGCTTCGGCGGAGTCGCCCTCGACCTCGTCGGCGCCCTCGGCGACCTCGGCTGCTGCCTCCTCCGGCGCCTCACCGCCGCCCTCGGCCTCGAGCTCCTCGGCCGTCGGCGCGACGACGACGTTGACCACCAGCGAATCGGGGTCGGTCACCAGCGTGACACCCGACGGCAGCTCGAGTGAGCCGGCCGTGAACTGCGTGCCGGCCTCGACACCTTCGACCGAGACGACGACGTTCTCCGGAATCGACTGCACGTCGGCTTCGACCTCGATCGTGTTGGTCTCCTGGGTGACCAGGGTCCCGGGCACCGCGTCACCCTCGATGACGACGTTGATCTCGACGACAACCTTCTCGCCACGGCGCACGACGAGCAGATCGGCGTGCGTGATGGTGCGGCGGATCGGGTGGATGTCGAGAGCCCTGGTCAGCGCGAGCTGCTCCTTGCCGTTGATATCGAGGGTGAGCACCGCGTTGGTGCCCGAGTTGCGGAGCACGGCCGCGAAGTCACGGCCGTCGAGTTCGAGGTGCTGCGGATCGGTGCCGTGACCGTAGAGGACCGCGGGCACCTTGCCGTTGCGGCGGGCGCGGCGCGATGCGCCCTTGCCGGTCTCGGTGCGGACCGCCGCGGTCAGGTTGTTGGGGGCGTTCTTCGCCATGATGTGGGTGCTCCTGTCGTGTGCTCAGCACGGCGGGGCTCAACCACAAGGTTCGCGTCGATAACGGTGGCCTCCGCTGGCGCGGCCACCCTCGCCGTGATCACCGGCCAGGGTAGCCGGAAACGGTGCTGCGCCCCAAATCAGAGCGGGAACGCGGTCTCGGTGAGCTGCTCGGAGAGCTCCCACAGTGCCGTCGCCATCCGGCCGTCGCGAGCCAGCGGGCTGCGGAAGCCCGTCGGCCCGGTGGGACCGCGGCTGGCGAAGCGCGGGCCGACGAACGTGTCGCCCGGCAGATCCTCGGCCACCGCGTACAGGGTCTGGCGGGCACCGAAGTCGGGCTCGGTGGCGAATACCCGGTTGGCGGCGAGCCAGAAGCGGGTCCCGATCGGGTTGCCGGTCTGGCCCTGCAGGTTCGTGGCGGAGTAGCCCGGATGCGCGGCGATCGCCCGGATCGGCGAGCCCACCTCGTCGAGTCGACGCTGCAGGTCCTTCGTGAACAGCAGGTTCGCGAGCTTGGACTGGCCGTACGCCGGCCACGCCAGGTACGGCCGGGCCTTCCAGTTGAGGTCCTTGAGGTTGATCCGGCCGAAGATGTGCATGACCGAGGACACCGTCACGACGCGGTCGCTGATCTTGGGCAGCAGCAGGTTGGTCAGGGCGAAGTGGCCGAGATGGTTGGTGCCGATCTGGCTCTCGAAGCCGTCGACCGTCAACGCGTACGGGACGGCCATGATGCCGGCGTTGTTGACGAGCACGTCGACGGCGTCGACACCGTCGGCGAACGCGCGCACGGACGCCAGGTCCTGCAGGTCGAGCTTGCGGACCTCGACGTCCCCGGTGATCGTCGCCGCCGCCTCGTCACCCTTGGCGGTGTTGCGCACGGCGAGGATGACCTTGGCGCCTGCTCCGGCCAGTTCGCGCGCCGTGATCAAGCCGATGCCGCTGTTGGCGCCGGTGACGATGACGGTGCGTCCGGTGAAGGAGGGCAGATCCGCGGCGGTCCAGTCGCTCATGCCGACCACCCTAGTGACGTACCGCGAAATGGCATTCCAGCAGGTGTCCACTCGCACTTTCGCTGCTGGAATGCCATTTCGCGCAAAAACTGGGGCTACTTCGGCGGCGGCTTGGGGACCGCGACGTTGAAGCCGCCGATGATCTTCTCGATGTCGGGGGCCTCTTCGGCGGCTTTCTGGGCGAAACTCGTCACCGTGAACTGGACGAGATAGCGCTGCTTGGCAGGCGGTGCGCCGGTCGCGATGACGATGCGGTTGTAGCTGTGCATCCGGGTGCCGTTGAGGTCGTAGCTGCCCTCGATCATCGCCGACGGGAAACCCTTGAAGTCGTCCATGGACGCGTTGAGGCGCTTGAAGTTCTGCGACATCTCGGCGTCGACGTAGCCGTGCTTGATCGCCTCGCGCGGATCGAAGTCGCCGGTCAACTTCATCACCACCAGCATCGCGATCGGGTACGTCTCGCCCTTGGCGATCACCCTGGTTCCCGGCGCGAAGTTGGTGTTGAAGTACGGCTCCCACCCGGCAGGTGTCGGATATGAAACGGTCAGATCGGTGAGCTTCTCGGGGAACACGGGCTGCCCGGTCACACCGGCCTGTTCCAGGAACGCCGCGACGGGCACCGGCTTGTCATCGGGGTTGGCGGTGGTCGGGGGCGGCGACGACGACGTCGACCACACCGACTGATAATTGGGCGGTTCGGTGCCGCAGCCGGACACAGCGGCGATCGCACCGACAACCGTCACCGCGGCGGCGAGAACCCGAAAGCCTCGACGGCTCACAGAATCTCGCGCACCGCGTCGATCGGCCGGGCCAACCGGGTGCCCTTCGGCGTGACGACGAACGGCCGCTCGATCAGGATCGGGTTGGCGGCCATCGCGTCGAGGAGCTCGTCGTCCGAGGCATCCGCCAAACCCAGTTCGCCGTAGAGGGATTCACGCTTCCGCACGGCGGTGCGCACGTCGATACCGGCGTCGGAGATCATCTTCTCCAGCTCGGCGCGGGTTGGCGGCGTCTTCAGGTATTGCACGATCTCAGGCTCGATTCCGTTCTCGCGCAACAAGTCCAACGTCTTGCGCGAGGTCGAGCACTTGGGGTTGTGGTAGATCGTCGCGTTTGGCATTGGGGCCGACATCTATGCCGACCCGTCGAAAAGGCTTGTCACCGAGCCGTTGTCGAACACCGCGCGGATCGTGTTCGCCAGCAGCGGCGCGATCGAGAGCACGGTCAACTGCGCGAAGTGCTTGTCCTCGCCGATCGGCAGCGTGTTGGTGACGATCACCTCGCAGGCACCCGAATCGGCCAACCGCTCGCGGGCCGGATCTGAGAGCACACCGTGTGTCGCCGCGATGATCACGTCGCCGGCGCCGTCGGCCTTGAGCAGCTTGACCGCACCGGCGATGGTGCCACCGGTGTCGATCATGTCGTCGGTCAGCACGCAGGTCTTGCCCCGCACGTCGCCGACGACGCGGTTGGACACCACCTCGTTGGGTTTGAGCGGGTCGCGCGTCTTGTGGATGAACGCCAGCGGGACGCCGCCGAGGGAGTCCGCCCACTTCTCGGCGACGCGAACCCGGCCGGAGTCGGGGGAGACGACCACCATGTCGTGATGGGAGTAATGCTCGGCGATGTAACCGGTGAGCAGCTTCTGCGCCCGCATGTGGTCGACCGGTCCGTCGAAGAAACCCTGGATCTGGTCGGTGTGCAGGTCGACGGTGACGATGCGGTCTGCGCCCGCGGTCTTGAGCAGGTCGGCGACCAACCGCGCCGAGATCGGTTCGCGCCCGCGGTGCTTCTTGTCCTGCCGTGCGTACGGATAGAACGGAAGGATCGCGGTGATCCGCTTGGCGCTGCCGCGCTTGAGCGCATCGATCATGATCAGCTGTTCCATCAGGTGCTGGTTCAGGGGCGCCGGATGGCTCTGCAGCACGAAGGCGTCGCAACCGCGGACGGATTCGTCGAATCGGACGAAGATCTCGCCGTTGGCGAAGTCCCGCGCGGTCTGCGCCGTCACGGGTACGTCGAGTTCCTTGGCGACCTGTTCAGCGAGTTCGGGGTGCGCCCGACCCGAGAACAGCATCAAATTTTTGCGATTGTCGGTCCACTCGGTGCCCACACTGCGCCCTCAAGGTCGGGGATCGATACCGGCTAATCCTACGTAGCTTGACGCGCCGGCCGTGCCCGGGTGGCCAGATCGTGAACGGCCGGGGCCGCTCACCCGGATTCGACGTCGTCCGTAGCCTGCCCGCCCTCGCCGGCCGATGCCTGCTCCGCGGCCCGCGCCGCCGCCGACCCCGGCCGCTTGCGCGTCACCCAACCCTCGATGTTGCGCTGCGGGCCGGCGGACACGGCCAACGCACCGGGCGGCACGTCGTCACGCACGACGGTGCCCGCCCCGGTGTAGGCGCCGTCGCCGACGGTGACCGGGGCGACGAACATCGTGTCCGACCCGGTGCGGACGTGCGAGCCGATCGTGGTGCGGCTCTTGGTCTCGCCGTCGTAGTTGACGAAAACGCTCGACGCCCCGATATTGCTGTGCTCGCCGATGTCGGCGTCGCCGACGTACGTCAGATGCGGCACCTTGGTGCCGGTGCCGATCGTCGAGTTCTTGGTCTCGACGAACGCGCCGAGCTTGGCGTCGGCGCCCAGCACGGTGCCCGGCCGCAGGTAGGTGAACGGCCCGACCGTCGCGCCGTCCCCGATCACCGACGAGGTGGCGTGCGTGCGGCAGACGGTCGCGCCGTCACCGACCGTGACGTCGGCCAACGTGGTGTCGGGCCCGACCTCACACCGCCCGCCGATGCGGGTGCCGCCGAGCAGCTGGGTGCCCGGCTTGACCACGGTGTCGCGGGCGATGGTCACGTCGACGTCGATCCACGTCGTCGCGGGATCGACCACCGTGACCCCGGCCCGCTGGTGCGTGGCGACGACGCGCCGGTTCAGCTCCGCGCCGAGTTCGGCCAGCTGCACGCGGTCGTTGACCCCCGCCACCAGCATCGAGTCGTCGACGTGCTTGGCCCGTACGACCAGACCGTCGGACCGCACGATCGAGACGACGTCGGTCAGGTATTGCTCCTGCTGGGCGTTGTCCGAGCTCAAGCGGCCCAGCGCCGACCGCAGCGCGGCGGCGTCGAACGCGTACACCCCGGCGTTGACCTCGGTGATGGCCCGCTGTTCGGGGGTGGCGTCGGCCTGCTCGACGATGCCCATCACTTCGCCGTCCTGGGTGCGCAGGATGCGACCGTAACCCGTCGGGTCGGGCAGCGTGGTGGTCAACACGGTCACCGCCGTCGGCCGCCTGCTGTGCGTGCTGATCAGGTCGGCCAGCGTGTCGGCGTCGAGTAACGGCACGTCACCCGAGGTCACCACCACCGTGCCTGCGAAGTCGGCCGCGAGTGCCGCCAAACCGCACTGCACGGCGTGTCCGGTGCCGCGCTGCTGCTGTTGGGTGGCGGTGTCGATCGGGCGGCCGAGCTCGGCGGCCAGCCGCTCGACCTCGGGGGTCACCCTTTCCCGGTCCTTGCCGACCACGACGACCAGGTGCTGCGGGGCCGCCTTGGCCACCGCGTGCAGTGCGTGGGCGAGCATGCTGCGCCCCGCCAGCGTGTGCAGCACCTTCGGGGTGTCGGATCGCATCCGGGTTCCGGCGCCGGCCGCGAGCACGACCACCGCGGTTTCAGGGGCTGCCGTCATCCGGTCTCCTGCCTATCGGATGTGCGGTTTCATACGCGACACGCCGGTCACGCCGCATGTGAGCGCACAATCGCGGCCAAATTGCTCCGTCGCCAGGACTCGAACCTGAACTATCTGAACCAAAATCAGAGGTGCTGCCGATTACACCACGACGGATCGGACAACTCGTGATGCTAGTCCAATCGCCGGACCCCTCTTCGTTTGTTCCCGACGGCAGGCGCCTCGCCGTCTGATCGACGCCCGACCACGACATCTGCATCTAACCTGGTAGCCGTGGCAGCACTCGACAAGGAGGTCAGGGCACCGCGGGCGCGGATGACGGGCGCCGAGCGGCGCCACCAGCTCATCGAGGTCGCGCGCAAGCTCTTCGCCGAGCGCGGCTACGAGGGCACCTCGATCGAGGAGATCGCCCAGCGCGCGAACGTCTCCAAGCCCGTCGTCTACGAGCACTTCGGCGGCAAAGAGGGCCTGTACGCGGTGGTCGTCGACCGCGAGATGTCGGCGTTGCTCGACGGGATCACCTCGTCGCTGACCCGGATGACCAACAACCGCTCGCGGCTGCGCATCGAACGGGTCGCGCTCGCCCTGCTGACCTACGTCGACGAGCGCACCGACGGCTTCCGCATCCTGATTCGCGACTCCCCGGCGTCGATCACCTCAGGCAGCACCTATTCGACGCTGCTCAACGAGGCCGTCAACCAGGTGTCCTCGATCCTGGCCGGCGACTTCTCCCGCCGCGGACTGGACCCGGAGATGGCGCCGCTCTACGCCCAGGCGTTGGTCGGCTCGGTGTCGATGACCGCGCAGTGGTGGCTCGACGTGCGCGAGCCCAAGAAAGAGGTCGTCGCAGCGCATCTGGTCAACCTGTGCTGGAACGGGCTGATGCATCTGGAGAACGATCCGCCGTTGCTCGACGAGTGACGTAGATCTCGTCGGCGGATCCGCGCAAACCCTCGTCGCGGCAAGCCTTTCGGCGCGTGCCTACGATGGAAGCATCATGACCGCATCGGGGACCCTGTCCGTCCCAACCCCGATCGCCGGGCTCGTCGAACTGGCCCTACGAGATCCCTCCCTCGCCGAGATCTCGCGCCGCGCCGCCGACAAGCCCGCCGATCTCGCCATCGTCGGCCCGGCCGCCGCCCGGGTGTTCGTCGCATCCGCGATCGCGCACGCCTCTGCGCTGGTCGTCGTGACCGCCACCGGGCGCGAGGCCGACGATCTGACCGCCGAACTGCGTGGCGTGTTCGGTGAAACCGTCGCGATGTTCCCCTCGTGGGAGACGCTGCCGCACGAACGGCTGTCCCCAGGAGTCGACACCGTGGGCGCGCGGCTCATGTTGTTGCGCAGGCTGACCCATCCCCACGACGCGCGTCTCGGACCGCCGCTGCAAGTGGTGGTCACCACCGTGCGGTCGCTGCTGCAGCCGATGGTGCCCGACGTGGCCGACGTCGAACCGGTGACCTTGAGCGTGGGCGTCGAGGCGGAGTTCGACGATCTGATCGCCCGGCTGGTCGAACTCGCCTACACCCGCGTCGACATGGTCGGCAAGCGCGGCGAGTTTGCGGTGCGCGGCGGCATTCTCGACCTCTTCCCCCCGACATACGAGCATCCGGTCCGCATCGAGTTCTGGGGCGACGAGGTGTCTGAGATGCGGATGTTCGCGGTCGCCGACCAGCGGTCGATCCCCGAGATCGACATCGAAACCGTCATCGCCGTTCCGTGCCGTGAGGTGCTGCTGACCGACGACGTCCGCGAGCGCGCCGTCGAACTGGCCCACGAGCACCCCGTTCACGAGAACACCCTGCCCGGCACCGTGCCCGACATGCTGGCCAAGCTCTCCGAGGGCATCCCGGTCGACGGGATGGAAGCCCTGCTCCCGCTGTTGCGTCCCGACGCGCTGTCGACGTTGTCGGATCTGCTGCCCGACGGCATGCCGCTGCTGATCTGCGATCCGGAGAAGGTCCGCACCCGGGCCGCCGATCTGATCAAGACGGGCCGCGAGTTCCTGGAGGCGTCCTGGTCGACGGCGGCGGTGGGCGGTGACACCCCGATCGACCTCGAGGCTTTGGGTGCCTCGGGTTTCGTCGAACTCGACGATGCGCGCGCCGCGGCCCGCGAGGGCGGACATCCGTGGTGGACGTTGAGCCAGCTGTCCGACGAAGCCGGATTCGAGGTGGACATCCGGCCCGCCCCGTCGGCACGCGGTTCGCAAGCCGGCATCGGCGAGATCTTCGCCATGCTGCGCGCCCACGTCGCGACGGGCGGTTGCGCCGCGGTCGTCACGCCCGGCGCGGGCACCGCGCAGCGCGTCGTCGAGCAGCTCGCCGAATCCGATGTTCCGGCAGGACTTTTGGAGGCCGGTGGCTCGCCCAAGGACGGCGTCGTTGGCGTGCTCAAAGGCCCCCTGCACGACGGTGTCGTGATTCCGGGCGCGAATCTGGTGATCGTCACCGAGACCGACCTCACCGGCAACCGCGCGACCGCCACCGAAGGCAAGAGGCTTGCGGCCAAGCGGCGCAACGTCGTTGACCCGCTGGCGCTCACCGCAGGCGACCTGGTGGTGCACGACCAACATGGCATCGGCCGGTTCGTCGAGATGACCGAACGCGTCGTCGGCGGCGCCCGTCGCGAGTACCTGGTGCTGGAATATGCCTCCTCGAAACGGGGTGGCGGCACCGACAAGCTCTACGTGCCGATGGACTCGCTGGACCAGCTCTCCCGATACGTCGGCGGGGAGTCGCCGACGCTGTCGCGGCTGGGCGGCAGCGACTGGACCAACACAAAGACCAAGGCGCGCCGCGCAGTTCGCGAGATCGCCGCCGAACTGGTGTCTTTGTACGCCAAGCGGCAGGCCTCGCCCGGCCACGCGTTCGCCCCCGACAGCCCGTGGCAGGCCGAGATGGAGGACGCGTTCGGCTTCACCGAGACAGTCGATCAGCTGACCGCGATCACCGAGGTCAAGGCCGACATGGAAAAGCCGATCCCGATGGACCGGGTGATCTGCGGCGACGTCGGCTACGGCAAGACCGAGATCGCGGTGCGGGCGGCGTTCAAGGCGGTGCAGGACGGTAAGCAGGTCGCGGTGCTGGTGCCGACGACGCTGCTGGCCGACCAGCACCTTCAAACCTTCTCCGAGCGGATGGCGGGGTTCCCGGTCACCGTCAAGGGCTTGTCGCGGTTCACCGACCCGGCCGAATCGCGCGCGGTGCTCGAGGGCATGAAGGACGGCAGCGTCGACATCGTGATCGGTACACACCGCCTGCTGCAGACGGGCGTGACGTGGAAGGATCTCGGCCTGATCGTGGTCGACGAGGAACAGCGTTTCGGCGTCGAGCACAAGGAGCACATCAAGTCGTTGCGAACCCACGTCGACGTGCTGACCATGAGCGCCACCCCGATCCCGCGCACGCTGGAGATGAGCTTGGCAGGCATCCGGGAGATGTCGACGATCCTCACTCCGCCCGAGGAACGTTATCCGGTGCTGACCTACGTCGGGCCCCACGACGACAAACAGATCGCCGCCGCGCTTCGCCGCGAACTGCTGCGCGACGGGCAGGCGTTCTACATCCACAACCGGGTCAGGACCATCGACCAAGCGGCCGCGCGGGTTTCGGCACTGGTGCCCGAGGCGCGCGTGGTCGTCGCGCACGGCCAGATGCCCGAGGAACAGCTCGAGCGCACAGTCGAGGGTTTCTGGAATCGCGAATACGACATTCTGGTCTGCACGACGATCGTCGAGACAGGCCTGGACATCTCCAACGCCAATACGTTGATCGTCGAACGCGCCGACACCTTCGGTCTGTCCCAGTTGCATCAGCTCAGGGGCCGGGTCGGTCGTAGCCGTGAACGCGGCTACGCGTATTTCCTGTATCCGCCCGAGGTTCCACTCACCGAGACCGCTTACGACCGGCTGGCCACCATCGCGCAGAACAACGAGCTCGGCGCGGGCATGGCAGTGGCCATGAAGGACCTGGAGATTCGCGGCGCGGGCAACGTGCTCGGCGCCGAACAGTCCGGACACGTCGCCGGTGTCGGCTTCGACCTCTATGTGCGTCTGGTGGGTGAAGCTGTCGAGGCCTATCGGGCCGCCGCGGACGGCGAAACCGTTGCCGCACCGGAAGAACCGAAGGACGTACGAATCGATCTGCCCGTGGACGCGCACCTGCCACCGGATTACATCGGCAGCGACCGGCTCCGGTTGGAGGGCTATCGCAGGCTGGCGGCGGCCGCGGATCAGGAGGCGGTGGACGCCGTCGTCGAGGAACTCGTCGACCGGTACGGTCCGCTGCCCGAGCCCGCGCGGCGCCTCGTGGCCGTCGCGCGTCTGCGGTTGCTGTTGAAGGCCTACGGCGTCACCGAAGTCAGCTCGGTGTCGGAGTCGACGGTGAGACTCTCCCCGCTGCAGCTGCTGGATTCGCAACAACTCCGGCTCAAGCGGATGTACCCGAGCGCCGGTTACCGGGCGACCACGTCGACGGTGCAGGTGCCGATCCCGCGTGCCGGTAACGGCATCGGCGCACCGCGGATCCGCGACCTCGAGTTGGTGCAGATGGTCGCCGACCTGCTCTTGGCGTTGGACGGGAAACCACAGGGCAGCGTCGACATAATTTCAAGCCCGAATTCGGCTGATTGATCGCCTGGTCAGGCGGGTTTTCAAGGGTGCCGCGCCCGGCCCGAACCCAGCAGCGCTGTTAACGCACCGTCATCCCGTTGCGACAAACACGTCGGGGGGTCAAGGTGTTGCTTGCCTTCTAGACCGAGGGAAGTCGTCCAAACCGAGGGCGTCGACCACCTACGACAGGTGGTTAAGCAATTTCCTAAACCGAACATCACACGATGCCACCGAGGAGTCGGTGCGTGTCGCGATGACGCAAGGCGAAGGAGTTTTCGATGGACTTCAAGAAACTGGCAGTGACCACCACGATGACCGGTGCACTCGGGCTCGGCGCGCTTGGCCTGGGCGCAGGTCTGGCACAGGCGCAACCGCACATCAACATCCCGCAACCGCCTCCGGTTCCCGTTCCGAGCGTGAACGTTCCCGATGTGAACATTCCGGCTGTCCACGCGCCGGATGTCGACGCGCCGGCTGTGAACGTTCCTGACGTGAATGTTCCGGGTGTGAACGTGCCGGATGTGAACGTGCCCAGCGTGAACGTTCCCGATGTGAATGTTCCGCGGGTGAACCTGCCCGATGTGGATGTTCCGAGCGTGAACGCTCCCGATGTGGACCTGCCTGAGGTGCAGTTCCCTGAGGTGGACAACTACTTCAAGCTCCCGAACGGGCACATCCCGCCGGGACAGCTGAAGAACTCACCGTTCATCAATGGGGTTCCCAACCCGTTCTACGGAATCCCTCCCGGCCAGCTGAAGAAGCTTCCGGATGTGAACGGGATCGTCAACCCGTTCTTCGATGAGAAGCCGGGCCATTGGGTCCTCCCGGACGAGCCGTTCGAGCCGGTGTCCTGAGCAACCCGATACGGACACGATGGCCGTCCTGCCGCCAGGCAGGGCGGCCATCGCCGGTCGGGGCGCACGAAAGCGGGGAGCCAGGTTCTGCGCGCTTCGGGGGCGGACGAGGTGTTGGTATAACCGAGGTCAGCGATTCGGACAAACGCGTGAGGGGGTGTAGCCCGATGACCGTCGTTTTGGTCGACCCCCGGCGCCCGTCCCTGATCCCGATCGACGCGATCGACCTGCTGGCCGGCGACGTGCAGTACACCGAGGAGATGCCGATCAAGGTGCCCTGGTCGTTGCCCTCGGCGCGGCCGGCATACGACGGCGAGGACGCGCCGGTGCTGCTGTCCTCGGATCCCGAGCACCCCGCGGTCAAGGCCCGGTTGGCGGCCGGAGACAGGGTGATCTCGGCGCCCGAGGCCGCACCGGGAGATCGGCTGGTCGACGCCGTCGCGATGATGGACAAACTGCGCACCTCCGGGCCGTGGGAGAGCGAGCAGACGCACGACTCGCTTCGCCGTTACCTGCTCGAGGAAACCTACGAGGTCTTCGACGCCGTGCACAGCGGCGACGCTCACGCGCTGCGCGACGAACTCGGAGACGTGTTGCTACAGGTCCTTTTTCACGCCCGCATCGCCGAAGACGCACCACAGAATTCGTTCGGCATCGACGACGTCGCCGACGCGCTGGTGCGCAAGCTGGGCAACCGCGTACCCGCGGTGTTGGCCGGAGAGCCGATCTCGCTGGACGACCAGCTCGCCCAGTGGGAGGAGCGCAAGGCGCTGGAGAAGAAGGCGAAGCGGGCGCATTCCACGATGGACGACGTGCCGACCGCGCAACCCGCTCTGGCGTTGGCGCAGAAGGTGATCGAGCGGGTGAGTGCCGCTGGGCTGCCTGCGGACCTGATTCCCCATGCGGTCACGTCGGTGACGGTGGCGGTGGGTAGCGATGCCGAGAACGTCTTGCGTTCGGCTGTTTTGGAGTTCATGGATACGGTGCGACGCGCGGAGCGGGCGATCGCGGTCGACCGTCGAGGTGACGATGTGCCAGAGGAGCTCGACGCCAGCCCACTCGGCGCCGTGACCGAGGACGAGTGGCGCGCGCACTGGCCGTCCGATCGCGCGGACGAAACAGACGGCGAGGACGACGCGATGGAATCAGATGAGACCAATGACGACGCCGATGAGACCACAGAGGCAGAGGTGGCCGATGATGCTGCTGAGGCCGAAGTTGCCGATTCGGCGTCCTGACCCCGTGAAGAATTTGTGCACCCGAATCGCTCCCGACGCTGAGCCGCGACGTCCCGAACACGTGGGACCATGGGCAGCGACCGAAGTTGGTTGAGGGAGTTTGGTGTCGCCGGTGCGTTGGCTGCGTGCTGTCGCCGTTCTAGGAGCGACGGCGCTGCTCTTGGCTTCTAGCTGCTCGTGGCAGCTCGGGACGCCCATCCCTGAGGGCGTACCGCCGCCACCGGGCGACCCGGTGCCCCAGATCGACACCTACGCCAAGGGCCGCCCGGCCGATCAGCTGCACGAATGGGCCGCCGAACGCGCCCCCAAGCTGGGCATACCGGTCGCCGCGCTCGAGGCGTACGCCTATGCGGCCCGGGTGGCGGAGGTGGAGAACCCGGACTGCAAGCTGGCCTGGACGACGCTGGCCGGGATCGGGCAGGTGGAAAGCCACCACGGCACGTACCGCGGCGCGGCGATCGGCGCGAACGGCGACGTCGAGCCACCTATTCGGGGGGTCTGGCTCGACGGCACCAACGGCAACCTCGAGATCTTCGACGACTCCGCGATCAGCCATGACGGCGACTCGAAGCATGCCCGCGCGATGGGCCCGATGCAGTTCATCCCCGAGACGTGGGGCCACTACGGCGTCGACGCCAACAACGACGGCCAGATCAGCGCCGACAACATGGACGACGCCGCGCTGTCGGCAGCGGGCTATCTGTGCTGGACCGGCAAGGACCTGGCCACCCCGCGCGGATGGATGAACGCGCTGCGTGCCTACAACCATTCCGACCAGTACGCGCGGACCGTGCGGGACTGGGCGACCGCTTACGCCAACGGGCACCCCCTCTAGACACGCCTGCCCAATAGGAAGGCTCTAGGCTCGTCGGTTGACGCGAAAACTTCTCGCCCCCACACCGAGGACACCAAGGAGACGCCAGTGCCCACTATCGATCAGGTCGGAGCCCGAGAAATCCTCGACTCCCGGGGAAACCCGACGGTCGAGGTTGAGGTTCTGCTGGGCGACGGGTCGTTCGCCCGCGCTGCCGTGCCGTCGGGCGCCTCGACGGGTGAGCACGAAGCCGTCGAACTCCGCGACGGCGGCTCACGGTACGGCGGGAAGGGCGTCGAGAAGGCGGTCGAGGCCGTCCTCGACGAGATCGCCCCGGCCATCATCGGGCTGCAGGCCGACGACCAGCGCCTCGTCGACCAGGCGCTGCTCGACCTCGACGGCACACCCGACAAATCACGGCTCGGCGCCAACGCGATCCTGGGCGCCTCGCTGGCGGTGGCCCGCGCGGCGGCCCATGCGGCCGATCTCGACCTGTTCCGCTACCTCGGCGGCCCGAACGCCCACATCCTTCCGGTGCCGATGATGAACATCCTCAACGGCGGCGCACACGCCGACACCGGAGTCGACGTGCAGGAGTTCATGGTCGCGCCGATCGGCGCGGCGTCGTTCAAGGAGGCGCTGCGCTGGGGTACGGAGGTCTACCACTCGCTGAAGTCGGTGCTCAAGGCCCAGGGCCTGGCGACCGGTCTCGGCGACGAAGGTGGATTCGCGCCCGACGTGGCGGGCACGACCGCCGCGCTCGACCTGATCCTGTCAGCCATCGACTCCGCCGGGTTCAAGGCGGGCTCGGAAATCGCGCTCGCCCTCGACGTGGCCGCGACCGAGTTCTACGCCGACGGTCAGGGCTACAAGTTCGAGAACGAGGTGCGCACCGCCGAGCAGATGGGCACCTTCTACGCGGGTCTGCTCGACGCCTATCCGCTGGTGTCGATCGAGGACCCGCTGTCCGAAGACGACTGGGACGGCTGGGTCGCGCTGACGTCGGCCATCGGGGATCGCGTGCAGCTCGTCGGCGACGACCTGTTCGTCACCAACCCGGAGCGACTCGAGGACGGTATCCAAAAGGGCGCTGCCAACGCACTTTTGGTGAAGGTGAACCAGATCGGCACGCTCACCGAGACGCTCGATGCGGTGGCGCTCGCCCACAACAGCGGCTACCGCACGATGATGAGTCACCGCAGCGGCGAGACCGAGGACACGACGATCGCGGACCTCTCGGTTGCGGTGGGCAGCGGCCAGATCAAGACCGGCGCGCCGGCCCGCAGTGAGCGCGTCGCCAAGTACAACCAGCTGCTGCGCATCGAGGAGAACCTCGGCGACGCCGCCCGCTACGCCGGCGACCTCGCCTTCCCGCGGTTCGCCATGGAAGCCAGATAGCCCGGTAACGGCCCGTGCCCGAAGCGAAACGGCCCGACCCCAAACGCCGGTCACCGACCTCCCGACCCGGGAAGTCGGGCAAGGCAGGCGGTGCGGGGAAGGGCCGTCCGCGGGTCGCCGCACGCCGCGAAACCCGTACCACCGACTCGCGGCCCGCGACCGAGGCAGCGGCCGATACCCCCACCAAATCCCAGGAAACCGGCGTCGTCATCCGGCGCGCCATCGCGGAATCGGCCGAGCAACAGTCCGAGCAACGGTTCGGGTCCGCGGCCCGGCGCGCGGCCATCCTCGCGGTGGTGGTGTGCGTGCTGACGCTGACGATCGCCGGGCCGGTCCGCACCTATTTCGCACAGCGCACGGAGATGAAGCAACTCAAAGCGACCGAACAGCAACTGCGGGCCCAGATCGCCGAGCTCGAACAGCAGAAGGTGAAGCTGGCCGATCCGGTGTTCATCGCCGCCCAGGCCCGCGAACGGCTCGGTTTCGTGATGCCCGGCGAGATTCCGTATCAGGTGCAGCTGCCTCCGGGCGCGGTGGTGCCCGGCACACCCGATCAGGAACCAGAAGCCGTCAACCGCGGTCAGCCGTGGTACACCGCGCTGTGGCACACGATCGCCGATGAGCCGCATGGGATCACACCCGGTCCACTGCCCGGAGCGCCACCGACCACACCCGGTGCGGCCCCACCGCCGCCTCCGGCCCCGCCCGCTCCCGGTGGTTGACCCCGCAGACCTCGACGCCGTCGAGCGCCAGCTCGGACGCGCGCCGCGCGGTGTCCTCCAGATCGCCTACCGGTGTCCCAACGGTGAGCCCGGCGTCGTCAAGACCGCGCCGAAACTGCCTGACGGCACGCCGTTTCCGACTTTGTACTACCTCACCCACCCCGTGTTGACCGCTGCCGCGAGCAGGCTGGAATCGTCGGGCATGATGCGGGAGATGACCGAGCGTCTGCAGATCGACGCGGACCTGGCGCGGGCGTACCGCAAGGCGCACGAGTCCTATCTCGCCGAGCGCGACGCGATCGAACCTCTCGGGACGACGTTCTCCGGTGGCGGCATGCCGGACCGGGTCAAGTGCCTGCACGTGCTGATCGCCCACTCGCTGGCGAAGGGTCCTGGCGTCAATCCGTTCGGTGACGAAGCGCTGGCGGCGCTGGCCGACGATCCCGCGATGGAAGGCATCATCGATTCCGAAAGGTGGGGCCCATGAGTAGGGTCGGCGCGATTGACTGCGGTACCAACTCGATCCGCCTGCTGATCGCCGACCAGGTCGATGGCAAGCTGGCCGACGTGCACCGCGAGATGCGCATCGTCCGATTGGGTCAAGGTGTCGACGCCACAGGACAATTCGCGCCGGAGGCACTGTCGCGCACGGAGTCGGCGTTGGCCGACTACGCCGAGCTGATGCGCCACCACGGCGTCGACAACGTCCGGATGGTGGCGACCTCGGCGACCAGGGATGCCGCGAACCGCGAGGTCTTCTTCGCGATGACGGCCGAGGTGCTGGGCGCCGTTGTGCCCGGTGCGGTCGCCGAGGTGATCACCGGCGCCGAAGAGGCCGCATTGTCGTTCAACGGTGCGGTCGGCGAACTAGACTCGGCGGCAGCGCCTTTCGTGGTCGTCGACTTGGGCGGCGGGTCCACCGAAGTGGTGCTCGGTAGCGACGAGATGACCGCAGGCTATTCGGCTGACATCGGATGCGTCCGGCTCACCGAACGCTGCCTGCACTCGGACCCGCCGACCGCAGAGGAGATCGCTGCGGCTCGTGACGTGGTGCGAGAGGGGCTGCACGAGGCGTTCCGGGCGGTGCCCGTCGAACAGGCCCGAACCTGGGTGGGAGTGGCAGGCACCATGACGACGTTGTCGGCGCTGGCGCAGAAGATGCCCGTCTACGACTCGGATGCGATTCACCTGTCCCGTGTGCGGTTCGGCGAACTGCTGAACGTGTGCGAGGGGCTGATCGCGATGCCGCGAGCCCAACGCGCGCAGCTGGGGCCGATGCATGAGGGCCGCGTCGACGTCATCGGCGGCGGGGCGATCATCGTCGAGGAGCTGGCCGCCGCACTGCAACAGCGGGCGGGTATCGAGGAGCTGACGGTCAGTGAGCACGACATCCTCGACGGCATCGCGCTGTCGATCGCCGGCTGACTGTCGACCTCGTCCCCTCGCATCGGGGACCTTCGTCACTAGCTGCAGACCCTGCGTTGCGGCCACTGTGGATACAGGAACACTGACACAGGAGAGCAGGACCGCCATGAACGCTCACTTCCCCGACCGGGACACCGTGCGGACCGCGTTGTCGCTGGCCACCAGGGCGCCCTCCATCCACAACTCGCAGCCGTGGCAGTGGCGGGTGGGCGACGAAAGCCTGCACCTGTACGCCGATCTGGACCGTCGGCTACCCAATGCCGATCCGGACAGCCGCGACCTGCACCTCAGTTGCGGGATCGCCCTGCACCACGCCGTCGTCGCGCTGGCGGCGCTCGGCTGGCACGCCCGGGTGCACCGGTTCCCCAACCCGGCACAACCGCAGCACCTGGCCGCCATCGAGCTGAGCCCTCAGCCGGCAGGCGAACTCGACATCGTTCTGGCAGCGGCGATCCCGAGGCGCCGCACCGACCGTCGCCTCTACAACTCCTGGTCCGTCCCGGAGGCCGACATCGCCTTGATGGGTGCGAGGGCGGCGCGTTACGGCGTCATGCTCAGGGAAGTCGCACAACTGCCCAAGTTGCAACATGTTGTGGCGCAGGCGGTCCGGGAGCACGCCGCCGACGACGCGTATCTGCGCGAGTTGACCGCATGGAGCGGACGGCACGCGTCGGTGGCCGGTGTGCCCGCCAGGAACACCCCACTGTCGGATCCCCACGCAGCGATACCTGCCAGGCACTTCGCCGGCCCCGCCCTTGCCCAGCCGCCCGACGCGTCACCCGAAGACGACTCGGCGACGGTGCTGGCGCTGGGAACGAAGGACGACACGCCGTTGGCGCGGTTGCGCGCCGGTGAGGCATGCAGTCTCGTCCTGCTCACGGCGACCGCGCTGGGCCTGGCGAGCTGTCCGGTGACCGAACCGCTGGAGATCGTCGAGACACGGGAAGCCGTGCGGGAGGACGTTTTCGGCGATTACGGCTACCCTCAGATGCTATTGCGCGTGGGTTGGGCGCCGGTGAACGCCGACCCGCTGCCGTCCACGCCGCGGCGCGCGCTGGCCGATATGGTCGAGTGGTTGGACTAGTCCTGCCGGCGGTCCAGCTTGGACACGAACACCGCGGCCTGCGTCCGGCGCTCCATACCGAGTTTCGCGAGCAACCGTGACACATAGTTCTTGACGGTCTTCTCCGCCAGGAACATCCGTGCGGCGATCTGCCTGTTGGTCAGGCCTTCGCCGAGCAACCCGAGCAGCGTGCGCTCCTGGTCGGTCAACCCGGAGAGCGGATCTTTGCGGTCGGCCGAGCCGCGCAACTTGGCCATCAGCGCCGCCGCTGCGCGGTTGTCGAGAAGCGATCTGCCCGCACCGACATCCTTGATCGCCTGCGCGAGCTCCATGCCCTTGATGTCCTTGATGACGAACCCGCTGGCGCCTGCCAGGATCGCATCCAGCATGGCCTCGTCGGAGGTGTACGAGGTCAACATCAGACAGCGCAGGTCGGGCAGATCGGACAACAGATCGCGGCACAGTTCGATTCCGTTGCCGTCGGGAAGCCGGACGTCGAGGACGGCGACATCGGGCCGGACCGCGGGGATCCTGACCATCGCCTCGGCGACCGATCCAGCCTCGCCGACCACCTCGAGTTCGGGGTCCGATCCGAGCAGGTCGACCAGTCCGCGGCGGACGACTTCATGGTCGTCGACCAGGAAGACCGTGACCATGTGAGCCCTTCCGATCAGCGCCTCAGCGGCGAATCTCCATCACTTCCCGCACCGACCGTCTCGGTGTCGGTGCCGGCGTGTTTTCGATCGTCGGCGCTTTGCCCACCCGAATCAAGGCCTGGGGGACCGCGTCGCGTCCTGTCAGCCGGCGGATGGCGTCGCGTCCGGCCTCCACTTCGGTGAGATGTGTCATCGTGCAGGTCGCCAACCCGGCGGTCGTGAGGTCGAGCAATATCGTGGACAGCGCCTGACCGCTAGTGAACGCGTCCTCGCGGGTGTCCGCCGGCGTCGACAGCACGACGATGTCCGCCTCGTCGAGCGCGGTTCCGCCTCGGCGGTCGAGGTGACCGCTGGGGCGGAAGCTCCGGTTGACGCCCACGCGCCGCCGTTCGGACTCCGACACCAGTGCGCTGGGCGGAATGCCTTCGGAGAGCCGGAAAGACGCGGTCCACCACTGCAATTCGCCGTGGTAGCGATCGTCGTGCGAACGCAGCGACTCGGTGAGCCGGGACGCCTCGGCCAGCTCGGGATGCGTTGGGGCCTGCAGCGTGTCGACGAAGGTTCCCTCGGGTCGGTTCGACAGCACGACGTCGAGGGTGTCGTCGGGCGCCCGGAACGGCAGACGGTCGGTGCGGCGGGCCAGGATGGCGTCGGCGCGGTCCCGTGCGCTCGGTGTGACGGGCGTCGGGGCGCAGACGTGGACCGACGCGAGATGCTCGGGCCTGTCCGGGTCGGGGAACGTCTCGACCGAGGTGTCCCAGCCTGCGGCGGCCATCGCGACGCGAAAGTGGTCGAGCGCTGCACCGCAGGCGATCAGGGCCTCACGCCCCGAGCTGTCGGCCGAGCGGATCACCCGGGAGCGGTCGGCATGAAGCTCGATCGTGGTCTTGCCGATCACCCATCGCCACGGTTGGCTGTTGTGCAGCGACGGGGCCCGGCACGCCAATTCGACCGCGTTGACGACGACCTCGATGTCGACCGTCGTGGGCATGGCCGGCTTCTCCGTCTCAAGATGTGACGGCATCATGGTCGGTGCTCCGGTACTGCGGGAGGCCGCGCTCGCGAAACCGGCGGCCGGTCATCTTCTCGGTGCGGATCCGCACGAAGTGGTCCCGGCGACCGTCGACCCACGGCTGCAGGAATGTTCCTGACAACTCCACCAATTCGTCGACGTCGGTGATCGGTTCGGCGTGCCCGACGACGGTGACGCTCCAACCGGTCCGCAGGTCGGCGTCGAGCTCATCGGCCTGGAAGGCCACGACCTGGTTGTCGGTCGCGGCGGCCAACTTCGGTCCGCCCGCGACCCGGATCACCACGTCGTCATGCCAGAGCCGGAAGTTCACCGGCTGCACCGCGGGCAACGCGTCCTCGGTGAAAACCAGCCTGCCCACCCGTACGCCGCCGAGCAGGTCCAGACACTGCCTGCGGTTGAGGATCTCCAGTTCTTGACCTTTGGTCATCGTCATCAGCCTCCTTGGACCAGAGCGAGGGTGCCGACCGGTGTGCAACGCCAGTGTCCGTTGCTCAGGTCGGCCAGGCGGGCAACGGCGCGCTGGATCCCGTCGGCGAGTTCGTTGACATCGGGTGCGGCGTCGTAGTCGCCGATGATGCCGAACGCGAGGTGGTCGGCGTAGCTGAGGATCGCGATGCCGGTTCGCAGCCGAAGTGCCAGTGGCGGAATCGGTAGCAGCCGAATGACTTCGCGCCTTTTGAGCCGCATCCGCTTGCGGGGGCCGGGCACATTCGTGGCCAGTGTCACGATGCCGCGCTGGGGGAGCCGGGTCAGGGCCCGAACCGCCCACGCCGTCAGCGGGAACGGAATCGCGTTGGCCGCGGTGACGAAGAGGTTTCCGGCCTCGCGCTGTCCGCTCGCCTTGGACTTGCCCAGTCGTGCGTGCACGGTTTGCAACTGCTGGATCGGGTCGTCTTTCTCGACGGGGAGGTAGGGCAGCATCACCGATACCCGGTTGTCGGGTTCGCCCGCCGCATCAGCGGACCGCACCGACACCGGCACCAGGGTGCGCAGCGACGTGCGCCGGGGGTTCTCGCCGCGGCGCAGCAGGATGGTGCGGAAGCTGTCGGTGATCGCTGCCAGCGCTACATCGTTGACCGTGACGTCGAACCGCTCACAGATGTGCTGCACCTCCGGCAGTGAAACCTCGACGGAGGCGTAGCGGCGCATGTCGGTCACCGGACCGGTCAGCGACGACGGGGAGGCCGGCCGCAGCAGCCCGCCGGCGATCTCGACGGCCCCGTGCAGTGCCTGGGTCGCGGTGGTGGTCACGTCGCGAGACGTCCGCAACGCAGATGCCATCCAGTCGACCGGATTGAGCGAAAGAGCCGGCAGGCGCCACGGTTTCGCCTTCGGTTGAGCACCGCGGAGCGCCGTCGCGAACGTCTCGGTGCCCTGCTCGTCGCACAGATGGGCGAGCAGATGCGTGGCCGCGACCCCGTCGGCGATGCAGTGGTGGATCTTCATCAGAATCGCCCACCGGTTGTGGGCCAGGCCGTCGACGACCCAGCACTCCCACAGAGGCCGCTCGCGGTCCAGGCGCCGCTCCATCACTTCGGCGGCCCAGCGGAACAGCGCGGCATCGTCGCCGGGCCGGGGCAGCGCCGCCCGACGGATGTGATGGGAGACGTCGACCCCCGCGTCCTCCACCCACTCCGGTGCGCCGAGGTCGAGTGGATGGGTGCGCAGGATCTGCCGGAAGCGCGGGACGGCCATCACGCGCTCGGTGAGATCGGCGACGAGCGAGTCGAATTCGGGCATCGGCCCGGCGAGCACGGCGATCGCCCCAATCGCAAGGCTCACGTGAGGGTCGGAGTCTTCGGCGTGCAGGAATCCCGCGTCCAGGGTGGTGAGCTGCTCCATACCCTTACTCTCGGCGACCGGCGGATGCGGCAGTAGGGCCTAAGGTCCCTACTTCGCCCGTGATCAGCGCGGCGGTATGCCCGCCACGAGGGGTGCGTCGGCGCCGACCGGGCCGAGCTTGGCAGCACCGCCCGGAGAACCCAGGGGCGCGTCGCGGCCAGGCAGGACCTCGGTGAAGAACGCGGCGTTGTCGGCGAGGTGGCCGTGCTCGTCGTCGGGCAGATCCGTTTCGAAGTAGATCGCACCCTCTTCGCACGCCAGCTTGCACGCGCCGCAGTCCACACACTCGTCGGGATTGATGTAGAGCGACCTTGCGCCTTCGTAGATGCAATCGACCGGGCATTCGGGGACACAGGACTTGTGCATCACGTCCACACACGCACTGCTGATCACATAGGTCATGGCCGCAGTGTAGGAACGGTCGGCCGCGCTCGTCGTGGGTCCAAGGCCTGCGGAATCGAGGACCAAAGTCCCTGCCGCCGTACACGCGGTATCGCTCCGCCGGTCCGTCGCGGGAGTGATACTGAACCATTGTGGCGGCTGACCGGGCCGAGGCTGCTCGGCCCTCCGGATACCGGACGACCCGGATGGAAGCGTTCAGCGATGGTGTGTTCGCCATCGCGATCACACTGCTGGTGCTCGAGATCGGTGTGCCCGACGACTCGGCGGCTGACCTGCTGGGCGCCGTGGTCCGCCAATGGCCGTCGTATCTGACTTACCTGGTGAGCTTCTCGACGATCGGCGCGGTGTGGCTCGAACACACGGTGATCACCGAGTTCCTGAATCGGGCCACCGCCGCGCTCATCCGACTGAACCTGCTGCTACTGATGCTCGTTTCATTCCTCCCGTTCCCGACTCGGCTGTTGGGCGACTACATGGGCGAAAGCGGTGCCCAACGGGTGGCGGTGACTGTCTACGGCATCAACCTGCTCCTGGTGTCGGCAGTGGTATCGCTGATGTGGCGTTATGCGGTGTGGCAGCGCTTGATTCGGACTGAAGTGGCCGACGCGGACGTCAGGCTCATCACCAAGAGGCTCACCCCGGGGCTGGCCGGATATGCCGTGTTCATCGGGGTCGGGCTGTTCTTGCCGATCGTTGCCGTATTCGGCTACCTGGTGATCGCGGTGTATTTCATCGTTCCCATCGCTGCGCTGCGGGGAGCCAGACGCGCAAGCCGATTGGAGGAGTGAAAACGACAGCGATGACGGATCCCATGACCCGTGCGCACGGCCTGTTGCGCCAGATGACGGTCGACGAGAAGGCGATGCAGCTGTCCTCGGTGTTCCCGCTGGCGCTCTTCACCCCGGAGGGGATCAACCGCAGCCGGCTCGACGCGTTGCTCGGAAACGGCATCGGGCATGTCTGTGCTCTGGGTTTGATCGGACACAAGGCACCCGAAGCTCTCGCGAAGGCGACCAACACGATTCAGCGTTACCTGGTGACCGAGACGAGGCTGAAGATTCCCGCGATATACCACAACGAGGCGATGAGCGGTGTCGTGGCGCCCGGCTTCACCGCATTCCCGACTCCGATCGCGATGGCCGCGACGTGGGACACCGAGGCGGTGGAGGAGATGACGGGTCTCATTCGCCGCCAACTGCGGTCGGTCGGCCTGCGCCATGCGCTGGGGCCGGTGATGGACATCGCTCGCGATGCCCGTTGGGGCAGGATCAGCGAGACGTTCGGCGAGGACGCCTATCTCGTCAGTGCGATGAGTGTTGCCTACACACGAGGTCTGCAGTCGCACGACCTGGTGCATGGCGTGGCCGCGACCGGTAAACACTTCATCGGCTATGCGGTCACCGAGGGCGGGCAGAACATGGCGGCGACCGCGATCGGGGCCCGCGAACTCTACGACGTCTACGCCCGGCCGTTCGAGGCCGCCATCCGGTTGGCGGGGCTGGCCAGCGTGATGCCCAGCTACAGCGAGTTCGACGGTGTGCCGGTCTCCGCCTCGCACGCGGTGTTGACGGCCCTGCTCCGCGACAAGCTGGGTTTCACCGGGACAACGGTTTCCGACTATGTCGCGGTCGGCTTCCTACAGACGCGGCAACGGGTGGCCGAAACCGCCGAGGACGCCGGTGTTCTCGCGCTCATGGCGGGGATGGACGTCGAGACTCCGGAAGTCTTCGGCTACGGCGAGGTGTTGGCGAATGCCGTGCGCAACGGCAGGGTCGCTGAGTCGGTGCTCGACCGGTCCGTGCTGCGGGTGCTGCGCGACAAGTTCGCGCTCGGACTCTTCGACGATCCGTACGTCGCCGAGGACCCGATCGTCATCGACACCGTCGCGCGTGAGGGCGCCGATCTTTCGGCCCGGCTGGCCGGGCGGGCTGTGACGCTCCTCAAAAACGACGGCGACCTGCTGCCGTTGAGCCGAGACCTGGGGCGGGTCGCGGTCATCGGCCCCCACGCCGATGATGTGGCTGCGGGGTTCTCGACCTACACGTTCGCCGACGCGGTCAAGATGTTCGAGGTCCGTGCCACCGGTGGCGAGATCGCCATGGCGGGTATGGAACTCGGCGGCGAGGTTCCACATGAAGCGCTCATGGCGATCGCGAGTGAACTCGGGCCGGTGTTCGCGACCGACCGGCGCGCCTATATCGAGTCCAACTACTCGGCCGTTTCGCTCGCGGACGCCGTCCGAGAGTTGTTGCCGCATGGGGAGGTGCTCGCCGTCGCCGGCACGGGTGTGACCCCGACCGAACCGGTTGACATCGGGGCCGCCATCGCCGCGGCCGGGGATGCCGACGCCGTCATCCTGGCGGTCGGCGGACGATCGTCGTGGTCCGGTCAGCGCACCGAGGGGGAGGGGTCGGACACCGCCGACATCGCACTGCCCGCGCAGCAGGTGGCGTTGATCGAGGCGGTCAGCACGCTGGGCAAGCCGACCGTCACCGTGCTGTCGATGGGCAGGCCGTATGCACTCGACGGACTCATCGACGAACTGCCCGCGGTGCTGACCGCGTATTACGCCGGCCCGTATCAGGCGACCGCGATCGCCGACGCGATCTTCGGAATCACGAATCCCGCTGGGAAGCTTCCGTTCACGATGCCGCGACATGTCGGCCAGGTGCCCATTCATCACGCCCAGAAGACCGGCAGCGGTTACCGACGCACCGACGCCGACCCCCACAGCGGCTATCTCGACATGGCGGCTACGCCGCTGTTCGGATTCGGTCATGGCCTGAGCTACACCACGTTCGCCTACGGTCCGCTGGAGCTCGCGAGCGACACCGTCGATGCGGGCGGCGCGGTGACCGCGGCCGTCGCCATCACCAACTCCGGGCAGCGACTCGGGTCCGATGTCGTGCAGCTGTACGCCGCCGACACCGCGACCGGTGTCACGTTGCCCGCCCAACAGCTCGTCGGTTTCACCCGTGTCGACCTCGAGCCGGGTGCGTCGAAGTCGGTAACGTTCACGCTGCCGTTGAGTGTTCTTGCCTATACCGGGGTTTCGGGCGAACTCGTCGTGGAGCCGGGTCCGGTGGAGTTGCGCGTGGGCACGAGCTCGACGGATATCCGAGCCCGTGCCACAGTCACCGTCGCCGGTGGCACGCGCACCTTCCGCGGCGACGAGCGGGCGTTCTTCTCGTCCGTGGCGGTCGGCGCCTGATTCAACGCCTGGCCCGGGTGTGCAGCGGCGCGTCGTAAACGGAGGCCAGCCGGCCCAGCGTCAACGCACCCAGCAGCAGGCCGAAGTCGCGCAACGCGACGTCGTAGAACCCGGGGTAGGTGACCAGGTTGACGATGATGCCCGCGAGCCAGAGGGCGACGACGTACGCGGCGTATCGCGGTTTGACCGCGACCGCGATGCCGGCGACGATCTCGACCACGCCGACGATCAACATCGTCTGGTGCGCGGTGAACGGGCTGATGTCAACGATCCACGGCGCGAGGTAACCCTCCCAGTCGGTCAGTACGTTGGTGAACTTGTCGAGGCCCATCACGATCGGCAGCACCGAGAACCCGATCCGCAGGATCAGGTAGGCCGCGTAGACGGGATCGGTGCGGGCGCGCAGCAGCGGGCTCGCCGAGTGGTCGGTTGATGGCGCATTCGAGGTGGTCATTGCCGTTCCTTTCTATAAATAAATGTTATGTCTTTTAGAGCACACCTTCGGCGGCGGTTTGTCAAGAGTTTTTGGTGATAGAATTTCGGGGTGGTCTCACAGTTCGCCGACCCCGCCTCTTTGGCGGCGTTGACCAGCCTGGACGATCCGATTCGCCGTCGGCTGTACGAGTTCGTCGTTGAGCGCGACGAGCCCGTCTCCAGGGAGGCGGCCGCCGCGGCGGTCGGCATCGGCCGCACCCTGGCCGCCTATCACTTGGACAAACTCGCCGATGGTGGGTTGCTGGCCGTCAGCTATCAGCGCCCCGCCGGCCGTGGCGGTCCCGGCGCCGGACGGCCGGCCAAGCTCTACGCCAGGACCGCCGACGAGATCGTGGTCAGCGTTCCACCGCGCGACTATCTGCTGCTCGCTCGGCTGCTGGTCTCGTCGATCGAGCAGGACGCCGGAGGCGCGGTGCGCTCGGCCCTGGGCACGGCCGCCCGCGAAACCGGGCGCCAGGCCGCGGTCGACGCCGACGGTGACGTGGTGGTCGCGCTGCGCGACTGCGGTTACCTACCCCAGTCGGATGCCGACGGCTGTATTACCCTGCGCAACTGCCCGTTTCACTCGGTGGCCAAGGACCACCTGGACGTGGTCTGCGGGCTGAACCTCCAGCTCGTCGAGGGTGTGATCGACGGCAGCTCAGCACCCGACGCGCGCGCGGAGCTCAACCCTTCAGAAGGCCGGTGCTGCGTGCAGGTTCACGGCGCAACGGGTTGACACCCTCCTGAGCGCAGATCACCAACCGCGGCGGTGCGGGCGCGAACCGACCAGCTCACCCTTGTCGACGACGTCGCGGCTGCGGTAGACGATGTAGGGCCGGAACAGGTAGCCGATGGGTGCGCTGAACACATGGACCAGCCGCGTGAACGGCCACAGGCAGAACAGCACCAGCGCGATGATCACGTGGATGTGGAACCACAGCGGCGCCTGGGCCATCAGGTCGCCGCGTGGTTGCAGAATCCAGATGGACCGGAACCAGGGCGACACCGTCTGCCGGTAGTCGTGTTCGGAGCCGACGGGCGTCGCACCGATCAGGGTGCACGCGAGGCCGGCCACGATGGCCATCACCAGGACCAGGTACATCACCTTGTCGTTGGCGGTGGTGGCGAGGAAGACCGGGCCGGTGGTGCGGCGGCGGAACACCAGCAGCGCGATACCCGTCAGCGTGGTGACGCCGGCGATCGCGCCGAGCACCATCGCCTGGAGGTGATAAGCGTGATCGCTGAGTCCGATTGCGTCGGTCCATGATTCGGGAACCACCAGACCGATGATGTGTCCGACGATCACCACCAGGATGCCGAAGTGGAACATCGGGCTGCCGATGCGCAACAGCCGTGATTCGTACAGTTGCGACGAACGGGTGGTCCAGCCGAACTTGTCGTAGCGGTACCGCCACCAGATCCCGACCGCGACGATCGCCAGCGTCACGTAGGGCACCACGTCCCAGAAGATCTCCCAGCCTGACATGTCAACCTCCTTGTGCGCGTCGTGGCGGCACGGTCAACGTAAACGGTTGTAAACCAACCGATTCGGCGGGCGGTCCGGCAGCGGCAAGTCGCTGAGCCCGTTGGATGTCCTGCTCGGTACGGGCCGGAAGCGTTTCGCAGACGGCCGCCACGGCGTGTGCGTACGGCGATGCGGACTGCTGCAACGCATCGCAAAGCAGGTCGATCGGGGCACGGTGCTCTATGAGCAGACGCCGTCCCGCCCCGGGGTCCACGGTGGCGGCGAACTCGAGTACCACGGGCAGGTAGTCGGGAGCCTCGCGTTCCGGCGGGCTGACGCCCGCCTCCCGGTAGGTGCGAGCGAACGCCAGCATGTGGTTGCCGCGGTTGCGGGTGTCGCCCGCCGTCCAGTACGTCAGGTACATCGTGGTGCGCCTTCGCATGTCGAAGGTGTCCACATAGTCGACCTGGGCTTGCATCGGGTCCTTGGTGCGCAACGCCGCGATCGTTCTGGCGAGGAGGTCTGCGGTCGCGGCGGGAAGGTGCGCCAGCAGTTCCTCGACAGTGGCCAGCCGCTCGGCCTGCTGGTCGTCCGGATAGGTCAACAGCAAGGCGGCCGCCTGCCACACGAGGCGGTGCTCGAGGGTCGACTCCCGTCTGCTCCTGAGCAGTTTCATCGGTCCGCGCTCCGCTCGGGAAAGATCCCGCTGGGTTCGCCCCTGCCGTCCCAGTTGAGCAGGTTCACCCGCGACGGGCGGGACTCGGTGACCGCGATGCCCTCACTGGTCTGCCGGTGATGCAGCGCATGGAAGCTCTCCACCGCGACGGGCACCGGGCCACCGCTGGCCTCGCCGAACGGCCCCGACTCGTACATGCCGGGTCCGCCCTCGAATGACAGCGAGCAGCCCGGTTCTTCGAGCGCCTGCGCCTCGAGGGCGTGGGCATCGGCGACGTAGGCGGTCGGAATGACGTAGCGCTCTTCGTATTTCGCCAGTGCCAGCAGGCGGTACATCTCGTAGATCTGCTCTTCGGTCATGCCGACGGCCTGCGGGATGTGGGGCTGGGTCTCCCGGCCCAGGTTGATGTCGCGCATGTAGGACCGCATCGCGGCAAGCCGCCGCAGCACGCCTTCGACCACCGCGGTGTCCCCGGCCGTGAACAGGCCGGCGAGGTACTCGATCGGAATGCGCAGCGCCTCCAAAGCGCCGAACAGGTTGCCTAGCGCCTCACCGTCATGGCCGTCGCGGGCGACCGCGTCGACCACGGGGGACAGCGGCGGGATGTACCAGACCATCGGCATCGTCCGGTACTCGGGATGCAGTGGCAGCGCAACCTGATAGCGGTGAATCAGTGCGTACACCGGCGAACGCTGGGCGGCCTCGATCCACTCCTCGGAAATGCCCTCCGCGTGGGCGCCGGCGATGACCTCGGGATCGTGCGGGTCCAGGATGATCGACTTCTGCGCTTCGTAGAGGTCGGTGTCGTTCTCCGTCGCCGCCGCCTCGAGCACCCGGTCGACGTCGTAGAACACGAGGCCCAAATACCGCAACCGACCGACGCAGGTCTCCGAGCACACCGTCGGCAGCCCCACCTCGATACGCGGGTAGCAGAACGTGCACTTCTCGGCCTTGCCGGTCTTGTGGTTGAAATACACCTTCTTGTAGGGACATCCGGACACACACATCCGCCAGCCGCGGCAGCGGTCCTGGTCGACGAGCACGATGCCGTCCTCGGATCGCTTGTAGAGCGCCCCGGACGGGCACGACGCGACGCACGAGGGATTCAGGCAGTGCTCGCAGATCCGCGGCAGGTAGAACATGTACGTCTGCTCGAGTTCGAGGCGGACCTGTTCGTTCACCTTCTGCAGCACCGGATCTCCGGCCACGATCTCCGGTGAGCCGCCGAGGTTGTCGTCCCAGTTCGCCGACCACTGAACCTTCATCGGTTCACCGCTGATCAAGCTGCGGGGTGGGGCAACCGGCATGTGCTCACCCAACGGCGCGTTCGTCAGGTTCTCGTAGTCGTAGGTCCACGGTTCGTAGTAGTCGTTGATGCTGGGCATCTTCGGGTTGGCGAAGATCCGGAACAGCTTGCTCAGCCGCCCGCCGTCGCGCAGCCTCAACCGACCCCTGCGGTCGCGTATCCATCCGCCACGCCACCGCTCCTGATCCTCGTAGGTCCGCGGATAACCCTGGCCCGGACGGGTTTCGACGTTGTTGAACCAGACGTACTCGGTGCCGGGCCGGTTGGTCCATGCCTGTTTGCAGGTGACCGAGCAGGTGTGGCAGCCGATGCATTTGTCGAGGTTCATCACCATCGCCATCTGCGCCATGACTCTCATTCGTACGCCACCTCCTGGTTGCGACGCCGCACCACGGTCACCTCGTCGCGTTGGTTGCCGGTCGGACCGAGATAGTTGAACGCGAACGCCATCTGCGCGTACCCGCCTGCCAGATGGCTCGGCTTGATCAGCAGCCGGGTCAGCGAATTGTGGATACCGCCGCGCTTCCCGGTGGTCTCGCTGAGCGGCACATCGATGGTGCGCTCCTGCACGTGGTAGACGAACACCACGCCCTCGGGCATCCGATGCGACACGATCGCACGGCACACCAGCACACCGTTGCGGTTCACCGCCTCGACCCAGTCGTTGTCGCGCACCGATATCTTCGCCGCATCGGCCGGGCTCATCCACATCGTCGGCCCACCGCGCGACAACGACAGCATGAACAGGTTGTCCTGATACTCCGAGTGGATCGACCACTTCGAATGCGGGGTCAGGTAGCGCACCGTCAGTCCCACACCGTCGTGGTCACCCACCGCCGACGCACCGAACAACCGCGACATGTCCAGCGGCGGACGGTAGACCGGTAACTGCTCACCGAGTTCCTCCAGCCAGTCGTGGTCGAGATAGAAGTGCATCCGGCCGGTCAGCGTGTGGAACGGCTTGAGTTCCTCGATGTTGATGGTGAACGGCGCGTAGCGGCGCCCACCGGTCTCGCTGCCCGACCACTCCGGGCTGGTGATCACCGGAACCGGCCGCGCCTGGGTGTCGGCGAACGTGATGCGGCGCTCCTCACTGCCACCGGCCAGATGGACCAGTCGACGCCCGGTTCGCCGCTCCAATTCGCGGAACCCCTCGACCGCCAGCCGTCCGTTGCTGGTGCCGGACAGTGCCAGGATCGCCTCGGCCATCCGTTCTGCGGTGTTGATCGCCGGACGGCCTTCTGCGCGACCGGAGCTCATCACACCGAACTTGGCCGCGAGTTCGTCGACCTCCTTGTCGGGTCGGACGGTGACACCTTTGGTGGTCAGCCCCAGTCTCTCGACCAGCGGCCCCAGCGCTGCCCACTTCTGGGCGATCGCCGGATAGTCACGCTCCACCACGGCGATCGGACCCATGGTCTTACCGGGTACCGGGATGCTCCCGTCGGTGCGCCAATCCTGCTCGACACCACCGGGGTACGCCATCGCGCCGGGAGTGTCGTGCTGCATCGCGCCGAGCACCACGTCGGTGCGCACCCCCAGATGCTTGGCCGCCAGCCCGCTGAACACCCGGGCGATCGCGCCGAACGCCTCGAAGTCGGAATGGGTTTCCCACGGCGGGTCGACGGCGGGGTTGAACGCGTGCACGTACGGGTGCATGTCCGTGGTGTTCAGGTCGTGTTTCTCGTACCAGGTGGCGGCTGGCAGCACCACGTCGGACAGCAACGTCGTCGACGTCATCCGGAAGTCGATCGACATCAACATGTCGAGCTTGCCCTCGGGGATGTCATCGGTCCACGGTATGTCGTTGGGCCGCACCGCCTCCGGTGTCGGCTCGGCCTGAAGGTTCGAGTCGGTGCCGAGCAGATGACGCAGGAAGTACTCGTTACCCTTACTCGACGAGCCCAGCAGGTTGGCCCGCCAGACCGACAGCACCCGAGGCCAGTTCGACGGGTTGTCGGGGTCGGTGACGGCGAGTTTGAGCCCACCGTCGGCGAGCTTCTCGGTGACGTAGGTGGAGATGTCCTGTCCCGCGGCGCGGGCCTCGTCGGCCACGTCGAGGCTCGAGCGGTCGAACTGCGGATAGAACGGGCTCCAGCCCATCGCCGTCGATGCGGCGAGCACGTCCATGGTGTGGCGGTCCCTGAACCGGCCGCGGCCCAGAGGGCTGGACAGCGCGTCGGCCCGGTAGCCGTCGTAGCGCCACTGATCGGTGTGGACGTACCAGTACGAGGTGCCCGGCATCTGTCGCGGCGGCCGCGACCAGTCGGTGCCCATCGCCAGCGCCGACCATCCCGTCACCGGGCGGCACTTCTCTTGTCCGACATAGTGCGCCCAGCCGCCGCCGTTGCGACCCATCGCGCCGGTGAGCAACACCAGCGCCAGCACCGCCCGGTAGGTGGCATCGCCGTGGAACCATTGGCATATTCCGGCGCCCATGATGATCATCGACCGGCCGCCGGACTCCTCGGCGTTGCGGGCGAACTCGGTGGCGATCCGAATGGCTTGTGACGCAGCCACTCCGGTGATCGACTCTTGCCACGCGGGGGTGTAGGGCTTGGGATCGTCGTAGCCGGTCGGCCAATCACCGGGTAGGCCTGGCCGGGCCACGCCGTACTGGGCCAGCATGAGATCGAACACCGTGCACACCAGGTGTTCGCCGACCCGTCGCACCGGCACGCCTCGGGTCAGCGTTTCGCCGTGGCCGTCGAAGGTGTCGAATCGCGGCAACGCCACTTCGGCCGTTTCACCGCCCTCGGTGAACAGCACCGTCAACGCCGGTACGAGATCACCCAGTTCGAGGTTCCACTTGGTGACGCCGTCGTCGCCGAAGCGGAATCCCAGTGAGCCATGCGGTACGGCCACGGAGTCGGTCGCCGCGTCCAGCAGCACCGGTTTGAAAGCCGCGTTCTCCTGTGCCGCCGCTTCACCGCCGAGGTCGGCCGCGGTCAGGTTCTTACCGGGAACGAGCCTGCCGTCGCGGTCTTCGAGCTTGACCAGGAACGGCAGGTCGGTGAACTTGCGGACGTAGTCGACGAAGAACGGAACGCGCTGTTTGACAAAGAATTCCGAGAGCACGACGTGGCCCATCGCCATGGCCAACGCACCGTCGGTGCCCGCGGCGCACGGCATCCACTCGTCGGCGAACTTGGTGTTGTCGGCGTAGTCGGGGCTGACGCTGACGACCTTCGTGCCGCGGTAGCGCACCTCGGTCATCCAATGCGCGTCCGGTGTGCGGGTGACCGGCACGTTGGAACCCCACATCATCAGATACGAGGCGTCCCACCAGTCGCCGGATTCCGGTACGTCGGTCTGGTCGCCGAAGACCTGCGGGGAAGCCACGGGAAGGTCGGCATACCAGTCGTAGAAGGACGTCATCACGCCGCCGAGCAGTTCGATGAACCGCGATCCCGCGGCGAAGGAGACCATCGACATCGCGGGGATGGGGGAGAACCCCGCAATCCGGTCGGGCCCGTACTGCTTGATCGCGTGTATGTGGGCCGCGGCGATCATCTCGGTCGCCTCGGCCCAACTGATCCGCACCAGACCGCCTTTGCCTCTTGCCTGTTGGTAGCGCCTGCGGCGTTCGGGGTCGTTCTGGATGTCGGCCCATGCGAAGACCGGATCGGACAGACGCGACTTCGCCTCGCGGTACATCCGGACGAGTTCGCCACGCGCGTATGGGTAACGGACCCGCGTCGGCGAGTAGGTGTACCACGAGAACGCCGCACCGCGCGGACAGCCGCGCGGCTCGTACTCCGGCCGGTCCGGGCCCACCGACGGGTAATCGGTCTCCTGGGTTTCCCAGGTGATGATGCCGTCCTTGACATAGATCTTCCAGGAGCACGAGCCCGTGCAGTTGACGCCGTGCGTGGAGCGGACCACCTTGTCGTGGCTCCACCGGTCGCGGTAGAAGATGTCGCCTTCGCGGCCGCCGCGGCGATGGATGGTCCGCCCGTCGTCGGAAGCCTCACCGGGAGTGAAGAATCGGCCGCTGCGTTCGAGCAGTTCTTCGATCGGGCCGCCGATGTGGGGCGGGTTGATCGTCACGGTGTGGCCTCCTTCGGTTGCGGCTCATGAGCGTGCAGCCGCAGTGCGGTGTAAGCGAACGCGATCAACGCGGTCACTACGAGCAGGATCAGGCCGACCGAGTAGTCGTTCTCGGCAGAGTCGTAGGTCGAGCCCATCACCAGCGGCGGGAAGTATCCGCCCAAACCACCGGCGGCCGAGACGATTCCGGTGATTGACCCGACGGACTTCGCAGGTGAGCGGCGAGCCACCCATGCGAACACGCCGCCGGTGCCGATACCGAGGAACACCGCCAGCGCGATGAAGGTGGCGGCCGACCACACATCCGGCGGCGGCTGCAGCATGGCGATCAGCGCCATCAGCGCGGTGCCGCCGAAGGAACACAGCACGACGTACTTCGGCGCGATCCGGTCGGCCAGCGCACCACCGACGGGACGCGCGAGCACGGCCGCCAGCGCGAACCCCGCCGTGCGCGCGCCGGCGTCGACGGCCGAGAAGTGGTAGATCGTCTTGATGTAGGTGGGCAGATAGTTGCTGAACGCCACGAACCCGCCGAACACGATCGCGTACAGGAACGACATCTCCCAGGTGACGCGGAGTTTGGCCGCCGCCTTCAGCTTGGGCATCACCCGATCGGTGTTGGGCATGAAGGTCGGGGAGTCGTGCATCAACACCAGGCACAGCCCCGCGGTGACCGCCAACGCGACCGCGATGATCACGTGGGTGGGGAAGAGCCCGAACCAGCCGACGAACCGGGGCGTGAAGAACGCCGAGAGCGCGGTGCCCACCATGCCCATCCCGAAGACCCCAGTGGCGAAGCCGCGCCGCGACGGTTCGTACCAGTTGTTCGCGAACGGGATCCCGACGGCGAAGATCGTGCCTGCGATGCCCAGGAAGAAGCCGCACACCAGCAGCATCGGATAGGAGCCTGCCGACCCCGCGGCGCCGACCGCCAGCACCGGAACAATCGAGATCAAAGAGATCGCGATGAACAATGCGCGCCCGCCGAACCGGTCGGTCAGCGAACCCACGACTATCCGCCCGAGCGCGCCCACCAGGATCGGTGTGGCCACCAGCATCGAGGCCGCGGAGCTGCTCAGCGACAGATCGCCCGCGTACGTCGTCGAGAGCGGGCCGATCATGTTCCATGCCCAGAAGTTGATGGCCGAGACCCAGGTGGCCAGCGCTAAGTTGATGCCCCGCCGCGCGCCGGTGTGCGGCGTAGTCGCCGTACTCACTCATCCAGACAACCACGTGTCAGGGGCATTCGCGTGGCTTTCGAGTAAAGCGCTGCTACACAACGTAGTACAACAGTGCAGTCTTCGGTCTAGGCGCGAATTCTCCTGCGCCGCTTGGTCGGGTCGTGCTGCCCCGCGAGCGTCAACCCGAGAATCGACATGACGACACCCAGGCCGAACCACATCCAGTCGAACGCGCTGGCCACCACGTATCCGTACACCAACAGCGCGAAGTAGACCAGCCCAGCGCCGAGAAAGTAGGCCCGAGCGGCTGCGTACGTGCGCGCCATCACCAGGCCCAGTGCGCCGATCACCAGGTTGACGACGTTGCCCAGTCCGGACACCGAGATCATGCCGAGCAGGGTGGCCCCGGATCGGTGGTCGGCCCACGCCAGCCGGTCATAATCCTGGGTCACGCCCGGGATGAAGCCGAGGGCGCCGAGAAGGATCAGGGTGACGCCGGCGATCAGCGCGGCCGCCTGCACGGCCATGTACTTCGGTGTCGTTGCCATCCCTTGCCTCCGTCCGAACCCTTATTGACGGACTCGCAGGTGATACCCGCCGGGCGTGGAGGCTAACCGGCGTGAGGCGGCGTCGACGCTTACCGGGCGTTGCGATTGCGATTCAACGGGGTGTTGGCGTCGATGACCCGCCGCGACAGCAGCACACCCAGCGCGATCATTCCCACCCCGAGGAACAGGTGAAGCCAGTTGTCGGCGGTGTTCAACGGCACGAAGTTCGCCGCGCTGTCATGGTCGATGACCAGGCCGTACAAGAAGAGCAACAGGTAGATGACGCCGCCGCCGATCAGGTAGATGCGGGCCGCGTCGAACGTGCGCGCCATCAAAACGCCGGCCACACCGAACAGCAGGTGAACGAGGTTGTGCAGGATCGAGACGTTGAAGATCCCGAGCAGCATGGCTCCGGAGTGGTGGCCGGCGAACGTCATGGTGTCATAGTTCGTCGTGATCCCCGGGATGAAGCCCAGGATGCCGACCAGCAGGAACACTGCGCCGACGGCGAGTGCTGCCTTCTGCACAGGTGTGCCGTAACGCGTCGCGGCCGATCGGCCCGGCGGATGACTGCTGACCATCGTCGTTTCCCTTTCGTCGAAGGTCAGCGATGGCTACCCGGCGAAAATCGATGCAAACGTGGTTCGGCGATTCTGTCGCAACAGGACATGCGGCTCAGGTCTGCGAGCGAACCTGAGCCGATTCCGTCCGAGCTTTACTTCTTGACGGCCTATTTCTTGATGTAGCAGTTCGGCGGGTTGCCGCAGTGATGACCCTGATCGCACTTGTGGCAGTGGCAGGTACAGCCGCTCTTGGCCTTGACCGCAGATGTACGCATCGCGAATCAACTCCTTTGTTGTGAGCCGCGTGCATCGGGCAGGCGCGCACTCACCAACGAATATAGGCCGATCCGAGCAGCGTCGGGGCGGCTCAGTTCTTCAGGATCGGCTTGAGCGCTTCGATCACCGCTGGGTCTTCGATCGTCGACGGCAACGGCTCCTCGCGGCCGTGGGCGATGCCCCGCATCGTCTTGCGCAGGATCTTTCCGGACCTCGTCTTGGGCAGCGCGGGAACGACGTCGACGAGTTTGAAACACGCGACGGCGCCGATGTTCTCGCGCACCGACTCGATGAGCTGCTCGGCAAGCGCGTCGGCCGAAGCCCCCTGCTGCAGGACGACGAAGCCGCGCGGCACCTGGCCCTTGATCTCGTCACGCACGCCGATGACCGCGCATTCGGCGACCGCCGGATGAGTGGCCAGCACGGCCTCGATGGATCCCGTCGACAACCGGTGTCCGGCGACGTTGATGACGTCGTCGATGCGGCCCATTACGAAGAGGTAGCCGTCCTCGTCGAGATAGCCGCCGTCGCCGGTGAGGTAGTAACCCGGATGCTCGGACAGGTAGGAGGCCTTGTACCGGTCGTCGTCGCCCCACAGGGTGGGCAGGGCGCCCGGCGGAAGCGGGAGCCGGATGCAGATGTCGCCTTCCTCGTTGGCAGCGCAGGGCGAGCCGTCGACGTGCAGAATCCTGACGTCGTAGCCGGGCATCGGAACCGTCGGGGATCCCGGTTTGATCGGCATGGGTTCCAGCCCCATCGGGTTGGCCGCGATCGCCCAGCCGGTTTCCGTCTGCCACCAGTGGTCGACGACCGGGACACCGAGTTTCTGAGCCGACCACTCGTAGGTGTCCGGGTCGAGTCGCTCACCGGCCTGGAAGAAGTACTTCATCTTCGACAGGTCGTAGCGGCCGATGTGCGTGCCGTCGGGGTCCTCCTTTCGGATCGCGCGCACGGCCGTCGGCGCGGTGAACAGCGCCTTGACCCCGTGCTCGGACGCTACCCGCCAGAACGCACCCGGATCGGGCGTGCCGATCGGCTTGCCTTCGTAGAGCACGGTCGTGGCGCCCAGCAGCAGCGGTCCGTACACGATGTAGGAGTGGCCGACCACCCAGCCGACATCGGATGCGGCCCAGAAGACTTCGCCGGGTTCGATGTCGTAGACGTTGCGCATGCTCCAGAGCAGCGCCACCGCATGCCCGCCGTTGTCGCGGACGATGCCTTTGGGCTTACCCGTGGTCCCGGAGGTGTACAGCACGTAGAGCGGATCGGTCGCGGCCACCGGCACGGGGTCGACGGCAGCCGCGGCCGCGACGTCCTCCCAGTCGAGGTCGCGGTCCGGAGCCAACTCACAGCGCTGCCGGTCGCGCTGCACGATGACGCAGTTGCGCGGCGGGTGCGCGGACATCTCGAGTGCGGCGTCCAGCATCGGCTTGTAGGCGACGATGCGGGACGGTTCGATACCGCAGGACGCGGAGACGACGACTTTCGGTTGCGCGTCGTCGATGCGCGCCGCGAGTTCGTGCGCGGCGAACCCGCCGAACACGACCGAGTGGATCGCCCCCAGGCGCGCACACGCCAGCATCGCGATCACCGCCTCGGGGATCATCGGCATGTAGATCACCACGCGGTCGCCCTTGGTAACCCCGAGACCGCGCAGCCCCCCGGCGAATTTCGCTGTCGCGTCGCGTAATTCGCGGAAGGTATAGGTGCGTTGCGTCCCGGTGACCGGTGAGTCGTAGATCAGCGCGGGCTGATCACCCCGGCCGTCGTCGACGTGTCTGTCGAGCGCGTTGGCGCACGTGTTCAGCTCACCGTCGGCGAACCAGCGGTAGAACGGCGGGTTGGAGTCGTCGAGGATCTGTTTCGGCTCGCGGGTCCACGTCACCGCGCGTGCGGCATCGGCCCAGAATCCTTCTGGATCAGCGATGCTGGCGTCGAACAGCGCTCGGTATCCGGCCATACCGGCACGGTAGCGCGACGGCAGTTCCTATAGTCGCGTTATGGCTTCTGCTCCTCCGCCGATCGAAGGAGTGCGCCGTTCTCAGGTCACCGCCCGCGGTGTGCGCTTCCACGTCACCGAGGCCGGCCCCGCCCACGGGCGCCCGGTCGTCGCGCTGCACGGGTGGCCGCAACACCATTGGGTGTACCGCGATCTCTTGGGTGACCCGCCCGCGGGACTGCGGATCATCGCGCCGGACCTGCCCGGCTACGGCTGGTCGGGTCCTGCTCCGCACCGGTGGGAGAAGGACGATGTCGCCGCCGACGTACTGGCGCTGCTCGACGCGCTGGGTCTGGACCGGGTGTTGCTGGTGGGCCACGACTGGGGCGCGTACGTCGGGTACCGCATGGTGTTGGCGGCGCCGGAGCGTTTCGACGGCTACCTGGCGATGAACATGGCGCACCCGTGGGTGGGCCCGCGCGTCGTGGCACCACAGCTGTGGCGGTTCTGGTACCAGGTGCCGCTTGCCACGTTCGGCGTTGCGGTGCTGCGGTACACCGGCTTTCTTGACCTGCTGTTCAAGGCCGGCTCGCAGTTGGATCCGGAGACCGCGCGGGTTTACGCCGATCGGTTCCGAGATCCGGTGGTGGCCCGTGCCGCGCGCGACACGTACCGAAGCTTCCTGCTCCGCGAGCTACCGGCCGCCGGCCGCGGGCCGAAGCCGCCGCCCGCCACCGTGCCGATCCGGTGTCTGTTCGGGCGCGATGACGCGGCTGTCCATCCGTCTCTGGCAGCGGAGGAGACCGCCGATGCCGACGACTACCGACTGGAGATGGTCGACGCCAGTCACTTCATCGTCGACGAGCGACCCGATCTGGTGCGCGCGGCGCTGATCGCCCTGGCAGAGGAGACGGCCCGGACCTAGTTGCCATCACACCTGATCCGGCGCGGCGGGCAGGTCGATCTCGACGGTCAGGCCTCCGCCGGGGGTGTCGGAAGCCGAGATCGTTCCGCCCATCGCCTCGACGAATCCCGAAGCGACCGACAGGCCGATTCCGATGCCGATCGAATCGTCGTCGCTGAGCCGCTGGAACGGAGCGAACACCTGCTCTTCGCTGCCTCGCGGAATACCCGGTCCCTCGTCGACGACCGCGATGAGCACCCGGTCGCCCACCTGGCCCGCGGTCACCCGCACCAGGCTGCCGTCGGCGTAGCGCAGCGAGTTGTCGATCAGGTTGGCCAGGACGCGCTCCAGCAGTTCGTGGTCGGCAAGGGCCGCGTCGCAGTCGATCTCCACCTTCACCCGTTCACTGCCCGGTCGGGTGATTTCGTCTGTGTCGGCGCGGATTCCGAGCAGCGCACGCTGGACGACGTGCTCCAGTTCGACGCGCACCATCTGCGGTCGAACCGCGCCGGCGGCCAGGCGTGCCGAGTCCAGCAGGTTGGCCACCAGTGAGGTCAGCTGATCGACGGACTCCTCCACCGTGGCCAGGAGTTCGGCGGTGTTGTCGCCGGAGAAGTCGACGTCGCTGCTGCGGATCCGGGACGTCGCCGCCCTGGCGGCCGCGAGCGGGGTGCGCAGGTCGTGGCTGACCGCTGTGAGCAGTGCGTGCTGCAGTTTGTCCGCTTGGCCGACGACTTCGGCCTTGTTCGCCTCGGCCAACTCTCGCTGCCTGACCAGGTTGACGGCCTGCTTGCCGACGCCGTTGAGAACGCGACGGTCGCGCGTCGTCAACGCCGGTCCGGACAACAGCATCCAGTACTCGTCGTCGCCGATCTCGACGGGTGTGTCGGCGTCGTCGACGTCGGTGCAGGGGTCGGTGCCGGTGTGGGCGAGCAGTTCGCCGGTCTTGCTTCTCACGATGCTCACGGCGCGCTGGGAGTACGTTTCGCGGACCCGCTCCAACAGGCTGTCGAGGTCCGCTTCGTTCAGCACGCCGTCGGCGAACAGCGCCAGCAGCGTGGCTTCCTGACTGGCTCGGCGCGCTTCTCGCGCCCGTCTCGAGGCCCGGTCGACGAGGGCGGCGACCGCGACGGACAGGAGCAGCATGATCACCGTCGCGACAAAGCCGTCGCTGTCGTGCACGGAGAACGCGTTCGCCGGAGCCACCAGGAAGTAGGTGATCAGCGCTCCGGACAGGGCGGCGGCCGTGACGGCCGGAGCGAGCCCGCCGAGCATCGCCGTGCCCAGCACCCCGATGAAGAACAGCGCGCCCGGGCCGCCGATGCGCAGGAACCCCTCCGGCAGCAGCAATGTCAGCGCGCAGACCGCGACCGGAATCGCGATAGCGGCAAGCCATGACGTGAGCCGGCGCTGTCGTGGCGAGAGCCGGGACCACGAGATGCCGGTGCTGGCCTGGTCGTGGCTGACCATGTGCACGTCCAGACCGCCGGCCTGCTGGACGACGGCCTCGCTGATGCCCTCGTCAAACATGCGCGACAGCCGCGAACGTCGGGATGTTCCGACCACCAACTGTGTGGCGTTGATGTCGTGCGCATAGGCGATCAACGTCGAAGCGACGTCGTCGCCGACCACCGTGTGCATGGTCGCGCCCAAGCTGGCGGCCAGTTCACGCACCGCCTTCTTCTGCTGATCCGAGATGGCCGTGAGGCCACCGCCGTCGACGATGTGCACCACTCTGAGGTCGGCGCCCGATCGGGAGGCGATGCGGGACGCCCGTCGCACCAGGACCTCGGACTCGGGGCCGCCCGTTACCGCCACCACCACACGTTCGCGGGGTGCCCATCGATCGCTGATCTTCTTGTCGGAGCGGTACTTGGCCAGCGCCGCATCGACCTGATCGGCCAGCCACAGCAGGGTCAATTGCCGTAGCGCCGTGAGGTTTTCGGGTCGGAAGTAGTTCGACAGTGCAGCATCGATGCGCTCCGGCGGGTACACGTTGCCGTGAGCGAGCCTGCGCCGCAACGCTTCCGGCGTGATGTCGACCAACTCGATCTGATCGGCGGCGCGTACCACCTCGTCGGGTATGCGGTCGGGTTCCTCGACTCCGGTGATCTGGGCGGCAAGGTCGGAAACGCTCTCCAGGTTCTGGACGTTGACGGTGGTGATCACCGTGATGCCGGCGTTGAGCAGTTCTTCGACGTCCTGCCAACGCTTCTTGTTCTTGCTGCCCGGGGCGTTGGTGTGGGCGAAGTCGTCGACGAGCACGACCTTCGGCCGCCGCTGCATGATCGCGGTGACGTCGATCTCCTGGTGCTGGACGCCGGGGTTGCCGGGATTCTCGACCATGCGCGCAGGTATCACCTCGATACCCGCTAGCTGCTGGCCGACCTTGCGCCGGCCGTGGGTGTCGACCACGGCGGCAACCACGTCGGTTCCGCGCTCGAGACGGCGGTGCGCCTCGGCGAGCATGGAGTAGGTCTTGCCGACACCGGGCGCCGCGCCGAGGTAGACGCGCAGGTCCCCGGTCTTTCGTCCCAGTATTCCCATCGCTGACCAATTTACGTTGTGTAATGCGTGGCTCAAACCATCCTTGTCGTCGCTGAGTGGTCGCGGCACTGTGCTCGCCGGGCCTTTGGTTCACAGTATCGTGCGAAATCACTTGTGTCTCTTTGGTTTCAGTAGTCACAAGTCGGCCTGGGTTGATGCTCCTATTCGTGTTAAGGGTCAAGCGGCAGCGAGGTATTGGCGGTAGTTGGCGGCCAGGGTGTCGTCGCGTTTGAGGCCGCGTTCGAGTCGGGAAATGTCGTTGGGCCAGACACCGAAGTGGTCAGCGGCGGCGGTCAGGGTGATGTTCTTGGCTTGGCGGGCGGGTCGAAGGTCGCTGTAGTCGTCGATCTTGCAGGGCTGGGTGAGCAGCCGGAAGACCTCACGGGCGATGGCGCGTTTGAGCAGGCGCAGGATTTCGGTCTTGCTGCGTCTCTTCGCGGTTTGACGCGCCACGTAGGCACGGGTGCGGGGGTCGTTGGACATTCGGACCAACGCGATGCGGTAGAGGGCGTTGTTTGCCGAGCGGTCGCCGCCGCGGGAAAGGCGGTGGCGTGTGGTCTTGCCCGAGGAGGCGGGCACCGGTGCAGTGCCGCACAGGGCGGCGAAGGCGGCTTCGCTGCGCAGTCGGTGCGGATTGAGCCCGGCGGTGATCAGCAGCGCGGCGGCGGTGTCGGGTCCGACACCATGGGCGGCGCGCAGGCCGGGGTTGATGGCGTGGACCAGTGCGTGGATCTGCTCGGTGAGTTCGTGTTCTTGGCGGTGCAGGAACTGCGCACGGAAGGCCAGGGTTTTCAGTGCGGTGAGCACGGCGGTGGTGGTGGGGTCGGTATGGGTGGTGGGGCGGCAGCGGGCCAGGGCCTTGACCAGACTCCTGGTGGTGTGGCGGCGGTATCGTTCGCGCAGTTCAGCGGGCGCGGTCACCAACAGTGACTGAATCTGGTTGGTGGCTGCGGTGTGGGCTTTGACCGCGCCGCGGCGGGCGGTCAGCAGCGCACTGAGCGCAACGGTGCGTTCGTCTTTGGGCGCGGCCAGTCCATGCCCGGACAGCGCGTTGCGGGCCGCGCCGTAAGCATCGAGTGGGTCGGACTTGCCGCGGCGTCGCCGTGCGGCGCGGTCGGGTCGGTTGACTTCGACGACGTCGATGCCGGCGTCCTGCAGTGCCCGGGTCAGCCCGGCGCCGTAGGAGTTGGTGCCTTCCACTCCGGCGATCAGGACGGTGCCGAAGCTTTGTGCCCATTTGACCGCGATGTAGTAGCCACTCGGGTGGGTCGGGAACTCGGCATCGCCGAGGGGTTTGCCCGTGTCAGAAAGCGCGGCCAGGTGAATGGTGTCGAGGTGGGTGTCGGCGCCGATGACGACAATCGATGATGGTGACACGATGGTGGTGCCCTTCTGCCGGTGATCACCGGCGGTTGTGGTGACAACCCGGTAGGGCGGGCAGACAAGACATTGATGAGGAAACTGCCAGGCTCCTGATTAGGTCATGTCCGCCCTGCCGGGCCTCGTGGAGCGACCCGCCCGCCGCCGGTGGGACAGATCAAGCCAAAGACAACCCAGCAGGGCGTCAGTCAGTGCGAGGGTCACCACCAGCAACGGACAGGCCCGTCCATCATCAACCCGTCCGGTTGAACTCCATCAATGTCGGTGGGTGGGGTTAGCGTTGCAGTGTGGGATTCGAACGTATGAGCGAAGTGATCGCGGCGATGGCCGAGCAGCTGTCCGCGTTGGTCGCCGAGTCGTTCGACGCGTTGAGCACCTCTGAGCAGTTGGCGCTGACAGCGCAGTGGGAGAGCTTCACCCGTGGTTCGGCGACCGTGGGCCACCGCCTGGTGGCCGGGCTGGGTCGTGCGCCGATCGAGGAGTTGGGCGAGCGCAGCGTGGCCGGGGCGTTGACGGTGTTGCTGCGCATCTCCAAGGCCGAGGCGCATCGGCGGGTGGCCGAGGCAAAAGAGTTGGCGCCGCGCCAGGCGATGACCGGCGAGACACTCGAACCGGTGCTGGCCCACACCGCCGCGGCTGTGGATAAGGGCCTGGTGGGTGCCGAGCATGTACGGGTGATCCGGCGGTTCTTTGACCAGCAGGTCCCGGCCTCGATGCCCTTTGACGTGCGCGAGGCCGCCGAAGCGCAGCTGGCGCAGCTGGCCACCAAGCACACTCCTGAGGAATTGCGCGCGGCCGCCCAGCGATTGGCGGCCTATTTGAACCCGGATGGGGATTTCTCCGATGAGCTGCGCGCGGCGCAGCGCTGGCTGCGTCTGGGCCGGCAGCGCCTTGATGGGATGAGTGAGCTACGTGGACTGCTTGATCCGGCCACGCGGGCGGCGTTGGAGGCGGTGCTGGCGGTGTGGGCGGCTCCTGGGCGCTGCCACCCCGACGGCGACACCGAGGGTGAGGACGGTCAGCGATGTGCGGATCAGGATCCCTCGGCGGAGGCGGACCCGTCGGCGGAGACGGTGGCCGCTGATCGGCGCACGGTTGGGCAGCGCAACCACGATGCGCTCAATGCCATGTGCCGGACGTTGCTCGCCTCGGGCACGTTGGGCAGCCATAACGGGTTGCCTGCGACGCTGCTGATCACCACCACGTTGCAGGAACTGGAGTCGGGCACCGGGCATGGGTTCACCGGGGGCGGGTCATTGGTGCCGATGAGCGAGGTGATCCGCCAAGCCGCTGAGGCGCATCACTATCTGGCGATCTTCGACAAGGCCACCGAAGAACCCCTCTACCTCGGGCGGGCTAACCGTTTGGCGTCCAAAGCCCAACGACTGGTGCTCTTCGCCAGGGATCGGGGCTGCACCCGGCCCGGCTGCACGGCCCCGGCTTACCACTGCCAGGTCCATCACGGGCACAAGGATTGGGCCGTGGGCGGTCAGACTGACATCGACGAGCTGACGCTGGCGTGTGGCCCCGACAATCGGCGGGTCAAACCCGGCGGCTGGCGCACCTACAAACGCAAAGACGGGCGCACCGCATGGCGTCCTCCGCCCCAGCTCGACACCGGCCAAGCCCGCGTCAACAACTACCACCACCCCAACCGCTACCTCATCCCCGACGACGGAGACGACGAGGGAGCCCCCGAGGACAGCGGAGAGTGTGCTGACGACGGTGATGACCACAGCGATGATCGTGACGCCGGCTGATGGCTGCCTTTTCGCGCGGCGATGATCGTGACGCCGGCTGAAGTCGGCGTGTGGAGCGTGCGTTTGGTGAAGTCACCGTCGGGTAGCCCGGCACCATGGCTCACGGACGACCACTCGCGCTTGTGACGGGCGCTTCGAGCGGTATCGGCTTCGAGTTGGCGAAGCTGTTCGCCGACGACGGCTACGACCTCATCGTGGCCGCCGACGATGACGGCATTCACGCCAGCGCCGACAAACTTGCCGCCAGCGGCACAGAGGTACGCGCGATTCAGGTCGATCTCCGCAACGAGGACGACGTCGATCGGCTGTACGCCAGCGCCACCGAAGGCGGCCGCCGGTTGGACGCCGCCGCCCTCAATGCCGGCACCGGCGGCGGTGGCAGCCGATTCGTCGACCGTGGGCTCGAAGAAGACCTGAACATCATCGACCTCAACGTCCGGGGAACCACGCAACTGGCCAAACTGGTGCTCGCTGACATGGTCAGCGCCAACTCGGGCAAGCTTCTCTTCACGTCGTCGATCGTGGCGATGATGCCCGGCTCGTATCAAACCATCTACAACGCCTCCAAATCGTTTGTGCAGTCGTTCGCCGAAGCGCTGCAGGACGAGTTGCGCGACACCGACGTCGTCATCACCTCGCTGATGCCCGGCCCCACCGACACCAACTTCTTCCGGCGGGCCGGCATGCTCGACACCTTGGTGGGACGCATGCCCAAGGACGACGCCCACAAGGTCGCCAAACAGGGGTATGACGCACTGATGGAGGGAAGGAAGAAAATCGTTGCCTCCTCACCACTTTCGAAAGGGCTCGGCCTGATGAACCGGTTCCTGCCCGACTCGGTGAAGGCCGCCTCCAACAGGCTGATCTCGAGGTGAGTATGAGAGGCTCCGCCGATGCTGTGGTGATCGGAGCCGGCCACAACGGTTTGGTCGCCGCAGCCATGCTCGCCGACGAGGGCTGGGATGTGCTGGTCCTGGAAGCGCAGGAACAACCCGGCGGCGCGGTCAAGAGCGCCGAACTGTTCCCCGGCTATGTCAGCGACCTGTACAGCGCGTTCTACCCGCTGTCGGTGACCTCCCCGGCTCTCCAAGCCCTGCACCTCGAGGAGCACGGCCTGCGCTGGTCGCACTCACCCGCGGTCGTCGGCCATGCGAGCTCGGCCGATGACGAAGACGCTCCGCTGATTTGGCGCGATCTCGACCGCACCGCAGAGGATCTCGACCGTCGCACACCCGGTGACGGCGAGCGTTGGCGCGACTTGTTCGCCCAGTGGCAGCGCATCAAGAAACCGCTGGTGGAGACGTTGTTCGCGCCGTTCCCGCCGGTGCGTGGAGCGGTCGGTGTACTGCGTGAGCTGGGCACCGCCGAGGCGCTTCGGTTGGCGCATCTGCTGCTTCTCCCCGCAGGCGTGATGGCTGAGAAGCTGTTCGAGGGCGAGGCCGCGCGACTCCTGTTGCTGGGCAACGCAATGCACGCCGATGTTCCCATCGACGCGCCGGGCAGCGGCGTCATGGGATACATGCTGATCATGATGGCTCAGGACGGCGGCTTTCCGGTTCCGGTCGGCGGCGCCGGCCAACTGACCGCAGCGCTGGTGAACCGGGCGACGTCTGCGGGTGCCCGCATCCAGTGCGGACAACAGGTCGACCGGATCGACGTTCGAGGCCGACGCGCGGTGTCCGTTCACACCTCCGGCGGCGAGACCGTCCGGGTGCGTCGGGCGGTGATTGCCGATACCTCGGCGCCGATGTTGTACCGCGACCTGCTGCCGGCCGACGCTCTCCCCGAACCGGTGCTGCAGAGCATCGACCGATTCGTCTGGGACACACCGGTGTTGAAGATCAACTACGCCCTCGACGCGCCGATTCCGTGGCGTTCGCAGAGTCTGAACGATGCGGGCACGGTACATCTCGGCGCGGACCACGACGGCCTGATCCGGTGGATGGCCGACCTCAACACCGGCACCGTGCCGCTGCATCCGTTCCTCCTGTTCGGGCAGATGACCACCGCCGATCCGAGCCGGTCACCAGCAGGCACCGAAAGCGCCTGGGCGTACACACATCTGCCCCGGGGCGTCGCCGACGACGCCTCCGCCGATCAGTTGTCGGCGGCGGTGGACGTCGTGTTGGAGAAGCATGCGCCCGGATTCAGCGACCGCATCGTCGGCAAGACGATTCAGCGGCCGTCGGACCTGGAGGCCAGCGACGCGAATCTGCATGCCGGTGCGGTAAACGGCGGGACGTCACAACTATTCCAGCAGTTGATCTTTCGGCCGTTCCCGGGTTTCGGCGGCGCGGAGACGCCGGTCGAGAACGTCTTCCTCGGCAGCGCGGGCGCGTCCCCGGGCGGGGGAGTGCACGGTGTCTGCGGCCGCAACGCCGCACATGCCGCACTGGCTGCCGCCGGGAGACTGGGTTGGCCGCGCCGACAACTCAACCGCGCGATCCTGTCACTGATGACGCGATGAGCCGCGCCAGGTGAGTGACGGTAACCGACGTCGCGAAGAAAGTGTCCGGATGGCAGACGCTGCGGCCAGAACGACTCGAGGCGATGACCGCGGACCGGATCACCGTGCTGTTCAACCTCTACGGGTACCGGACGCTGGACGTCGACGCCGTGCGGGACAACGACCTACTGGACGTGCGCGCGGCTAGTAGCCCGGCGTGACGACGTCTTCCAGTTCCTGCAACTCGGGCGACGGCCCAGGCTGTGGGTGGGGTGGCACCTGATTACCGGTGGACCCGGTGCATTCGGCACCGCTGACCCCGGGCGGGCATGCGTTGTTGACTGCTGAGGCGGTGTTCGGAACCAGATAAGGCACGCACGTCCCGCTGTAGAGGTCGCTGTCCTCGCCTGCCGGGCAGGCCGCGAGGTGACTGGGGACGCTGGGCGAGGTAGCGACGACGGCCGCAACCATCGGGGCCATCGTCGCGAGCGCGAATCCACCGGCGATTGTGAGCCGTCGTCCGATGCGGAATCTCGTCAGCGCTGACATCCTCGTGCCTTTCCTAGTGGAACGACCTACACGCCGACATTATCTTGATCGCGCATCACGTGTGCCAGGTCCGGCTGTACGACGATCGCGCGCGGTACCGTGCTCATCGGCGCGGCGACGGCGGCGGCCCCCATAGCCCAATTGGCAGAGGCAGCGGACTTAAAATCCGCACAGTGTCGGTTCGAGTCCGACTGGGGGCACCGGAAGTTGCTGGTAGATGCGTTCTCGCGCCTACCGGATGGGCTCGCATTTCTCCCTCACCCGGCGCCACCCCGGCGGGCGGCGAGATCGCGGCGGCGAGGTCGGCGCGGCAGCTAACTTGTGGGGCTGCCGGCGACACCGGGAAGCGCAAGAAGTAGCACGCCGTCGCGCAAACCCACAGGTATCCGCCAGACTTTCCTCATGGCCGCGATGAAGATAGCTTCGAGCGCCTTTGAACGCCAGGCGTGGACCGAAGTCTACGAGTGTCTCTCCGACGCGGATGAACGACTCGATGCTGACGATCTTGAGCGCCTGGCGACTGCCACCTACTTGATCGGTAAGGACGACGAGAGCGTGCGGGCTTGGGAGAGGGCTTCCTCCGCGTGGTTGGCTGCCGGCGATCCGGGCCGAGCCGCCGAATGCGGGTTCTGGTTGGCGCTAACGCAATTGCTCCAAGGCAATACGGCGCGCGGCAGCGGTTGGCTGGCACGAGTGGGTCGGCTGGTGGAGGACCGCGAGTGCGCCGCGCGCGGGTACTTACTCACTTCCGCAGGCCTTGGGGCGTGGACGGGTGGGGATCCCGCGAGAGCGTACGAGATGTTCGTTGAGGCCGGCAGGATCGCCGCACGGTTCGGTGATCGCGACTTGGCGGCTCTCGCCTGGCTGGGTCAAGGCCAGGCATCGGTCGCCCAGGGTGAAACGGCTCGCGGCGCGGCACTGCTCGATGAAGCGATGGTGAGCGTCACTGCGGGGGAGGTGTCGCCCATCCCCGCCGGCATCGTCTATTGCGGCGTCATCGAGACGTGTATGGGCGTGTTCGACCTGGGGCGCGCGACCGAGTGGACCATGGCGTTGAGCGATTGGTGTGACGCCCAGCCTGACCTCGTTCCATACCGCGGTCAATGTCTGGTGCATCGCTCTCAGATCCTGCAGATCCACGGCGAATGGCCCGAGGCGACGACGGCCGCCCGCCTCGCTTGCGAGCACTTGTCGCGACCCGCTGCGCACCCTTCCTTAGGATTGGCGGCTTACCAGCGAGCGGAGCTGCACCGGCTGCGTGGAGAGTTTGACGACGCTGAAATCGCCTACCGGCAAGCCCATCAGTTCGGTCGAGAGCCCTTGCCTGGATTGGCCCTCCTGCGACTGGCCGAAGGGCACGTCCATGCCGCGATTGCCGCGATTCGTCGCGCGGTAGACCTAAGCCCCGATCGTTTCGGCCGGCCGGCAACATTGGCTGCGCACGTCGACATCATGCTCGCGGTCGGTGACGTCCCGGCAGCGCGAGCGAGCGCCGACGAACTTGCCGAGATCGCCGAAGCCATCGACGCGCCGTTTCTGCACGCCATCGAAGCTCACGCCGACGGGTCGACGCTGCTCGCCGAGGGCGACGCCCCCGCGGCCCTTGCTGCCCTGCGCCGGGCATCTGCGGGTTGGCAGGACTTGGCAATGCCCTACGAAGCCGCTCGGACGCGGGTTCAGACCGGGCTCGCCTGCCGAGAGCTGAGCGACTTCGACGCAGCGGCACTGGAGTTCGACGCCGCGCATGATGGCTTTAGCCGGCTCGGCGCAGTGCCCGACACGGAACGTCTGGCCGAGGTCATCGGGACCCAGGGGCGGTCGGCGGGGGGCCTCACCCCGCGCGAATGCGAGGTGTTACGGCTTGTCGCCGCGGGCAAGACCAACCGAGAGATCGGCGCGAGCCTCGTACTCAGCGAGCACACGGTCGCACGTCACCTGCAGAACATCTTCGCTAAGCTCGGCTTGTCATCTCGGGCAGCCGCCACCGCCTACGCCTACGAGCAACACCTCGTCTAACAGGTGGTTAGAACTGACCACTCGCACCGCGGCGATATGGTGAATTCGGTCGATGCGCCGACGGCGGTCTGATTCATATCGTTCAACCATGTCTCAACAGGTTGATTACCGTGACCTCCGGCGGGCGGAAGCCGAGAATTACGCACGCGACTTCGTCCCGCTCATTCCCGCGCCGCTCGCCGGCGATCTCATCGAGGTGGCGGCACCCGAGCCGGGTGAATACGTCGTCGACATCGCATGCGGGACTGGTGTCGTCACCCGCCTGGCCGCCGAACGGGTCGGGACCACAGGGAAAGTCGTCGGAGTGGACCTCAACCCCGGAATGCTGGAGGTTGCCCGCACAACCGCCGCACCGTCCGGTGCCGTGATCGAGTGGCGGGAGGGAAGCGCTGAAGCTCTTCCGCTCGCCGATGAGTCATACGATCTGGTGTTGTGTCAGCTCGGGTTGATGTTCTTTCCCGACCGGCCCGCAGCCGCCCGCGAGATGCGGCGCGTGCTGTCGCCGGGTGGCCGCGTCGCGATCAACGCGCCGGGAACCATGCCGCGCTTTTTCGAGATCATGGTGGACGCCCTTGGTCGTCACATCAACCCTGACCTACCCGGATTCCTACGTTCGGTCTTCTCCCTGAGCGAGACCCAACTGCGCCAGCTGCTGGAAGTCGCCCACTTCCAAGACGTGACCGTCAAAACCATGACGAAGACGCTGCGGCTACCACCGCCGGCCGAATTCTTGTGGCAGTACCTTCAAGTCACACCTATCGCAGGGCTCGTCATGTCGGCGGGCCCCGACCGCAGACAACAACTTGAAAACGAGGTTGTTGCACGCTGGCAAGACTTCATCGATCGCGGCGGCATGGTCGTCGAGCAGCCGATCGTCGTCGCAACTGCTAAAAATCAGCACCTTCAAGCAATTTCACATGACGTCCCCTGATCGAGCAAGCCTTCATCGTCGGCCTTACCGATCGTGACGGCCATCGGTATTACATCGGACGGCCGTTCGCCTACCCGTTCGACCCGTGCACGACGCCCCCAAGCGTACCCCCTCCGGTTACCGTCGGTCGATGATGCCAAAAAGACAAGCGGCGCCATGGTATTCGACTCCGCGACCATCGTGTGATAACCGATCGTCAGGACTCAATCGAGCACAGGTGGCGGTTCGACTACGCGACCGCCTTAAGCTTGCGGACGCTGCCGATAGGCCAACGATAAGCGGCTCGCTGTAGACCGCTGTTCGTCAGATCATTGCCGTCGGTACAGGCGGCCGTGCATGCGCAACCAGGCGACATTTCCGTTCGGGTCGCGCACGAAATTGGAACGGGTGCCGAGGGTTTGACCGTCTGGACCCAGGTCGAGTCCATAGTCCGGCCGGTAGAAGGCGAAGCCCAGATGTGCGCTGGTGTCGGCGTCCTCATCGGGGTGAGTGCTGGGATCGGCCAGGTCGCTCATGGTGCCGTGCAGTCGGCCATCCCTGCCCTCGAACTCGATGACAACCTTTTCGAGGCTGCCGGATTCGGTGATCTGCTCCGTCACGTACCGCCCTTCGTAGGGCGCGAGGTCCGCCGCACTCAAAGTTTGCGGTTCCGCTGGCATATTGCTGATCCCCGCGAACCGGCGCAGCGCCCAATCATCGGCGAACAGATCGGTCGTGAGCTGCGCCCCACCCTCGGAGTTGGTGAGCAAGGTCATCGCGAAGTTTCGGCTGGGCACCATGAAGAAGCCCGACCTTTGGCCTTGCCAGGTGCCGCCGTGCTGCACGATCGTCTCGTTCTCAGCCGACGGGCGCAGCATCCAGGTCACCCCCATCCCGGTGAGCTCGACCTGCAGCGTGTCGCCGACGCCGGGGTTGGAGCGCATCGCGACAAGTGCTTGTTGGCTCAGCAGCCGAGTGCCGTTGGGAGCGGTACCGTCACCAAGGTGAAACCTCGCGTAACGCAACTGATCCCGAACGCTAGAGATCAATGATCCGGTCGGGTTGCAGCTGCGCGGGAACTCCCAGAAGCCGTTGTCGACAACGGGTTTACCGTCAACCACGTTATGGGATGCCGCGATATTGAAGCCGATGATCTGGTCCGAGAAGTACCGGGTGTGCCTCAGCTCGAGCGGATCGAGCAGCAGATTCTGTACCGCCGCCTCGTAGGTGGACCCGGTGACGACCTCGATGATCCGCCCCGCCACGACCAATCCTGCGTTGTTGTAGGCGAATACGGTGCCCGGCGGTGTCAGTTGCGGCAGCCGGGTCATCGATGCGACATAACGAGACAACGCATCATCGCCACGGCCGAAGTCCTGCAGATCGTCGCCCAGCCAGCCCGATGTGTGGTTGAGAAGCTGGCGCACGGTGACGGCAGCGCTGGCAGATGGGTCCGCCACCGCGAAGTCAGGAAGGTAGCGGCGGATTGGAGCGTCGAGGTCCACTTTGCCCTGATCCACCAGCCGCATCAGAGTCGTACCGGTGAAAGTCTTTGTGGTGGAACCGATGCGGAACACCGTATCGCCGTCGACCGGTACCGGATGGTCGACATTGGTGACACCGTAGCCCTTTATGTACTCCTGGCCGCCCGCCAGGACGCCGACTGCCACCCCCGGTATCGCATAGGCCTTCATGCCCTCTTCGATCTTGGCGTCGAGTTCGTCGAATCCCGTTGCCGCGTTGGACGCGGAGGTCGTCGTGGGTTCTGATGAAGGGCTCGAAGAACACGCGGACAGCGCCAGCGCAGCGGCCCCGGCGACGGCTCCGCCCAGCAGGCCGCGACGCGATATCCCCGCGACATCCGACGCTGTCGTCATGGTGGCGGAATGATCTCGTACGGCGGTGGTTGTGTCGCGCCGACACAACTCGTATCCGGTCGACCCGGATCTTCGTAGAACGAGGCGATCACCTTCGCCCCGCAGTCATTCGTGTACACGCCATGAGCGACGCCGGGCACCGTCACGACGTGGGATTGCGAGAGATGTTGCGCCACATACTCACCCCACTGAGGCCCGGTCTGTCCGTCGTAACTCCCCGACAGCACCAGCGTCGGGATCGCGCTCTCGGTGACCGACCGGATCTCATCGGGCGCCTTGGGCACATCCCAGGCGGCGCAGGCGTCGCGCAGGAAAGGCAGTTGCGGCGCTTGGTCGCGAACCGACTCAGGAAACTCCGGAAAGGCCTGCTTTGCTTTCTCGAGTTGATCCTCGACCGATTCGAACGGGACCCATTCACGGCACCACACGCTCAAGGTCAGGCCCCAGCCCATGGTCCCGACCCGCTCGGGATTGGCCCACACTTCGGCGTACAGCTCGGCGATCCGCCTGGGATTGTTTCGGGCCAGTTCGTCAATCGCGGCCGGAAACTCTTCTGGGAAGTGGGTGGCCAGCGGGACGAACCAGTTCAGCAGCGCGCCACCGTCGAGGATGACTTCGGTGTCTCCGACCGACGGGACGGCGACCGTGGTGGTGACTGGACGCTCTTCGAGCCGATTGACCAGTCTGATGAACGACTCGGCGAGGTCGGGATAGCGCGCCTGACATGCGGGCTGTGCCGCGCATGCATTAGTCATGTTGTCGAACGCTTCTTTGGCGCTGCTCCAGGTCCACCCGGGGGTGGCGGCCGAGGGTGGCGCCACCCCGTCGAGGGTCACCGACCGGATCCCGTCGGCGTCGTGCCGCATGTAGATCAGCGCGAGATCGGTGCCATACGAATGCGAAAACACGTTCCACTGGTCGACGCCCAACGCTGTCCGCAGGTCCGCAAGGTCATATGCGCTTTCGGTGGAGTTGAACGCCGCGAAGTCGGCCTCCGGGGCCAGGCGGTCCCGGCACGCCCGGACCGCCTGCACATACTGATCGCCGGTGGAGGCCGCGTCATAGACCAACCCGACGCGGCGCGCGTAGAACTGGTCGATCTCCGGGCAGGTCAGCGCCGGCTTCGACGAGTGAGTCCCACGCTGCGACAACAGGATCAGATCCCGGTTGCGGTTGATGCCCACATCGTTCGGAATCGGCGGATCCGCGACCGCGTCACCGCCGGGGCCCCCAGTGAGGAACACAATCGGATCCGGTGAGGGTGGCTGCGTCTCCGCCGGAATGATCGCCACCGCCAAATGCAGCGTGCGCCCGCCGGCCTTGGTACGGTCCTCGGGCACCAACAACTCCCCGCACCGGGCACCTTCCAACTCGGGCACCGGTTGTGGTGTTTCGGGGCAAGGCCCGGCCACGAATTGCGCAGGCGGATGTTCCACGGTTGTCGGTGTTGTCGGGGACGGCGCGCCAGCGGGCGGTGCGCTCGAGTTGCCGCACGCGGCGCAAACCACGACCACGATGAGCGTTAGCACAAACCCCACCCGGCGCACCGGACGCGCGGTGAGCGCCCAACCGTCAACTGGTGGAAACGGTCCCGCCCACGTCACGGCAGAAATCTTGACACACGAACCGAGCGCCGGTCATAGAAATATGCCGAACTCGCCAAGGGCTCCGCTGCGACACGGTCCACCATCGCCCGTCAGTTCAGCGCGAGGTTGACGGCGACGACGAGCCAGCCCATTCCCGCATTCAGAAAGCCGATGACCACCGTCCATGTTCGGGAAAGCCTGGCCTGGCGAGCCGCAATCACGCCCCAGAAGAAGAGCAACACCACGTTGAGGTTGAGCGCGACCGTGGTGTAACCGATGGTGACTCCACCGTCGGGATGCTCCCAATCGTCGGGCCAGTCAAAGGCTGCAGCGAGCAGCAGCACGGCCAAAGTGGGCAGGGCTGCCGCGACGACGGGCCACCCACTGGCTACATTTCGCAGAAAGGCGGCAATGTACTGTGCGCCTCCGGCCTCCTCGTGGCTTGAGACATGCAACCCATACGCGCGGGTCAGCAGGCTCAACCCCACACCAAGGAGAATCCATGCGATTTCCTGCAGAGGGTTACCACCGGCTTGGGCGGCCAGCAAGAGAGTCGTCATGATGGTGCCGGTGAGAAACGCGGCCAGTGTGCTGGACTCCAACCTCACAAGCTGCAAGCGTAAGCCGCAATCACGCCTCGGCGCCGGACCGACGCGGCCTATGACGCCTATCGTTGTCAGAGTTGCTTCCCTGGATATTGGCTCAGATGCGCTGTGATGCAAGGACTTATCATCTTCAGCGCCCCACGCCAGCGCGCGAGCTCAGCGGCGATTTTCGGCGCGCCAACGAAACATCCTCACATCGTCACACCGATGACCGACGACGGCACGGGTGCGCGGCAGTGAACACGCCGCATGATCGGGCGCGCGGCCTCCGCGTTGTCCTCCGCGACATCCTGGAAACTGCGGCCCAGGCCAGATGTTCGTGGACGTCGCGTTGAATGCCGACCCGCGGGGGTCGGTCGCCTTTCAGGTGACGGACCGAAAGCCGTGTTTCGTGCGGTCGTGACGCATCAGTGGAGGCTTTGAGGATCCGTTGAGGTCGACGCCCGATTCTCTTTTCAACCACGAAGACCGTGGCTCCACGAAAGGAAATCCGATGACCAACACCCCGTTCACCAAGCCCGCAGGGACCGCCGCGACCTTGGGCGCGGTCAAGAAGTTCGCCACCGCTGCCGCCATCGCGGGGGCCCTGGGGCTAGCTGCCCTCGGCATGGCCGGCGCCGCGTCCGCGGCGCCCGCCAACGACTCCGGGTCGGCGCACTCCACGACCTCCTCCGGGGATCACGCCGGCTCGGTCTCCGTGCCGCACGCTGAGTCGTCGGCCCCGCATGCTGAGTCGTCGGCCCCGCATGCTGAGTCGTCGGCCCCGCACGCTGAGTCGTCGGCCCCGCACGCCGATGCAGCCTCACCGACGGGCGACGACGTGGTCCACGCCCACCTGATTCCCGGTGTCGAGCTCGTACCACCGGCCGCCGCACCGCACGCTGAGTCGTCGGCACCGCAGGCTGAGTCGTCGGCGCCCCATGCCGACGCAGCCTCGCCGGCGGGTGACGACGTCGTCCACGCCCACCTGATTCCCGGCGTCAAGCTCGTACCACCGGCCGCTGACGATCCGCAGACCGCTCACCCGACTCCGGGTTCCACGTCGAATCCCAACGAAATCGGCATGGTCTACCCGTCCGGCAGCATCTACCCCAACCCTCCCGATTACGACCCCAACTGCGGACCCGCCTGCTACGAGGTGATTGACGAGTGAGGTGCACGACAAGCAAGTGAGTTGAGCGGGGCAGGTGCTTCCAGTGGAACACCTGCCCTTGCTCCGTTTACAGATCGGACCCCGCGGTGATGGCGGTCCGGTTCCAGCTTCTGTTCGCGTTCTCCTCAGCACATGGGACGGAGCGACCTGCGCGACGCGCCACGGCGACTACTCCGCGCGCAGCAGCGGATTCATCGGCGCCGCGAGATCACTGCGGCGACCACCGCCAGTATCGTGGCCTGGTGCGATTAGTCGGGCCGATCCGACGCAGGCTCGTCGGAAGTCTGCGACGAATCACAATCGCTTCGGCCCTGCTTATGGCAGGTGTCCTCAGCCTTGCCATCGATATCAGCGCTTTCAGTGCACGGTCGGACGCGGCGCCGGCGGATGCGGCCATCGTCCTGGGCGCGGCCGTCGACGACGACGAGCCCTCGCCCGTGCTCGAGGAGCGGCTGCGGCACGCGGCCATGCTGTACGAATCAGGCCAGGTCGATTGGATCGTCCTGACGGGCGGTGTCGGACAACAAGACACGCTCTCCGAATCCGAGGCCGGCCGCGACTGGCTGATCAAGGCTGGGGTGCCGGCGGACCGCTTGCTCATCGAGAACAGCTCGCGCACCACCAAGCAGAATTTCGCCTACGCCCGACCGCTGCTCGCCGAACATGAAATCAACCGAGTGCTCATCGTCAGCGATCCGCTGCACATGCGCCGTGCCACGCGTATCGCCACCGAATTGGGCCTTGACGCGCACCCTTCGCCGACGACCAGTAGCCGCTACAAGACCCTCCAGACGCAGATCCCGATGTTGTTGCGCGAGGTGTACCACAGCGTGCAGTACTTCATGACGCGCCAATGACGAGCAACGCGCACGGTTTACGCCGAGGCGGCCAGCGCCTTGCTGTCCTCGTCGGCGAAGGTGTCCTCCAGCGTCAGCGGTGAGTAGTCCAGGTCGATCTCCCCGACTGGGCGGCCCCGGGCACTGCTGATGGTGCCGAATCGCCGCATTCCCTTGTCGCTTGCGTACTGCTTCATCTCGCCCGCTTCCAATCCGAACGGAATCTCGTCATAGAGGGTCGACCCGTCATCGGCGTTCTGCAGCACCAGCGGGATGAGTTCATTCATCCGCTCCTCGAACACCGTCCAGTTCGAGTCATCGGCGGCGACGTGACGCCGGCAGGTGAAGGTGCCCCACGCCATGTGGCGCCGCTCGTCGTCGCCGATGCGCCGCACCAACTCCTGCATGCCGGGCAGGATGCCGCGGTCCACGCAAATGCGGTGCCACGCATAGTATCCCGTCAACGCCATCATGCCTTCGATGACGTGGTTGTAGGTTGCCGACGCGCGAACCTGCGCGGCGGGGGACGGGTCGGCGTTCAACGCCTCCAGCGAACTCGGCAGTTCGTCATAGAAAATCTTCCGGTACGACGGGAGATCATCGAGGTGGTGGTGGAGGTCGTCGGTCAGCCCGACGGCGTCCAACCACATCCGGAACACCTGGGTATGCTTGGCTTCCTCGAACGCGAACTGGGTCAGATACATCTCGTCGCCCAAACGGCCTTCGGCCCGCATCGCGGCCATGAACGGCTGGATGTCCTGGGTGACGGCTTCTTCGCCGGCGATGAACTGCGCACACAGTCGTGCGGCGTAATCACGCTCGAGTTCGGTCAGGGACTCCCAGTCCTCCCGGTCGCGGGAGAAGTCGATATCGGCGGGATTCCAGAACTTCGCATTGCCCCCTGCGAAGAGCTTCAACGGGAGGCTGTCCCAGTTGAGGCCACCGGCGTCGAGTGACGCTGAGTTCTTTCGTGTCATCGTTGGACCTCCTTGGTCGTCTTTTGGGCTGGGTTGTTGCTGGAGAATGCTTGCGCCAGAACGGATACGAGCCTGCGCACTGCGAGTGCCGGCTGATCGGGAGTGGGATCGTCGAGCCCGAGAACCGGATCCATGCCGCGCACGTAGGGGGCCAGCGCCATGTGGGGAAAGATCATCAGCAGCAACGACAGCAGAGCGTCGGTGTCGCAATCGGCGCGCAGGTCACCGCGCGCATGTGCATCGCGCACCAGTGGCCGCAGAACCTCCAGGTAGTGGCGATGGAGGACGGTGTGCACGGAAACCCGTGCGTCGGTGTCGATCTCGAAGTTCGACGCGGCATGCAGAGCGCGGTCGTGCGGGTGGTCGGCAAAGTACGCCACCCAGGTGTCAAGCAGATCGGTGAGGAACTCGAAGAAGGGCCGGCTCGGGTCGAGTTCCCGGATTCGTTCTTCGATGTACGACCGCACTCGCTGGCTGCCGAGATCTGCGATGTAGGCGTAGAGATCGCGCTTGTCGGCGAAGTACTGGAACAGGCTGCCCTTCGCGACACCCGCGCGGCGTGCGATGACGTTCAGGCTGCCCTGCGAGTAGCCGTGCGCCCCGAACTCTGCCTCCGCCGCTTCGATCACAGCCGCGCGCCGGCTCGGGTCGACCCGAGCCCATGTGACAGTCGGCATCCACACCTCCCAGCGATGACCACTGGTCATACTACTGTGAGTGGCGTCACAGTCAAGAGGGCCTGGCCGGATCGTCATGCAGTGCTGAGACGACGCGCGACCGTGCCAAATGCACTGGTGGCTGGTGGATCAGCTCGTCAGCCCGTCGCCGCTACCGTCGCCGCCCTAGGATGTGGCGGTGCGCTCCGTGTTGCGGCCGTTCGACCTGTGGTGGCGCTATTTCCCTCAATTGGCGGCGCTGTACCTGCTCGGTTGGCTGGGTCGTCGCGGCGCCATCGAGCTGGCGGCCTGGGCCGGGTGGGACAACGACGTCTGGGCCGCGCTGATCATGCCGTTCGCCGGGATGGCGCGGCTCGGTTCGTACGTCGCGATGTTCTTGGTGCTGCGCTCGGCCATCCCCGCGCTGGCGGCGCTGCCGCGGCGATCTGCGCGCAGCGTCGACGTGTTCGCCAACATCATCGTGCCGTTCTTCGCGATCTATCTGGCCTGGAAGCTGTTCGCAGAGGACTGGATCGAGTTCGAGACGGTGGCCCTCGACTATCGCATCACCGACTCCGTCACCGAAGCGCTGACATCCACGGAGCCCACCGAGCTTCATCCCGATCAACTGCCCGTCGGCACCACCACGTGGGTGATCATCGTGTCGGCGCTGGTCGTGCGTTATGTGCTCAGCAAGCTCAAGGACAAGCTGCCGGGGTGGATGATCGCCGTCCGCGTCTACGTCGACGCGCTGTGGGTCTTCCTCACGCTGAGCTTCGCTGCCAGCGAAGGCGTCGGCTTCCTCATCAACCCGATGGGCTGGATCTCCGAACGGCGAATCGTGGTGTGGTTCAACGAGACGCGGGCCGCACTGTTTACGCACTTCGCGCCGCTGGAAGCCTTGTGGGACGGCCTGATGGCGGTGCTGCGGACAGCATTCGGTGGAGCCACGATCCCGCTTCTCTGGCTCGCCGTCGCCGGGATCGTCTACGGCGTGTCCATGCCCGACTGGCGCCGCGCGGCTCGCCGCGTTGTGGGCAGTCGCGCCGACAGGGTGATCAACAGCGCGGCAGAGCGGCGCAAGATGCTCAAAGAGCGCGGTTGGGACGTGCCCGAGACGCTGGGCCAAAAGGTGCGCTCCTGGCTGCTCTCCAAGCTGGGCAATTACAGCACCATCGTTGATTCGGCACGGCTCATCCTTTACGGGGGAGTCTTCGCCCTGTCGCTGTACGTGTTGGGCTATCTCGGCTTGGCGTGGCTCGACATGTCCGGGTCTTTCTATCGGCCCGAGATGGGCAATGGCTACTTATTCCGGTTCGTGGCATGGCTTCTCGGTCCGCATCCGCTGCCCTTCTGGTACGGCTTCGCCGAAACGATCGCGCTCGGCTCGCACCTGATCATCGAGCCCCTTCGCATCTGCCTGATCGCGTCCACGGTGGCGTACTGCCTTGAGCAACTCGAAAAGCAGGAACCTACAACATCATCCGCGCCAGTAGCCGACCGTCAGCACTTGTGACATCGAGCGCGTCGGGCACCGCATCCTGCGGCAGCACGAACGCGAACTGCACCGGGCCGGGCTTCTCACACCTGATCCCCACACCATCGGGTGGAGTCGGCCCCAAACCGCCCGCCTTCTCCGATGCCCACCGCCGCTGACCGTCGGTGATGACAGCGCTGCAGGTTTCGGGGTTCTCACGTGCCGGACCCGACATGTCGACCGTCACCACCGTCAATACGGCGACCTCGGGTAGCTGCGGCCCGAACCGGGAAGGCTTGCGGTTCAAGTGCCTCACCGAGTCGACCTCCCAGGTGTATCCGCCGGCGCCGCCGGACTCACCCTTCGCCACCACTACGTCCGGAACCACCGTGTCGCGGTAAGTGGTCCACTGATCGCCCAGTGTGGTCGCGATGATGACGCCGATTGCGGCCACCATGACGACGGCACCGATCAGGTTTCGCACCCACAGCGCCGACAGCCATCTCCTCATGACGCACGTTCCAAGGGAGCCTCGAGTCTCACGGTCTGTACTCGGCGGGCGTCTGCGAGCGGAACATCGATGACAAGACGCGAGTCCAGTTGCTCGTCATAACCCGTCCACACCCGCAGCGTGATCGGTGCGGATGAGCCGGGCTCGAGAAGGGCCGGCGCGACATCGAACACCCACGACCCGCGTTGCGCGATACCGGGCCTGACGTTCCCCCGGAGGGTTTTGAGGAAAAACCGATCGGTGGGTGTGTACGTGTTCGACCCGACGATCAGGTCACTGCGGGGTAGTTCGGTGGTGACCGGTGCCTCCAGGGTGGCGTCGACAACCACCCAAACGCCCGCGGGTGCAACCGAATCCACTTGCGAAGAGATACGGACATCGGTGACGGTAGCCGCGACGTCGCGGCCGGCGGCACGCTGTCCCGCCTCGCCGTACACGTCGAACGGTCCGGTGATGTCCGGCGGTGTCGGCAGGTTCTGCCACACCACCGCGGCCGCCGCGATCACAACGACTGTCGTGATCACCGTCAGCGCCCGGCGCGTGCGCGGATTCACGGCAGCCCCTGGACCGGAACGACCACCCGACCGTAGTTATCCGTGTCGATCCATTCCTTGCCACCGTAGGTGACCATCAGCTGCGTGAACGTCTTCTTCCACACCCGGATGGTCACCTCCTGAACCCTATGTGCGCTGGATTCCGGGACCTGCCAAGTGAACGCCAACTGTTCGGTGAGTCCGGGTCCGAGACTCTGAATCGCAGAACCGTCGCGCAGACGGAAGGTCCCGAAGATCTCCTTGCCGGCCAGACCCTGTAGGTCGAGGAGATCGCGGAGGCCTCCTGGCACGGTGCCGGTGTTGTCGACGGTCGCCACGACGCCCAGGTAGACCTTGCCGGGTTCGGCAGCGCCGATGGTGGCCAACCCACCCTTGAGTTCGCGGACGAACCTTGCCCGCTCGACCGTGATCGTGAACTGGCCATCGCTGAACTCCTCGGCGACCTTGAACGGCGTGACTTGCTTGTCGACGGTCTCGAGGCCGCCGAACGCGGCGGTGGCCACGAGAATCAGCAGAAGCGCGGTCCGTCTGATCTGTGCGACGTTCAATCGGGACAACCTCTGCGCGACCCGATGCGTCCGCGGCACGGGGACCGGAGGTTCGCCACCCACGTTGGTGGATGCTAATCGCAACCGCGGCATACGCGCAGATCTTCTGCCACGCTGCTGTCACACGGGACGGAACGGCGGCCGGTTTGCTTGTCGACGAAGGCCAGTCGCGCTTATCAGAGCCCTCGATGGATGAAGTCGCGAACTACGAAAAGCTCGCATCCCGGCCGCCTTCTGGAGCGTGACACCCAATGTCCCTGAGGCGAAGTCCGCCTGCGCCACATCCGTGCCGGTGAAGGTATACACCGATTGCGACTCCAATCGGCCAATGAGCCCGTCGTCTCAACCGGGGATGAGGTAGATCCTCATGCCTGTAGCCGTCGGCACCGAAACCTGCAGGCCGCTTGCTGTGAAATTCAAGACCGCCTTGTCGGTTCCTGTGTAGCTTGTCGTGCTGACGGTGCCCGTTGATGTATTGACGACTGTGACTTGCGAAGTCGTCTCCGTGGCGGTTGCAGTAGACGTAGCGCCGGCAGCCCTGCTTCCATCGGCGGAGACCCGGAGGTCGTAGATGTCGTTCGCGGTTGGCGCGACCGTTATCCGGCCGGTTTGCGTGTTAGCTGCGATCAGCTTGATACCCGTGTACTTGTTGGCGGTGAAGTCGTATCCCTCCGCAGCCCACATCACCGCGCCCACGCCATTTGTGCTCATCTGAGGACGAGAAGCGTATCCACCGTACGTCGACAGTTGGAGTGGTGTGCCCACGATTGTCCCGTTGGTTGTGTCAATGACTGCGATGCTCGAGGCGCCGTCTGTCGCATTTGTTCTGCTCGAGTACGCCACTACCACACGGTTGTTGGGACCGACCCCGCTGTCGACGAAACTCACGGCCGAATTGGTGGATGGTCCGGAGAAGATTGTAACGGAGTTCACGAGAGCTCCGGATGACACGTTAAGCACCGATACCCGAGCGATTGTGTCGTAGAGCCCGGTTGCACTGTTGTAGGTTTGCGTTTCGGTGTAGAAGGTCATGCGCTGACCGTCCGGGCGCAAATCGCCCCCCTCCAGCTTGCCGCTGATCGTGACCCCTGAACTTATCGCCGTACCGGTGGTGGCATTGAACGGCACTACCAGCGTGTCGCCGGTGGTGGTCTCGACAATGAAGAGGCCGCGGGTACGATCGTCGTTCCACACGACACCCCGCCCATATCCCGAGTACGTCGGCGTCGTTGCCACCACCGCGCCGGTGGTGGCGTCGATAGTCTTGATAGAGGGATTGATCCAGGTAGGTAGGAAGACCTTGGTGCCATCGGCATTGAACTGTGCCCCCGTAGCGAAGTCGTTCAGAACCGTCGGTGCACCTCCGACGATCGCACCCGTGGCGGTGTCAACGATCATGATGGTGGTTTGGAGCGCGTTGCCGGGATGTGTGCCTAGCACGACCCGATTCCCGGTGGGGCTGACCGCCGGCACGCTCATCTCGTAGCCGGTGAGGGTCCTCACAGGCCCGACCGCCGCGCCGGTGACGGTGTTGAAGACTGCCATCCTCACGGTGGGGTCGTCCACATCCGGATACGTCTTCGTGCTCAGCACGACGCGGCCGTTCCCCGCGAATGTCAGCCCCAACATGTACTCGTCACCGACTAGGGTCGGAGTACTGAGTACCTCTCCTGTCGCGGTGTTGACGATCGCATACGTGATACCAGTGTCGTCGTAGCGGTCGATGGCGGCCACTGCACGTGCGCGGTCCGGGCTGAGTTGCACAACCCAACCGCCGCCATAACCGCCTGCTGCGTTGACCGTGAAGGTCGAAGTCGTCGTGGGAGTGAGGATGGCGAAGTTTGTGAATGCGGTTGAGCCAGAGTAATTTTCGCCTGCGACAACGACTGTCTTGCTGTCGGCATCGAAGCGGTGCTCGGCATTGCCTGTGACGCTCGCGGCACCGCCACCGCGCAACGAGCCGTTCGCGAGAGTTATCGCTGCGAACGTTGTCGTGTTGCCGTTGGTTGTTCGCACCACAGCGGCCGTTCCATCGGGGGTGAAGAAGACGGACGGAGTATCGCCGTCAACGAACACCGGTGTGCCGACTGCGCCGCTGGTGCTCGAGTTGTAGACGGTGACCTTCGTCCGCGTCGTGCCGGTCGACGAGTCCCTGGTAGTCATCAGGACGCGGCCACCGTCAGGGCTGACGTACATCGTCGAGGAGCCCGTCGCCTTCGGGATGTCGGTGATGACTCCAGTCGGCATGATTTCGACCGTCACCGTCTTCGTGATCAAGCCGCCGTGACCGTCGCTGACGGTGAACGTGAAGCTGTCTGTGTCGGTACCCGGTGTGTTTGCAGCGGCATTGCGCGCCGCGCTTGTCGCCACGTAGGTGTAGGTGCCCAAGGTTTGGTCGATTGACGCCGTGCCATTGGTTGCCGCGCCAGTGATCTGGTAGGTCAACGTGTCGCCGTCGGCGTCAGCGCTTCCGGTGGACCCGTAATGCACTCCGTTGGCGAATCCGTTGTATACGGGCGCGGACGTTGGGCCGGCGTTCTGCGGCTGGATGGTGACGGTGACCTGTTTGGTGATGAGTCCGCCGTGGCCGTCGTCGATGGTGACGGTGAAGGTGTCTTT